>CAVHYP010000008.1:0-58818 GCA_963640465.1 Bacteroidaceae bacterium | reverse complement strand
CCGTGATTCACAAAGCCCTCTCCGGAGAGGACAAAATTGCTCCCCAGTCAGAGAATTTTTTTTTCCCGGTCTGAAAAAATTTTTTCCCGGTCAGAGAAATTTGGAGCCCCGACCAAGCCCCCAGATGTACCTACCGACAAAAGGGACAGAAAAACAAAGAATCAGACGAAAGTCTAACTTCACTTTGCGCTCTTTGACTTATTGGAACAAATTACTCCACTCTCATATACTCGTAGATTGTGAGGACATCCTGGGTGTCGACAGTGCCGTCACCATTGACGTCATGCTTTCCGTCTGCATCAGATGCTGAGTTCATCACATCGTATACATCGAGTACGTCCTGAGTGTCGACTTTTCCGTCTCCATTGACATCTTCCTGCTTCTTCTCCATCGAGATCTTGTACTCTGCATACTCGTTCTCCGTCATCAGTGTCATCTCAGATGCAGTACCAGGAGCAACTGGCAAGTATGACTGGTTAGCATTGAGGTAGCGGATGCCATCGTCTCCCCACCAGTTGACGTGCAAAGCAGAGGTCTCAGAGTCAAGGGTCAGCTTTCCTTCTGCATTGACGCCCCACACACGCATCGACGAAGCATCAAACGCAGTGATGGCATCCTTCGAATTCTCGCGGAACTCATTGCAGAAATAAACTCCCTTCAAGACATTGTCCGATACAGCATTGTACTTCCCGGTAAGCAGATTGAGCCTGTTGTCTGACTTGTCGGCAGACGAGCACTCAATGATTACAGGTGTGGAAGCCGGAATGACTTCTGTCGACACCTCCGACAATACTGCTATATCGCCATCAACCTTGCTCACATAGTAAGCCTTCATACCGGAAGAAGCGAAGGAAAAGGCAAAGTCGGTATAGAAAGGGGTATAGTACTTGCCACCGGTGCTTATACTCGGTGCGACACCGAAGTACGAGTCAGTGGATGCGTTTATCGGTTCAACCAACCAACGACGGGCAGCGCCCTTTCCCGTAGTGCCAAGTGTATTGAAGTCTCCGCCCCAGCTACCGGCATCGCTAAGATAAAGTGTCACGCCACTCTCTGTGGCACTGACCTGATAGAAGGTTAAGTTGTCCTTGGTTCCAGTAGACTTTATCTCCACATAACGTCCGATAATCTTGTGGACACCCGTGCCCTGCGACGTGATATCCCAGTAGTTGCCTCCCTTGTTCTCGAAGTAAAGCACAGAACCGGGTTCTGACACAGAGGCATCGAGTCCATTCCACAATTGTATGGCTGCCATATCTGCAGTGGTGGCAGCATAATTGATGCTTCCTGTATTGTCGCACACTCTGAAGTAGTTACCAGTTCCATAGTTCTTGACCCTATAGAAACCGCTACCCGTCAGCTGAGCGTCAGCCAATATAGTTACCATTGCAAGCAATAATATAATTCCGAGTCGTTTCATACTAGACTAAACTAAAAAGCTTGTTCCTTTCCTCACGAAGCAAGTCCAGGAACAAGCACTATTAACTCTACAATAACTTTCTTTATTCAGCTACACAGATGCTCACGCGGTTCTGTTCTTCGATATCAAATGGCTGAACTGTGTCACCCTTTGAATCGACCTTGATACGATCTGAAGAAATACCGAACTTCTTTATGAGTGTGTCAGCAACGATCTGTGCACGCTTCTCAGAGAGGCCCTTGTTGATTGTTGCATTGCCTGTGCCCTTGTCAGCATAGCCAGTGATGCTTACCTTTGCATCCTTGTACTTGTTGAGGTACTCAGCGATCTCCTCCACCTTTACCAATTCAGCCTTACTGATTGTAGTGCTTGAAATTGTGAAGAATACATCACGACGGATTGGGTCCTTAACAATCTTCTCGACAACCTGGGCTGGTTTCTCTACTGGAGCCGGAGTCTTCTCGATGATACGCTCGATTACCTTTGGAGCCGGACACTCAATGGTCTTGGTGACGTGGGTCTTGCCAAGGGCAATCTTCACACCGGCAAGGAGGTTGTAGTAGAAGTCTGGGTTAGGAGCCTTCTTTGAGTTGTAGTGGTCGTTGATCATATTGAACTGACCTTCGAGTCCGAGTGACACGCGGTCGCTTACGCGGAAGTCGGCAGCAAAACCAAGTCGTCCGTTAAGACGGCATGCTGTACCATCCCACAAGTAGCGCAGCCACTGGTCCTCCGAAGGACGGTTTACGCTTCCATATGTTGCAACGAGTTGGTTGTTGACGTCTGCAGCCTCATCGTTGTCGAATGCCACGTTCAAACCAATACCTGCGAATACTGAGAAGTTGAACACTCTTGTCGGGTTGTAGCCGAACAATGCATTTGAAAGGTTGAATGTAGCGTCGATGGCTGGAGTTACATACTTCCACTTCCATCCGTATTCAACATTCTCAATCTCTGATCCAGCCTTGCTCTGCCATGCATTGACAGAGAATCTCAGACCAAACACAGGACTGAAGTTGTAGCCTACACCCAGTTGTGCATTTGGAGAGATGAGATGCTTGAATGCGCGCTCACCTTCAGTGTACTGAGCACCACCCTGTATCTGAACATACCAATGAGGATTGAAGACCTCGATTGTCTTTTGCTCCTGTTCCTGAGCCGATGCACCCAAGAAAGAGAGTGACATCACTGCTGCAAATAATACTTTCTTTATCATAGTTCTAAACGTTTTTACTATTAATATAATAAGGTGTACTCAAAATCAATACTGTACATAGTATTTGTGCATTGAGATCTTTCCCTGATAGTCGAGAGCTGAATAAGAGAACTCATATACATATCCTGACTTCAGTGTTACAGGAATAGAACGGACTGTACCTTCTACAACCTCGTTTACCTGGCTCTGGGCATTTACTGCATCAAGAGCAGCCTTGCATGCAGCATTGCCTGCCTGAGCACTTGAGCTGGCATTGTAAACGTTTGTACAAGCAACGTGCTTCTTGAATGCTGGAGCAACGATTTCAGCAGTGTAGGTAGTTGGATGAAGGGTAATCTGTGCTGACTTAGCTACAGAAGGAGCGTTCTTTGCCTTGCTTCCGAAGTGAGTTCCTGCATTGTCGGATACTACGAGCACTGGCTGGATGCGTGCGTTTGCATTGTTGATGACATTGCAAAGTTTGTTGTTCACCTTGTCGAGGTAAGAGAAGAGCTTGTTCTCGATGTTAGTAGTAGCGTTTGTGAGGTCTGACTCTATATTATTAATCTGATCCAGCATGTCGTTAACCTGGTCAACGAAATCAGCCAAGCTGGCGTTGCTGCTGTCAAGAGCTGTGTTGATAGATGTCTTGAGGCGGTTGTACATCTCCTGTACCTCTGGACGAAGGTCGTTGCTCATGACTGACATCACCCACTTGTCGTTAGTTGCATCATAATTGATTGTACCAGCCTTCACATAACCTGCAAGGCCTCCAGTTGATGTGTGATAAACTGCGAGATAGCCGTCCTCACCTACTGTACCGGAATATCCTGAAGGAAGGTCAAACTCAATCTTGATGTTGAATACATCGCTTACAGCATTGTCGATGTCGATGCTGCTGATTGTAGGAGCAGTAAGAGTGTTGAGTGTTGGCCAGTTTGAAGTAACAGCTGACTTGAATTCACCTACAACATCATCGATGAAGTTCCAAACGCGCTGATAACCTGGAATCTTAGTATAGTTCACATCCTCGAGGAACTTGAATGAGAGAGGCTTGATTGCAGTTGCAGCGATACCGTACTGTGAGTAAACGCTGTGTTCACCATTATAGTCAGTCCATGAAGCCTTGACTGCATTTGCAGTTGCAACACCATCGAACTGGTTGTAGAGCTTGCCTGCCAATGTAGCGACACTTGCTACAGAACGCTCAGTAAGAACATTCTTGAATGCAGACTTCAAGCCAGATTCGATATTGATCTTCACATTGTCGATAGCGTCTTTTGAAACGCTTGCCTTAGCTGAATAGAAACCGTTGTTGGAAGCAGCACGAGTGTAGCCGAACTTGAGTTCTGTGTCGTTCTCCTTCTTCAATGTAGTCAGTTTCACGCCTGACTCCTCGTCCTTTGAGTTGACAAGGGTAAGTTGCTGACCAGCGAAGTCTACTGTGTTAGGGTTAACTGTTACGTAGATTGTTCCGGCATTGTCGTCAGTTTCGCTGAAGAGCACGCTGTTGCCGTTCTTGTCGTATGTAGTCAGGCCAGAGCTGATCATGTTCCAGTCAGCATCTGTAAGTTGGTCTGAGTTCTTCACATAGTTGGCAGTTGCAGTTGTTGGGAATACAATTGGGTTGTCATTGCTGCCATAGTAAGCGATGAGGACATTTGAGCTGATACCTACCGGGAGAGAAACTGTACCGAATACTGGGTTGTATGTACCCTGAACGATGATACCAGTGATAAGACTCTTGAGAGCATTGTCAATCTTGTCAAGACGTCCTGAGATTGTGTTGATCTTAGAGTTGATTTCTGCAATTGAATCTTCGTTTGCCTTTACAACCTGAGCAAGGCTATCGATTGAGTTTGCAAGTGCATCATCCTTTGCTGCAAGGTTGTTGAGTTTTGATTCAATCTCCGGAATCTTCACATCCTTGAGGTTATTGACTGTGGTGTTGAGACCATCAACTGTAGTGCTGATGCCGTCTACTGTAGTCTTGAGTGCGTTGATTGAAACCAAAAGGAGTGAATCCTGCTTCTTGAGGAGGTTGTCTGCTGCTTCGAAGTCACTGCGTACATTGCTGATGAGGGTAGCAAGACCATCTGTAACGCTTGCAACTGAATCAACACGTGCATTGTTTGAAGTGATATAGTTGGCAAGATTTTCCTTGTCGAGTTTGGTTTCCTTTGCAAGGCTGTCGATACGGCCGTTGACATCATTGACAGTTGACTTCAAGTTCTCAATCCACAATGAATCGTTGATAGCGCGTTCGAGAGCTTCATTTGCAGTCTTTGCAACTTTGTCAAGGTTTGATTCGACTGTAAGGAACTTGCTGTTTACTGCGCTTGACAAAGAATCGATGCGTGTATTAATCTTTTCGTCGTTAACGTAAAGAGTCTTGATGTCAGCCTGCATAACATTGATTGTGCTGTCGAGGACATGTGCCACGTCAAACAGTGTTACGATGTTGCTAGTGTTGACTTTCACCTGACCGGCTACAACGTCAATGCTGTCGCCCAAGATGCTGTCAACCTTGCTCAAAGTATTCTTGACACCATCAATATTCTTCTGAAGCACCTGGTCTGCAGTCTTCAGATTGGCGATGTCATTAGCCAGTAGCTTAAGGCTGTCCTGAGTGATTTTTGTTCTGTCCTTGATTGCAGCGTTAAGGTTCTCAAACTTGGTGCTGCAGTTCTGCTGGCAAAGAACCAGAACATTACCGAGAGAATCAGCTGTTACCTTCAAGTTGTGGTAATTTGTGCTTATCAGATTTCGCAAGTCGGCATCATTCTTGTTCATTGACACCAACATGTCGTTGTATTCATCTTCATCATAGTCCTTACATGAATTGAATACATTCATGCCTGCCAATACCATTGACAGCATGAGCACGGAAGTAAATAGTTTCTTCATGTTTCTAATTTAATTGTTATTTTATAGTTTCATTATTCTTACTACACACGCGCACAACGGCGCACAACGCTTTGCTTCTCCGACAAAATTACACATTATCTTAATGTAGAGTCGATTTCAACCGAATAATTTGCAGTATTTTTTTACAAAATAGCGTCGAAAGGCATGTTATATCAACTGGAGATTGCAACAACCGACATTAAATCAACAGGTTTCATTCCATTTCTTCCCAATCAAATGCAATTCATTCCAGTCACTTACAAAAGCCGGACTCAACCATAATCGGGCTTGAGTATTTCATTGATTGCCTCACGAAGTTCACCAGTTTCAACCCGTCTGATTCCTTCACTTATACGGTTGATAGACACTCTGTCATACACTGTTATTGGTTTATGACGCAGAGAGCGGTCGGACAAGTGTCGGGTGTCATAGACATACCAATACAAATCGGCGCAAATACCCCCCCCCTACAAGCTCATAGGCATGCAGCACCTTATAATTGCCATCACGGTCTACTACTCTTCGTCCTTTCCATCTGCGAAGAATAAACGGAGCAGACACTGAGTGCCATCCATGCATAATTGCTTTTATAAATCCATCCATACCTCTTGTTAATGTGTTACTAAGTCAAACCTAAAATTATAAACCTTGTGTCATTACTCTCCATCCTTCCCCCTATGTGTCCAACAAGTGAACAATGTTGATAAAGAGTTTTCTGTCTCGTAATAAAAGTCGAGTGCAAAGGTATTACATTTTTCTTTATACACCAAACTTTTTCAGCATTAATTCATTCAAACACAAAAAAATGCAGCCATAATATGTTTTGAAGCATAAAGCCCGCATAATGTACTGCGAATAGCTTTATCCTACGGGAAAGTAATACTACTTATCAAGACGGGCGTCAAGAATTACCTTTGCAGGATTTTTGCTTTTTAGTCGAGTAAATTCGACTTCCTTTCTGAAGGAATATAGCGAGCTATATGACTGAAGAAGGAAAAAGAAGATGCCGAATAAAAACAAAAAGCCACAAAGAGTAGAACTCGGATCGAATGAAAGAACATAAACGTGGAATTTATAGAGCCAGCCTCAAATATTTTTTCTAACTTTGCATATCATTAAAACAAAAGTCATATTATGATACAATCAATGACAGGCTACGGGACATGCGTAGCCGAGTACAAAGGAAAGATTATTCACGTTGAGATCCGGTCGCTCAACAGCAAGGCATTGGACCTCGCCACACGTATTGCACCACTCTATCGGGAGAAGGAGATGGAAATCAGAAACATCATCGCTGCCAAACTGGAGCGAGGCAAAGTAGATTTCGTGCTGTGGGTGGAGAAAGGCGAAAGCCAAAGTGCCAACCCAATCAATGCACGACTTGTAGCAGACTACTACCATCAGATAAAATCAATATCATCGTCGCTCGGACTCGACGAGAAACAACCTACATCGGTAACCGACTGGATGCAGATTTTACTTCGTATGCCCGAAGTGACTGCCAAAACCGAAATCGAGGAATTGGGAGACGAGGAGTGGGATGTCACAAAGACTGCCGTGGAAGAAGCCCTCGAACGGCTCGTAAATTTTCGCATACAGGAAGGCATGGCTCTCGAAGCCAAATTCCGTGAAAAGATCACAAACATCACAAATCTGCTTGCAAGCATCGAGCCCTACGAGAAAAGCCGTACGGAGAAGATACGCCAGCGCATCATCACCGGACTGGAACAAATTCCAGAAGTTGAGTACGACAAAAACCGCCTGGAACAGGAGATGATTTACTACATCGAGAAACTCGACATATCCGAAGAGAAACAGCGCTTGACCAACCACTTGAAATACTTCATCGAGACAATCGAGAACGGTAAGGGGCAAGGCAAAAAGTTGGGTTTCATCGCACAGGAAATGGGACGTGAAATCAACACCACAGGCAGCAAGTCCAACCAAGCCGAGATGCAGAACATCGTGGTGAAGATGAAAGACGAACTGGAACAGATTAAGGAACAAGTGCTAAACGTAATGTAAAATGGGCAAGCGCGGAAAACTACTTATATTTGCTGCACCATCGGGAACAGGCAAGTCCACAATCGTTGGTTTCCTCATGCAGCAGGGACTGAACACCCATTTCTCCATCTCCACCACCACACGTGCACCCCGAGGCAATGAGCAACATGGCAAGGAATATTTCTTCATCACCCCGGAGGAATTCCGTGAACATATCCAGCGCAATGACTTTGTGGAATATGAAGAAGTCTATACCGACCGTTTCTATGGCACACTGAAGTCGCAGGTCGAGAACCAGTTAAACGACGGACAGAACGTGGTGTTCGATGTGGACGTGAATGGCGGAATGAACATAAAGAAGAGTTACGGTGACCAAGCCCTGAGCATCTTCATCATGCCGCCCAGCATCAACGAACTCCGTCTTCGCCTCACAAACCGTGGGACAGATGCACCGGAAGTCATCGAACAACGCATTGCAAGGGCAGAATATGAGATAAGTCAGGCAGGAAATTTCGACAAGACTGTGGTCAACGACGACCTTCAGACAGCAGAGGAAGAAGTGTTGGCAATCGTCAAAGACTTTCTGAAACAAGACATCGAATAAAAGACTTTCTGAAACAAAACGTTGAATAACCATAGCAAAGCAAACGTTCTTGCCATAGGTTCTACGGAAATCGGCACCGACTCGTTGTTCAGTCGCATAGCCACTGCACAGTTGCAAATCCATTGTGACTACCGCAGATTCATTGTGACTACCGCAGATTCATTGTGACTACCGCAGTGTCGCAGATTCGTTGTAACCTATCGAAATAAAATCAAAATCATCCTCAATGAGAATAGCAATCTTCGGAGGGACATTCAATCCCATCCACATAGGCCATACGTCACTCGCACAATCATTAATCGAACAGAAGTTGGTGGATGAGGTATGGCTCATGGTCTCTCCCCAGAATCCGCTCAAGGGTAATGATGCAGCCAACTACACCGACCGGATGTCGATGGCACGCATTGCCACAAAAGGTATTAGAGGAATAGTAGTGAGCGACTTCGAGCGCCATCTGCCCATTCCTTCTTACACCATAACCACACTGACCAAACTTTCCGAAGTCTACCCACAGCATCAGTTCTCATTGGTCATCGGGGCAGACAACTGGGAGAATTTCACGAGATGGCATCAAGCCGACCAGATTATGACTCACTATCCTATATTAATCTACCAACGTCCCGGCCATACCATCGACTTGTCGTTAGCCCCGGAAGGTTCTGACATTCGCATTGTCAACACACCAATATACAATGTAAGCAGCACGGAAATCCGCAACCGTCAGAAGTTGGAAATGATAAACCCCGATGTACTCGAATACATCAGGGTTCACAAACTATATTTTTAGGGCAGGTCTTTGTTTCAAGATCGCCAACTAGATGGTTACAATCTGGATGAGCGCAATCTGGACGGCTACAATAAAAGCCAAGGGTTCATTTCTCTGCTTTGAGCGGGTTCCATCCTTGAGCCTTCAAGTCAAAAATATTGCCGTCACGTGTAACCAGCACCTTTCCGTCTTCTTCCTTGGTGATATACCCAATCAGATGAACGTCCTCAATATCGTCTATCTTATCTTTGTCCTCGACAGGAACCGTGAAGAGCAGTTCATAGTCCTCGCCACCATTCAGAGCACAGGTCGTCACACTCATATTGAATTCCTCAGCCTGCGATGCAGTCTCATAGTCGAGAGGGATATGTTCCTCGTATATGCGGCAACCGCACTTGCTCTGAGCGCAGATATGCATCAGTTCACTCGACAGGCCGTCGGATATATCCATCATGGCAGTAGGCTGAATGCCCAGTTCACGCAACTTCAGGATTATGTCACGCCGTGCTTCCGGGCGCAACTGACGTTCCAGCAGATATTCCTTGCCGGCAAAGTCCGGCTCAACCATTTCAAGAGTTTCCTTCCCTTTGTTTTCCTTCAACTGTTGGTAGTACACTTCCTTTTCTCTCTCCAGTAACTGCAGTCCCATGTATGCAGCACCAAGATTACCGCTCACACAGATGATATTACCAGGTTTTGCTCCGTTGCGGTAAATGGCTTTGCCCTTTTCAACTTCACCGATGCAAGTGATGCTGATAGTGAGCCCAGTCATGGAACTGGTGGTGTCACCTCCAACGATATCCACTCCATGAGCATCGCATGCCAGTTTCAGACCTGAGTAGAATTCCTCCATGTCTTCCACAGTGAAGCGTTGGCTTAATCCCAGACTTACTGTAACCTGCTTGGGCATTCCACCCATTGCATACACATCGCTCAGATTCACCATAGCCGACTTGTAGCCGAGATGTTTGAGCGGAACATAGGTAAGGTCGAAATGCACGCCCTCAAGCAAGAGGTCGGTAGTCACCAGCACTTCCTTTTCAGCCGGATAGTTGAGGACAGCGCAGTCGTCCCCCACCCCTTTCACCGTCGACGAATTCTTCAGTTCAATAGCCTGGGTGAGATGGTGTATAAGTCCGAACTCACCCAATTCATCTATCTTCATCGGCAATTACACTCGTTTTATCAGTTCTTTCATCAAGGCAGTCATACGGGGTTGAGCCGCAGCCGCAGCCTCCTGTACTTCCTCATGGCTTACCTCCTGCACATTTTCAAAGCCGCCCAAGTCGGTTATGACAGAGATACCAAATACTCTCATGCCACAATGTACTGCCACAATAACCTCTGGAACTGTAGACATTCCCACTGCATCCGCACCGAAACCATGGAACATACGGTATTCTGCCGGAGTCTCGAATGTAGGTCCTTGTGTTCCCAGATATACACCCTTGAAAATCTTGATGCCGAGTTTCTGTGATGCCTCATCCACAATCTGGATAAACTCAGGGTCATAAGCCTGGTGCATGCTTGGGAAGCGCGGTCCGGTCGGGATGTTCTTTCCTCTCAGCGGATTGTCAGGGAACATGTTGATGTGGTCTGCAATCACCATCAGGTCGCCCACATGAAACTTCGGATTCATGCCTCCTGCAGCATTGCTCACGAAAAGTTTTTTTATTCCAAGTTCATACATCACGCGGATTGGGAACGTCACTTCCTTCATTGAGTAGCCCTCATAGTAGTGGAAACGTCCTTCCATCGCCATGATTTCCTTGCCAGCCAGTTTGCCGAAAAGCAACTTGCCGCTATGTCCTTCCACCGTTGACAATGGCATATTTGGGATGTCCTTGTATGCGATTTCCATCTCAACGTCTATATCATCTGCCAAATGTCCGAGTCCGGAGCCAAGGATAATGGCTGTATCAGGACTTGAAGTCATCTTTCCCTTGAGGAATTGTGCTGTTTCTTGAATTTTCTCGTACATAATCTAATATTTTATTGTTTAACGTAGTCTGTCCGTTGTTGAGTATCTGCACCTCAATCGGTATTGCATAAACAGAGTCATACATCGGCATCTGTCTCTTGTCAATCCGCGCCATATCCTTCTCTGTTGTAAGAATTATCCGCGACTTGTCTGCCGGCATTTTCTGATACGCCTCATTTATGTATGCATAGTCATGCGAAGTAAAGTCGTGATGGTCGGCATACTGGATATAGTCATATTCAGTATATCGGCTGAGAAATGTAGTCAATGGTTCGGGATTGGCAATGCCCGCAATCAGCAATATATTGTATTCTGCCAAACGGTCCAGTTCAATTTGTTTCTGTGCATGATAAGGGTTGCCATACTTGATTCCACTAAAAAACAAGGATTGCCGGTCTTCCAGTTCCAGTTCCCTGCGAGTGCGATCTGCCAAGGCATCATCCACCTCCATATCCGATCTCACTTTTGTTGCGATCACGATGTCTGCCCGTCGGCTTCCCTTTACATTTTCCCTTAGTCTGCCGCAAGGCAAAAGACAATCCTGACTGAAGAGATTATTTTTGTCAGTCAGCAAAATATTCAGACCTGCCTGCACCCTACGGTGTTGGAATGCATCGTCGAGCAGGATGACATCCACATCACTAGTCTTCTCATCGGACATGAGCCGGAGTATTCCCTCGCGCCGGTCGGCATCCACTGCCACTGTCACATTCGGGAACTTGATCTTTATCTGATAAGGTTCGTCGCCTATGTCGCCTGCAGTGGAATTTTCGTCAGCCAGCACGTAACCGCGGCTTTTCCTCTTGTAGCCCCTGCTGAGCACAGCGACATTGAATCCTTCCGTATGCAGCAATCTGATGATATATTCAATGAACGGAGTCTTGCCAGTACCTCCCACTGCCAGGTTTCCCACGCAGATGACAGGCATGTCATATCTTGCCGATGACAAAATTCCATGGTCGTACATGAAGTTACGAATGGAAGTCACCACATCATAGATCCAAGACAAGGGCAACAACAACCAGCGCATATCCTTATTATATATTATAGCGAAACATTCCTGTTACAGATTCTATTCCAATAGTTTCTTATTAAGGATTCAGTTCCAAATATTCCTGTTACAGATTCAGTTCCAATAGTTCCTTTTTACGGATTAGTTCCAAATAATTCTATTACAGATTAAACCAAAGTCGGTATGGCATTGCAGCCTGGATGCAGTCACGTTTTCCTGCATCTTTCGCTGAGCGGAACAAATCATAGTATTCGCCCAAACTGTTCTGCAGTTCTTCGTCAATTGCGCTTGTCCCGAGCACTTGGTCTATCAGTTCGTTCCAAAAATCAGTCTTTGCCGGATATTCCACTAAAGTATAGTTCTTCAGTTTCGCACGTTTCTTGGCAACAGCGATGGCATCATCCAGACTTCCCATCTGGTCCACAAGTCCCAGTTGCTTTGCATGCTGTCCAGTCCACACGCGCCCTTCGCCAATGACCTTGATTGAATCCTGTGGCATCCTGCGTCCGTCGGCACAGCGCTTAGTGAAGAGTTCATAGCCTCGGTTGATATAGTTCTGGAGCAAAGCCATCTCACCTTCGTTCATCGAACGGTTGAAAGCGCCGAAGTCCGAGTACTCGTTGGTCTTGACTGTTGAGAAATGCAGTCCCAGCTTGTCCTCGAGCAGTTCGCCTGCAGTGGGGAACATGCCGAAGATTCCGATAGATCCAGTAAGTGTGGTTGGTTCGGCAACAATCCAGTCTGCCGCACACGAGATATAGTAACCGCCGCTTGCTGCATATCCGCCCATTGAGACTATAATAGGCTTCTTTGCCTTGATATTCTTCACCTGGTGCCAGATCTGTTCTGCTGCATAAGCACTTCCGCCCGGAGAATTGACGCGCAGAACCACTGCTTTCACATTGTCGTCCTCTGCCAGGGCTTTCAGGTCTTCCGACATGATACTGCCCACAATCTGATTGTCCGACGGCATAGAAGTAGGCGAATCCTGGATAATCTCGCCAGTTGCATAATACACTGCAATTTGGTTGTCTTCATCATAGTTAATGGTTGGAGCAGTTGCCCATACATCTGAAATACCCACTTCATTGTATTCGTCTTCACCGCAGCCCACCATGTCAGAGATGATTCCAGGCATAGCATCTTCGTAAGCCTGCTTGTCTGCAAGGTGGTTCTTCACATAGTAAGCGGCAGGCTTGAACATAAGTCCTTCGTTCACCAGTTCGTCCAAATGGACTTTCTCCATCTTGCGCGACTTGCTTATGTCGTCGAGCATCTCGTTCCATATCTCATTGCTGAACACAGTGGTCTGTTCACGGTTTGCCACGCTCATGCTGTCGAGCATGAACGGTTCCACTGCCGACTTGTAGGTTCCCACCTTGAATATTTGCATCTTGACTCCCACCTTCTCCAACAGTTGGGTGAAATAGACTGTGGTACTCGAGAGTCCGCTCAGTTCAATCATTCCACTTGGATTGACCACCAACTTGTCGGCAACACTGCCCACATAGTATGTTCCTTGCGTGTAGTTGTCGGCGTAAGCCACAATCGACTTGCCGGCTTTCTTGAAATCAACCAGTGCATCTCTCAGTTCCTGCAGCATGGCAGGGGTTGCTCCAGTCAACATTCCGCACCTTATATATATACATCTCACATTCTTGTTTTCCTTTGCAAGACGTATGGCGCCGAGCAGGTCATCCAATCCGATGGATGCTGTGGCAGAACCCAACATCTCGAAAATGGAGCTTCCGGAACTTCTCTCCGCCAACGAACCCTCCAACTGAATGCACATCACCGAGTTCTTCTCCACGGGCACAGTCGCGGGCTTTGAGGGGAAGAATATAGAAAACATGACTACGACAATCCATCCGAACACAAATCCTAATACGGCCAGTCCTCCAATTGCAATCAGGGCATATTTCCAAAATTTTTTCATCTGATAACGAGTTAATCCGTTGGCACACGTTGCCAATCCTGTTCTTTTTATTTCAATGATTTGTAATACTCACAAGCAGCCATCAACCATGCGCCAGTGCCAAACGGATGCTGTGATGATGCATCTGCAAGACGGGTCGGGTCGGGTTTCTCTCCGATGGGCTGCACATAGCCGATGCCTCCGTCGGACTGCAGGGCAATGGTCGTGAGATATTTCCATGCCTTGTCAATCACTGGTTTGAATTCTTTGCTCGACAGCAGTCCGTTGTTCACTCCCCAAAGCATTCCGTAAGTGAAGAATGCAGTTCCGCTGGTCTCATATCCCGGAGCATCCTCTTCACACAGCATTGATCGTGTCCAGTACCCTTCTTCCTGCTGGCATGTAGCAACAGCCTTTGCCAGTTGCTGAAAACGCTGCACATAGAATGGTCTGTACTTGCAGTCCTTCGGCAAATCCTGCAGCACCTTGGCAAGTCCGGCAAGCACCCAACCGTCTCCGCGTGCCCAGAAACTCTTGCCACCATTGCATGCAGTCTTCACTTTCGGATAGATGTATTTCGCATCGCGGTAGTACAGATGTGTTTCCTTGTCGAAAAGCAGGTCGTCTGTCCACTTGAAGCACTCATACTGCTTGTCGAGCAACAGCTGATTGTGGGTCAAGGTATAGAGTTTCGTGAATACGGGGAAACCCATATAGAGGGCATCCGACCACCACCAGTAGTCCACATTGTCCGTCTTTGTCTGATACATCATCACTTCCAGTGTGCGCTGGATGCGTTCTGCACGGTGTTCCAGTTTGTAGAGGTCGATGTACACCTGGAAGCAGATCTGCCAGTCAGCAAAGAGCACGAAGTCCGCACCCTCGCCGTAGGTTTCGTATCTCCACTTGCTTTTGTCCTTCTGAGTGGTACCCATCCAGTGGTTGTATTCAGCCCAGTCAATTGCATAGTCCAGGTATTGCTGCTTGCCAGTCAGTTCATACACATCCTGGTTTGCCGTGAAGTAAGCTGCATTGTCCCACAGCGATCGGCAGTGCGCAGAACGCGTTGCCTGCCAATGGTCATTCACTTTCTCTATCAGTTGCAGTGTTTCTTCTTTTGTTTGTCCATACGATGCCAGTGCAGACACACAGGCGAAAGTCAAGATTGCTAATTTCTTCATGCTGTTCAGTTTTTACACTCGCAAAGGTACGAAAATAAAGTACAACGGAAAGCAACAACACCGATTAATTTTGGATTTCACTCTCCGAATCGAAAAATTGACTTAACTTTGCACTATGAAAATACTCACAGACGAAGAACTAATCAGTGCACTCGACTCCCCCATCTTTCATCTTGTCTCCGAAACAGCAGACAGATTGGGACTGGAATGTTATGTCATCGGCGGATACGTACGCGACCTTTTCCTGGAGCGTCCGAGCAATGACATCGACATTGTCGTGACAAGCCACAGTGTGGACGGCACCGACAAGCAGACGAACGAAGGCAACACGCGCAATTCCATACTCATAGCAGAGAGCCTGAAAGAGAAATTGGGCAAGAGAGCCAACCTTTCGGTATTCAAGAACTTTGGTACGGCGCAGTTGAAATTCAACCATATAGAACTGGAGTTTGTAGGAGCGCGCAAAGAGAGTTACAGCCATGACTCCCGCAAACCGATTGTGGAAGACGGAAGTCTGGAGGACGACCAGAACCGCAGGGATTTCACCATCAATGCCATGGCACTATGCCTCAACAGCAAGCGCTTTGGAGAACTCATCGACCCGTTCGAAGGACTGTACGACCTTGAGGACAGAATCATACGCACACCGCTCGACCCCGACATCACGTTCAGCGACGACCCGCTGCGCATGATGCGCTGCGTAAGGTTTGCCACCCAGTTGAACTTCTATATCGACGACGAGACATTCAGTGCCCTAGAGCGCAACAAGGAACGCATCCGCATCATCTCCGGCGAACGGATTGCAGAGGAACTCAACAAGATCATCCTCTCTGCCACCCCTTCGCGAGGTTTCATCGACCTTGAACGGTGTGGCCTGCTCGAGATAATCTTCCCCGAACTCTATGCGCTCGAAGGAGTGGAAACGAGGAACGGCAGGGCACACAAAGACAATTTCTACCACACGCTCGAGGTGCTCGACAATGTTGCAAAATCAACTGCCGACTGGGTCCATACTCCCGAAGGCAAGGAGAAAGCACTCTGGTTGCGCTGGGCAGCACTCGTCCACGACATCGGCAAGCCCAAGAGCAAGCGTTGGGACAACCAGTTGGGCTGGACCTTCCACAACCACGACTATATCGGCGAAAAGATGGTGCCACAGATTTTCCGCAAGATGAAGTTGCCGATGAACGAAAAGATGAAGTACGTGGGCAAACTCGTGGGACTCCACATGCGCCCCATCGCCATTGCCGACGACGAGGTGACCGACTCTGCCATTCGCCGTTTGCTCTTTGATGCAGGCGACAACATCGACGACCTCATGATTCTCTGCAATGCCGACATCACATCGAAGAACGAAACGAGGAAGAACCAGTTCCGGCAGAACTTCGTACTCGTGAAGGAGAAACTCAAAGCCATCGAGGAGAAGGACAGAATACGCAACATGAAACTGGCTGTCGACGGCGACGAGATAATGCAGATGTTCGGTCTGAAACCAAGCCACGAGGTGGGCGAACTCAAGTCTACCATGAAAGAAGCCATTCTTGACGGGACAATAAAGAACGAACACGAAGCCTGTGTGGAGTTTCTCAAGAACAAATGGAAAGAGATGGGCATTGCGACTTCCGACAACCGGAATGAATGATTCAGAAAATTCAAAGTGATAAATCAGAAAATCAAGAGTGATAACTCAGAATAATTCCCAGAATAATAACTCAGAGAAGAAAGAGTCCTGACCATGATGCTGATTGCGTTCATAATATATTTCGCACTGCTCTACGCCATATCGGTAGTCACCGGAAAGCGAGGAAGCAACAGCGTCTTCTTCCGAGGAGATCGCAAGTCGCCGTGGCCGTTGGTAGCCTTCGGCATGATTGGAGCATCCATCAGCGGACTCACATTCATCGGTGTGCCAGGCTGGGTGATGACCACCGGCATGACCTACATACAGATGTGCCTCGGTTTCATTGTAGGATACATCATCGTTGCATTTGTACTCCTTCCCACATACTACAAGTACAACCTCACATCCATCTACACCTACCTCAACCACCGCTTTGGTTCTACGAGTTACAGCACCGGTTCATCGTTCTTCATCCTGTCGAAACTGCTCGGGGCTGCAGCCAAGTTCTATGTCGTGGTGCAGGTTCTCCAGGTGTGCATTGCCGATCAGTACGGCATTCCCTATTGGGGCACGGCAGTCATCACGCTTGCCTTCATCTGGCTCTACACCCACCGCAGCGGCATCCGCACCCTGGTGTGGACCGACACTCTGCAGACCTTCGCGCTGCTCCTGGCATTGGTGCTCATCATCATCAAAGCCTGCTCAATGCTCAACATGAACATGCTGGAGGCACTTACAGCAGTGGTAAACGACAGCCATTTCCACATGTTCGAGTTCCACGACTTTGCCTCGAAGCAGAACTTCTGGAAACAGTTTCTCAGCGGAATATTCGTGGTCATCGTCATGACCGGACTCGACCAGGACATGATGCAGAAGAACCTCACGTGCAAGGACCTCAGTTCGGCACAGAAAGACATGTGCTCCTACGGCTTCATGTTCGTTCCGGTCAACCTCCTCTTTCTCGCCCTCGGCATTCTCCTGCTTAACCTCTACAGCCAGCTTGGCATGCCGTTGCCCGACAAAGGCGACAGTCTGCTGCCCGACATCGTCATGTCGGGATCCATGGGACAGACCATCGTCACCGTATTCGTACTTGGAGTGGTTGCGAGTGCCTTCTCAAGTGCCGATTCGGCAATGACAGCCCTCACCACCTCGTTCTGTGTGGACATAATGAAAAAGGAGAACGACGAGAAACTGAGAAGACGCGTACACGTCGGCATGATCATTGCATTCCTCATCTGCACATTGGCATTCCATGAATTGGGGAGCGGAAGTGTGATGGATTTGATTTACACGCTGGTGAGCTACACCTATGGTCCGTTGCTCGGACTCTTTGCCTTCGGTCTGTTCACAAAGTGGCAGGTGCGCGACCGCCTCGTGCCCTTCATCGCCATTGCCTCGCCAGTCATCTGCTATGCCATCGACTATGCCACATTCCACCTCACCGGCTACAAGTTCGGCTACGAGATGCTCATGTTCAACGGCATGCTTACGTTCACTGGTCTTTGGGCAATTCGATGCGGAAAGTAGTGCCCTTCCCCATCTCCGACCACTTCACATATATTTTTCCCTTGTGGTATTCCTCCACAATGCGCTTGGCGAGCGACAGTCCGAGTCCCCATCCGCGTGCCTTGGTAGTAAAGCCCGGTTTGAACACTGACTTGAAGTTGCCCTTCGGCATTCCCTTGCCCGTGTCCGTCACTTCAATCGCAATCTCGCCGGCAGTTTCCTCAATGCTGATGTCGATGTGTCCCGAGCCGTTCATGGCATCCACTGCATTCTTGCACAGGTTCTCCACCACCCACTCAAAGAGCGATGCAATCAGTTTCACCTCCACATGGTGACGCGGGAAATGTGTGGTGATGACCACTTTGTTCGATGTGCGCCTGTCCATGTACTCCACCACCCTGCCAATGACACCTATCAAGTTCTCCGTCTTCGGTTCCGGAATACTTCCAATCTTCGAGAAGCGTTCCGCGATGAGTTCCAGCCGTTTCACGTCCTTTTCCATCTCCGGCAGCATCATGTCGTCGGGATAAGTCTCGCGAATGACCTCAGTCCATGCCATGAGAGAGGAAATCGGAGTGCCGAGCTGGTGGGCAGTCTCCTTCGACAGTCCCACCCACACCTTGTTCTGCTCAGCCTTCATGGATGAGAATAGAGCGAAAAGGGCAATGATGACAAACAGGACGACCACGGCAAGTTGCACGTAAGGGAACACAGCAAGCCGCTTCAGCATCAGCGAATCGCCGTAGCACACCTCGATGTAGTTCTGGTCGCTGTCGCTTCCTATGTCGATGCGTATGGTCTGTCCAGCCTGTTTCATGCGGTCTGCCATTCGTTTAATGATGCGCACCGAGTCCTCGTCGGCACTGAACGACCGTCCCAAGTTGCGCGAAGTCTGCACGTCACCATTCTTCCCCAGCACCACTACCGGAATCGTGTTGTTGCCGTTGAGTACTTTCAGCACAAGGTTGATGTCCGTATTCTCGTCGGCTTGGTTGAGCGAACGCATAGCCTCAGCCCACACCTCCATCTTGTTGAATTCCTCCGCCTTCAGGTCGTCGGTCAGATATTTGGACGTGAGCAGACTTGCCAAGGCTATCAGTATAGCCGCGACAATCAGAATAATCCGTATGTTCCGTATGTGTTCAAACCATTTCACGACTATTAAAACGTACTTTCGCCGGATTTATTGCCTCAAGACGAAATGCGGGATATGCACTAGTACAAGTTAGGAGCCAGCTTTCTCCGAAAGCGTCGGCGATGACATTCGGGCGCCAGCTCGCTATATTTGCCTCGCACAAGTCCATGCTCGCTTTAACGCCCTCGGAGAGGGGTAGCTCCTAGCTCGCTTGCGCTCGCACCATCCGAACGGCAAGTTCTTCACTTTAGGGAGGATTTAGGATAGGAGAGGTTACTCTCTGGCGAGCATCTGATGCCAGTTGTAGTCTTGGTCCAGGCGGAGACTGACGTGTATCCAGACTGTGCCGCGCACAAATTCCCAAACGAGTTGGTCGTAACTGATGGCTGCGGAAGCAGTGTCGGAGTGCATGTCGCTGTATGTACGCACCACGCTCAATTCGCTGCAAAAGTACACACAGGGTATTACAAAGCACATTCAGAAGCATTACATTTCAAATAAGAACACATGACAAACAAGTTGTTCCATTCGTTATCAGCCGGCTAACTGCATGGCAGAAAAAAAATACAGCTTGCAATTCCAATATAAAGAGATATGCAAGCGATTGGAAAAAGAGTCTTGCAAGCGAACAAAGGTATCTCCGAGTTTCCGAAAATGGTCTTGTGCGCAAGCAATGGCTTCTCCGAGTTTCCGGAAATGGTCTTGCGTGCAAGCAATGCCTTCTCCGAGTTTCCGGAAATGGTCTTGCGTGCAAGCAATGGCATTTCCGACTTCTGGGGAAGACTCTGCATGTAAACAATGGCATTTCCGACTTCTGGGGAAGACTTTGTATGCAAGCAATGACTTTTTCCGAATTCTGGCGAAGGCTTTGCATGTAAGCAATGACATTTTCCGAATTCTGGCGAAGGCTTTGCATGTAAGCAATGACATTTCAGCATTTCCAGAGAATAATTCGCATGCGATCAAAGTCGACCTTAAAATTTGCAATAATCTATTGTCAACTGATTCATAACAATTTTCGCTCTCAACTCCACAAAATACAGGTATCTAGAGCAAATTAGCAGCTTGAAATATTATTTTTTCTTAAAAACAACATTTTTCTTGGTAAAAGTATTGTATAACCAATCTTTTTTACTAACTTCGCAGCCGACAGGAGGAAAATCCTTCTGCGCCTATTTTTTAACACTTAATCAAATATATTGATTTTATGGCAAAGATTAAAGATATCTATGTCAAGCGCATGAACAATGGTGCGCATTTCACGTTTGCAAGTCTCATTCTTGCACGTGCAGAAGCAGACACAGCCGTAAAGGCAAAGGCGTCTGAACTAGTAAGTAACCTCAAAGCCGCCGTCAACGCAGAAGACGAAGCTTTGAAAATCTCTCAGAAAAGTCTCTTGACTGATGACATCGTCAAAGCCGACAGCAACCGCGATGCACTCTATGTAAGCTACAAGAAAGCTGTTAATGCATTCATCTCAATGCCTATGGAGGACATGACAAATGCTGCAAAGGTTCTCGCACAACACATCAAGGACTACAAGATTGAAACTGATAGTCAACTTGACAAGGAAACGGGACTTCTGGTCAACTTCATCAAAGACCTTGAAGAGAAGTATGCCGAACAAATCAAGACATTGGGGCTGGCAGCATTCGTCACCAACATGAAGGATGCCAACGAACGCGTAAGGGAATACACCCTTCAGCGCACAAACTCAAAAATGGGTATTCTTGGTGCATTGAAAACAGCCCGCGCAGCAACCGACGAAGCCTACTATGCCCTGGTGGAAATGGTGAATGCACTTGCCCTCGTATTCGGTGAAACGGACTATAAGTCGTTCATCGACTACGTGAACGCCGAAATCACCCACTACAAGCGCGAGGTGCTCGGACAAAAGTCATCGGCTTCAGGCAGTTCGACTACCGGATCGAGCAGCAGCACAACTGGCGGCGGTTCGTCATCAGGCGGCACATCGTCAGGAGGTTCGTCATCGGGCGGCACATCGTCAGGAGACAGTTCATCTTCGGATGACGATGACATAGGAATGGCATAAGAAAGTTTTTCACAAGAAGCTTTGTGACAATCCGTGAGGACAGCACAAAGACAACCAATGCCTCGGGAGACTCTCCCTAGGCATTCTTCGTAACGGATGGCAGGAGTCAGCTCTCTCTGAGAGCGTAGACGATGACGTTCGAGCGCCAGCTCGCAATATTTGCATCGCACTTGTTTTACACTCCACAATCCCACGCTCGCTTTTACGCTCCCGGAGAGGACCAGTTCCTATTCATTGCCCGCATTGATGCTTTCTTTGAAAGATCTGAAAGCCCAGGAGAACATAAACACCGATTTTTTAGAAGCTGACACACCTTATTTTTTCACTTTACTTCGCCTGATAGACGCACAATTCAATATTTTGTCTTATCTTTGCACGGAAAATTGGATTATTATGTCTTGCATACTTCATATCGACACATCAACCGAAGCCTGTTCGGTGGCAGTGAGCCAAGACGGGCAAGTAATTTTCCACAAAGAAGAGACCGACGGACCGTCTCATGCACAGCTCATTGGAGGAATGGTGGACGAAGCGCTTTCGTTCACTGACAACCATGCCATCCCGTTCGACGCAGTGGCAATCAGTTCGGGTCCGGGCAGCTACACCGGACTGCGCATCGGTGCCAGCATTGCCAAGGGCGTTTGCTATGCGCGCGACCTTCACCTCATCGCCATCCCCACACTCCAACTGATGTGCGTTCAGCCGCTGTTGTGCGAGGAACTGCCCGAGAACGCATTGCTCTGTCCGATGATTGACGCCCGGCGCATGGAGGTGTACACCGCACTCTTCACCCGTGGACTCCAACACATAACTCCGACCGAAGCCAAGGTAATCGATTCCGCAGCCTTCGCATCGGAACTCGACCAACACCCCGTATACTTCTTCGGCAACGGGGCAGACAAATGCAAGAACGTAATCAGTCACCCCAACGCACACTTCATTGACGGCATCAAGCCTCTTGCCAAATGGATGGCGCCACTGGCAGAGAAGGCACATGCACGCGGAGAATTTGAAGACGTGGCATATTTCGAACCTTTCTACCTGAAGGAATTCATAGCAACAAAAAGCCGCAACCCTCTGCTCCAGGGATAACCGCGGAAGAAGACGGAGCCAAGCCCAAAAGCGGGCTGCAGGAACGCAACGATAACGAAGCATAAGAACAAAGGGAAATTCATCCCCCGACAAAAATCAAATATCTCCCTGACTGGGAAAAATTATTTTTCTGACCAGGAAAAAAATTTTCTCTGACCAGAAAAAAAAGAACGACAATTATGGACTACAATACCCAACGTACAAAACTTGTACTTCCCGAATACGGACGATGCATTCAGGACATGGTGGAATATGCCATGACGATTACCGACAGACAAGAGCGCCAGCGCTGCGCATACACCATCATCAAACTCATGTCGAACATACAGCAGTTCAGCGGCGACGAGGAAGACTTCTATCAGAAACTGTGGAACCACCTCGCACTGATTTCCGACTACAAGCTCGACATCGACTATCCGGTGGAAATCCAGAAAGTGGACGAGCAACAGCAGATGCGCGACAAAGTGCCCTACCCCCAAAAACGCATCAGGCGCCGCCACTACGGCTACATCATCGAACAGCTCACCAAGAAACTGACCGAAATGGAGCCGGGCAAGGAACGCGACGAGATGATTGAACTCGTGGCAAACCAGATGAAGCGATCGCTTGCCAGCTGGAACCCCAATGCCATGGAAGACGAGAAGGTGATGGGCGACCTTGCCGAATTCACCGGCGGAAAAATCTCGCTGCTGCCGTCGGAAGTGAATCTGATAAGCGACAACCAGGCAATAACCGAGTCGCAGTCGACAAACAACAACACCGGCAACAACAATAACAATAACTCCGGGAAGAAAAAGAAGAAGAAATAACAGGACCAAAGATGGCATCATTCATAATTGAAGGCGGACACACACTCAACGGCACAATCACACCACAAGGAGCAAAGAACGAAGCCCTGGAAGTGATTTGCGCCACCCTGCTCACGAGTGATCCTGTCAGAATATCCAACATCCCCAATATCCTCGACGTCAACAATCTCATCCATCTCATGGAAAAGATGGGAGTCGACGTAAGGCAGGAAGCCGACCACACATGGACCTTCCAGGCACGGCAACTCGACATGGACTATCTGAAAAGCGACGAGTTCATCCACAGAAGCTCACAGCTCCGCGGATCAGTACTCTTGCTCGGTCCGCTCCTCGGGCGCTACCACAAGGCATACATCGCCAAGCCCGGAGGCGACCAGATTGGGCGTCGCCGACTCGACACACACTTCATCGGCATAAAGGAACTGGGTGCCAACTTCAACCACAACGACGAAAGAGGCATCTACGAGATAGAGGCACAGCAACTGCACGGCAAATACATCCTGCTGGAAGAAGCATCAGTGACCGGAACTGCCAACATCATCATGGCTGCAGTGATGGCAGAAGGCACCACGCAAATCTACAATGCAGCCTGCGAACCCTACATCCAGCAGCTCTGCACCATGCTCAACAATATGGGAGCAAGAATCTACGGCATACAGTCGAACCTGCTGACCATAGAAGGAGTAAAGGAACTCCACGGCACTTCCCACGACATTCTGCCCGACATGATTGAGATAGGTTCGTTCATCGGCATGGCAGCCATGACCGGAAGCGAACTGACCATAAAGAACGCCGCACACGCCAACCTCGGCATCATACCCGAAGCATTCCGCAAGTTGGGAGTCAAGATTGAAGAAAGCGGAGACGACCTCCACATCCCCCACCAGGACCACTACGAAGTGTGCACCTACATGGACGGGGGCATCATGTCGCTCTCTGATGCACCGTGGCCAGGACTTACGCCCGACCTGCTGAGCGTGCTGCTCGTGGTGGCAACACAAGCCAAAGGATCGGTGCTCATCCACCAGAAGATGTTTGAAAGCCGACTCTTCTTCGTAGACAAACTCATCGACATGGGAGCGCAGATAATCCTGTGTGACCCACACCGTGCCGTAGTCATCGGACACAACAAGAAATTCAAGATGAGGGGCGCACGCCTCTCCTCACCCGACATCCGTGCCGGAATTGCCCTGCTCATCGCAGCCATGAGTGCCGACGGAGTGAGCCGCATAAGCAACATAGAGCAAATCGACCGTGGCTATGAGGACATCGAAGGGCGACTGAACGCACTCGGAGCCAAAATCACACGGACAGAATAGGAAACAAGGCGGAACAAGCGGCACTATGGAGTAAAGCAACAAGATGAAGCAACCAACAAAACAGGCAACAAGATGATAAAGAAAGACGATACCTACAAAATCGGGCACATCGGCAAACCCCACGGACTGAAGGGCGAAGTGATCTTCACCTTCACCGACGACATCTTCGACACCGTAGAAATCCCCTACCTCATCTGCGAGGTCGAGGGAATACTCGTGCCTTTCTTCATCGAGCAATACCGATTCAAGACCGACTCGTCTGCCATCATCAAGTTTGAGGACATCGACAGCGTGGCACAAGCCCAACAGATTGTGGGATCCGACGTCTACTTCGAGAAGAAATATGTGGCAGACGGCACACAGGACGAAGTGTCGCTCAACTACTTCATAGGATTCCAAGTCACCGACCGCGACGAAGGACCCATCGGAACCATCACCGACATCGACGACCAAACAGACAACTGGCTCTTTGTCGTGGAACACCAACAGGCTGACGGGACAAAGAGCGAAGTGCTCATCCCTGCCAACGAAGAGTTTATCACAGACATCAACCATCAAGAGAAAACAATAGAGATGGACCTGCCAGCAGGTCTACTGGACTTATGAACGAAAGAAAGAAAATAGCCATCTTGGGCTCAACCGGGTCAATCGGTTCACAGGCACTGCAAGTGATTGAGGAGCAAAGCCATCTCTACGAGGCTTACATCCTTACTGCAGGCAGCAATGCAGACCTTCTCATCAGTCAGGCACGCAAATTCGTGCCAGCCGCCGTGGTTATTGCCAACGACACATACTATAATAAGGTAAAGGATGCACTGGCAGACCTGCCGGTGAAAGTATATGCCGGAGCCGACGCACTGTGCCAGGTGGTGCAGGATGACAATGTCGACATCGTGCTGGCATCGATGGTAGGCTTTGCAGGACTCAAACCCACAATCAGCGCCATCAAGGCAAAGAAAAACATTGCGCTGGCAAACAAAGAGACACTCGTGGTGGCAGGAGAACTCATCAACCGCCTGGCAGCAGAAAACAGAGTGCCCATCCTGCCAGTCGACAGCGAACACTCAGCCATATTCCAGTGCCTGGAGCCAGGCAACCGCATAGAGAAGATACTTCTCACATGCAGCGGCGGACCATTCCGCAAGTTCACTGCCGAGCAACTGAAGAACGCAACCAAAGCCGATGCACTTGCCCATCCCACATGGAACATGGGAGCAAAAATCACCATCGACTCAGCCACACTCATGAACAAAGGCTTCGAAGTGATTGAAGCAAAATGGCTGTTCGGAGTCAAGCCCGAACAAATACAAGTCATCGTACATCCCCAGTCCGTCATCCACTCCATGGTGCAGTTCGAAGACGGAGCAGTGAAAGCCCAACTGGGAGTACCCGACATGCGCCTACCCATTCAGTATGCGTTCAGTTACCCACAGAGGCTCAAGTCATCGTTCGACCGTCTCGACTTCTTCAAACTGAAGGACCTCACATTCGAACAGCCCGACACCGACCGCTTCCGCTGCCTCGCACTGGCATACGAGGCACTGCACCAGGGCGGCAACATGCCTTGCATAGTGAATGCAGCCAATGAAATAGCCAACCATGCCTTCATCGACGACAGAATCTCCTTCAACAGAATAAGCGAGATTATCGAGCAGGCAATGAACCACATCCCGTTCTCCAACGAGTCATCGCTCGACACATATCTATCAACTGACAAAGAAACGCGTGAATACGCAAAGACATTAATATAACACTCCACACACATTCAAATGGAAACAGTACTAATAAAAATAGCACAAGTAATAGCAGCCTTCAGTTTGCTCATCGTGTTGCACGAAGGCGGACACTTTCTGTTCGCAAAACTGTTCAAGATAAGAGTAGAGAAATTCTACCTGTTCTTCGATTTCCCGGTAGTTACCCCGCGTCCGCAGTTTGCCTTCTTCACCTACAGGAAAGGCAAATGGTCGTTACTGAAATACATTCGAATAAAACAGACCAACCCCGGCGACAAGTCCAACGACCCCGACTACACCATCAGTGCCTTCTCGGTGATGCTCGTCAACAAAGGGAAAGTAGAGTTCTGTAAATGGGAACACAACCTTGAAAAGATTCAAGAAGAAGAAATGAAACAGCCTACCTATGCCACCGAATACGGAATAGGATGGTTACCATTGGGCGGATATGTGAACATCACCGGAATGATTGACGAATCAAAACAGCAACTCTCGGCAGAACCCAAACCATGGGAATTCCGCACCAAACCGGCATGGCAGCGCCTGCTCGTGATGCTTGGCGGAATACTCATGAACTTCATCACTGCCTTCATCATCTATATGGGAGTGCTCTACACATGGGGCGAGAACTACGTGAAGCCTACGGACATAACCTACGGAATGAAATTCAATGAAGAGGCACAGGCCAACGGATTCCGCGACGGAGACATCATCGTCAAGACCGACGGCGAGGAAGTCAAGACATGGGACGTGAATGTGTTGCGCGACATCTCCAACTCCAAGGAAGTAACTGTGCTGCGAAACGGCAAGGAAGTCAGCATCAGCATGCCATCGGACATGAACATGCTCGAGATGGTGCAGAGCACCCCACCCTATGCAGACCTCTTCATCCCACTCAACATCGACAGTATCGTGAAAGGTTCGCCAGCAGACAAAATCGGACTGAAACCCCACGACACAATCAACGGAATCAACGGCGAGAAGATAAGTTGCTACAACGACGTAATCTATTTCATGGCATCGCTGAAAAGTGCACTCAACGAGAACTCCACTGCCACCGACAGTTTGGAACATAGAAACATCACACTCGTAGTGAACAACACCGACACCCTACAAGCCACACTGACACCCGAGTTCACACTTGGTTTTCAGAACAAGTTGCCGGACTATAAAGTGACCAACAAGCAATACGGACTCTTGGAAAGTATTCCAGCAGGCATTGCATCCGGATGCAACAAACTGGCAAGCTACGTGAACGACCTGAAATACATTTTCACAGCCCAAGGCGCAAAAAGCGTATCGGGAGTCATCGGCATAACCAACATCTTCCCCGAGACATGGAACTGGCAGAAGTTCTGGTTGCTCACTGCTCTGCTCTCCATTGCCCTCGGAGTGATGAACGTGTTGCCTATACCAGCACTCGACGGAGGACATGCAGTGTTTGCCATCTATGAAATCATCACCCGCCGCAAACCAAGCGACAAGGTGCTGGAACGTGCACAATACGTAGGATTCATGTTCATCATCGCATTGCTGATTTTCGCAACATGGAACGACATAACACGCTTGTTGGGACTGTAATAGGAAATAGATTGGAAGAACTGCACGATTGCTGGGACTCCAACAAAAATAGATTGGGGAACATAGTCCGATTGCTGGGACTCCAACAAAAATAGATTGGAAACATAGTCCGATTGCTGGAACTCCAACAAGAAATGTCGAGACTATATGATATATAAGGAATAAAAGTATATACAAGGAATAAGGAATGAAGATACTTGCTGTTGGCATGAACTATGCCGAACACAATAAAGAGTTACACAACACGTTATTACTCAAAGAGCCTGTAATCTTCTCAAAGCCGGAGTCAGCCCTCGTGAAAGACGGGAAGCCATTCTTCATGCCTGATTTCGCAGAACGGTTCGACTACGAGACCGAAATAGTTGTCAGGATATGCCACGTGGGGAAGAACATTCCCGAACGGTTCGCACACCGCTACTACGACTCACTGACCGTAGGCATCGACTTCACGGCAAGAGATCTTCAGGCACGACTCAGGGAGAAAGGACTTCCATGGGAGATATGCAAGGGATTCGACGGGTCAGCTGTCATAGGCAACTTCATAAACAAAGAAGAGCTGCCGCCAGTAGACCAGTTGCACTTCAACCTCGACATCGACGGAACGACAGTGCAACAAGGCTTCTCGGGCGACATGATACACTCCATCGACCAGATAATTGCATACGCCAGCCAGTTCTTCACGCTCAAAACAGGAGACCTCATCTACACCGGCACACCAGTAGGAGTAGGACCAGTGCATGAGAACCAGAAACTTGAAGGATTCCTTGAGGGAAAGAAAGTGTTGTACTGCAAAGTAAAATAATAATGACAAGACGAATACTGATACTCGCGACAACCATCATTATCGCATTGGGAATACAAGCCCAGAGCAATAGTGCCAGTCGCTATGCCGACCACTCAAAACTCGCATTGGGCAGATGGGTGAAGATACGCGTCAACAATGCAGGCGTGTACCAGATTACCCGAAGCCAACTGACCAGAATGGGATTCACCAATCCCGAGAAGGTAAGCCTCTACGGATACAACACACCGATAATGCCCGAGACCAAACTGGAAAGCATGAGCGACGACATGACCGAGATTCCGCTGTGGCGACGCAGCGACGGCTCGATGCTCTTCTATTCCCTTGGAACAGTGAAGTGGGAGCAGAAAAGCAGATATTCGTCCGACTTCAAACACATCAACAACCCCTATTCGCTCTACGTCTACTATTTTCTCACAGAGAAAGAAGAAGGAAGCCCGGCAGAGATGGCAATCGAAACAAGCACATCCATCGCCAGCACCGTCACATCAACATTCCCAGAACATGCACTGATAGAGAAAGACGAAGTAAGCCTCTTCAAATCAGGGCGCAGTTTCTTTGAGAACTACAACTACGCGAGCGGAAACAAAAAGAGTTACACCCTCGCCACTCCAGGCATCGCCGACTCGAAAGTGACACTGACCGTGGACTTCGTGGGCGGAGCCAATTCATCCACACTGAGCATCACAGCAGGCGACACTACCTTCAGCGCCCTCACACTGCGCAAACTCGTGGAATATGAATATGGTTACGAAGCGACAAAGACTGTCACATGGAAGAAAGACCTCGCGGAGACATCAACCATCACCCTCACCCACAACAGGGCATCGGGCACTGCAGGTTATCTCAACTATATCCAGGCAAGTTACACACGCAAACTCGACCTCTCCAATATCAAATACCTTGCATTCCGGCCAACCACCAAGAATGCAATGCAATACACAATAAACGGAGCCAATGCCAACACCCATATATGGAGAGTGACAACACCCGAAACCACATGTGAAATAAAAGGAGAACTCACTGGCACAACCTATACAGCCAATACCAATGCCGATGACAGGATAAACGAATACGTGGCAGTTGACGTGACAGCCACATATCCCGAGCCGGAGATTGTCGGGGCAATCGACAACCAGGACCTACATGCACTGAAAGACATCGACTATGTAATTATTGTCCCAGCCAACGGAAAACTGCGTGAACAGGCACAACGCCTGGCAGATGCACACACTGCAAAGGACAGCATGAGATGCGTAGTGGTGAGAGCCGACGAGATCTACAACGAGTTCTCATCAGGAACACCCGATGCAACAGCCTACCGTCGCTTCATGAAGATGCTGTACGATAAAGCCGCAACCGAAGCCGACCGTCCGAAGAACCTTTGCCTCTTCGGCGATGGTGTGTGGGACAACAGAATGGTTACATCGGCATTGTCGAAGAACGACCCGGACAATTACCTGCTATGCTACGAATCAGAGGGTTCGCTCAGTCAGACCGACAGTTACGTGATGGAAGAGTACTACACCCTACTTGCCGACGGCAAAGGAGTGTCGCCACTGAAAGAAACTCCCGACTGCGGAGTAGGAAGAATCACCGTGGCCACTGCAGAACAAGCCAAGGCAGTAATCAACAAACTGATTTCATATCTCAACAACGAGCACACTGGTGCATGGAAAAACACTATCTGCATAATGGCTGACGATGGTAATGCCAACATCCACATGAAAGATGCAGAGGCAGTTTCAGCCGTTGTGGAGCAGAACAGTCCGAACTATAAAATCAAGAAGATATACTGGGACACATACCAGAGAGAGGAAAGCGGTGCAGGACATTCATACACCAGCGCACAGAACGACATAAAACGTCAGATGGAGAAAGGGGCCTTAGTAATGAACTACACCGGTCACGGCTCTGCCTACATATTGTCGCACGAACAAGTAATCAAGCGAGCCGACTTCGAAACACTCGACTCCCCAAATCTTCCATTGTGGTTCTTTGCAGCCTGCGATGTCACTCCATTCGACATGAACGAAGAGAACTTCGGCAAGACAGCACTGCTGAATGAAAAAGGAGGAGCACTGGGAACAATAGGAACCACACGTGCAGTCTATTCGTCACAGAACAGGAAACTGAACGGCGCATTCATGAAGTACGTGCTTGCCAACAAGTCGGCAGGACAGCAGTATTCCATCGGTGAAGCATTGGCAAAAGCAAAGGCCGACATCGTGAACGAGAAATCGTATGCCAAGCGAGACTCTATCAACAAATGCCACTTCATGCTTATCGGAGACCCTGCCATGACTCTTGCAATACCTACATACAAGGTGAAGATTGACTCATTCAACAACAAGTCTGTGCCCCAGGCAGAGATTGACACCATAGGAGCAGGAGCTGTGGTAAGCGTGAGCGGACATATCGAAGACGAAGACGGCAACCTGATGTCCGACTTCATGGGAACAGTGTCACCAATAGTGTCCGACAGCAAGGAACTCGTCACATGTCTGAACAATGCAGGCGAGGACATCACTCCATACACATTCTACGACCGCACAAAGACACTGTATGAGGGAAGCGATTCAGTACGCCAAGGACAGTTTGCCTTCACATTCCCCGTTCCGCTTGATATCAACTACTCCGACCAGACAGGACTCATCAACATGTATGCTGTCAACACCGACAACTCCATCGAGGCAAACGGAGTCTTTGATGATTTCGCCATCGGAGGCACAAGCCCCACTCTCGCAGATGACACCAACGGTCCAACTCTCACAGTGACACTCAACGGAGTGGAGTTCACCAACAAGCAAGAAGACGGTACGGTGGACAATGACATAGAGCTGGTTGCATCCGAACTGATGCACGAGACTCCGTTCTTCACAGGTTTGATTGAAGACAAGAATGGCATCAACACCATCGGAAGCGGTATAGGCCACGACATCACCCTCGTCATCGACAATGAGGAGTCGATGACCTACAACCTCAACGACAATTTTGAATACGTCACCGACTCATGGACACAAGGTACAGTCAGCTACAGTCTGCCCGAACTGGCTACAGGTCAGCACACCCTTCTGTTCAGAGCATGGGACATCCTCAACAATCCTTCATGCATGACCATACAGTTCAATGTGGAAGAAGGTTTGAAACCAAACATCCTCGACTTCAAGATTCAAGGACCGGTGAACGACCAACTGACCCTCGTTATCGAGAACGACCGACCACAATCCACCCTCGATGTCGACGTAAGAATCTACGACATGTCGGGAAGGCAGGTTTGCCATGTGGGCGAAACGAACTCAAGCAGCTCAAGCTACTACACCTTCACTTGCAACCTGAATGCAATGAACAGTCACCTGACTCCAGGTGTCTACATCTGCAAGGCAAGCATTGCCACTGCCGACGGAGCATCAGCATCCAAGTCCAAAAAGTTCCTTGTAGCACAATAAATAAAGCCGTTTAGAGTTATTATATAAGTATGTCTTGCCGACCGACAGTCAACCAAGACTTAATGCAAAACCAAAGAAGTACATATCCGTTATAAAAGTACATATCTGTTATATGATAAAGAAGACATTCATAACATTCTGCATTGCGCAAATGGCATTTGGCATCAAGTCCCAGGCACAAGATGTGAAACAGCAGTTCAATCCAGTCTACTACGGAATAACATCCCTTGCCATCGCCCCCGACGCACGTGGCGGTGCCATGGGTAACGTGGGTGCTGCGACCGATCCTGACGTAAACTCACAATACTGGAACCCTGCCAAATATCCGTTCACCATCAGCCGTGCAGGCGTGTCAATCAACTATACCCCATGGTTGCGACAGATCACCAGCGACATCGACCTGGCAAACGTCACAGGCTACTACCGCATTGGCAACTATGATGCGCTGAGTGCCTCCCTGCGATATTTCTCATTGGGAGAAGTGCTCGACTTAAGCAACAATGTCACCATCAAACCATTCGAGATGGCATTGGACGTGGCATACTCACGCATGCTGTCAGAGACATTCTCAGCAGCAGTGGCACTGCGCTACATCCACTCAAGCATGGGACAGACCGACGACCTTACTCCGGGTTCTGCCTTCGCAGCCGACCTCGCGCTCTACCACAACGGATACACCAATCTTGGCAACAGAGAATGTCAGTTGGGCTGGGGATTGAACATAAGCAACATAGGTAGCAAGATATCATACGATGAAGGAAACACGAGCGAGTTTCTGCCTACGAACCTGCGACTGGGTCTCTCCCTGATGATTCCGATAGACGAATACAATGTGTTCAGCATAAGTGCAGACGCAAACAAATACCTTGTGCCTACACGTCCTACGATGGACCAGTACATCGAGGAGACAGGCGCCGACGAGCAGGACTACTCAGGCTACACAAGCTGGCTCATGGATGAAGGCTACTACAACATATCCCCTATTTCCGGTATCTTCAAGTCATTCAGCGATGCTCCGGGCGGAGCCAAAGAGGAACTTCAGGAAATTGAATGGGGACTCGGAGTGGAGTATTCATACAACAACCAGTTCTTCTTGCGTGCAGGATACCACTACCAAAACCCGAACAAAGGAAACTTGAAATACTTCACACTGGGTGCAGGATTCAAGATGAACATCTTCTCCATTGATGCAGGCTACATCATCTCATCTGCACAGACCAACCCTCTCGACCAGACACTGCGTTTCTCCCTTGCCTTCGACATGGACGGAATAGGAGACTTGCTCGGAAAGAAAAGACGTTAAACCACAGTCTGCAAAGGAAGGACATATGAAGATAAGAGTCGGAATGGGTTATGATGTTCACCAATTGGTGGAAGGTCGTAATCTGTGGTTGGGCGGCATAAAAATTGAGCACACCAAAGGATTGCTCGGACATAGCGATGCCGACGTACTGATACACGCCATTTGCGATGCCCTTCTCGGTGCAGCAAACATGAGAGATATCGGTTATCATTTCCCGCCTACCAAAGGAAATGAATTTGAGAATATCGACAGCAAGATACTGCTTCGCCGCACAATCGATATCATAGAAACCAAGGGATACAAGGTCGGCAACATCGATGCAACAGTATGTGCCGAACGCCCAAAAATCAATCCCCACATACCAAAAATGCAAGAGATACTTGCAGAATGTATGGGTGTGGACATCGACTGTATTAGTATCAAAGCAACTACTACAGAAAAGCTCGGTTTCACAGGAAGAGAAGAAGGCATCAGTGCCTATGCTGTGGCATTGATAGAAGGGTAAGTCCTCTCCTGAAGCGCAAGTGAAGCCCTCCTAAATCCTCTCCTAAAGGAAAGAACTTACCATCCAGATGGAGCTAGCGCATGCGAGCTAGCCGCCTCCGACGGTGTAAAGTGAGCGAAGGTTTGTGGATTGTAAAACAAGCGAACTGACACTCGAATGCAATCGTCTACACGGAGAATGCTGACTACTAAACTAAGCTAGTCCAAAAACTAAACCACAAAATCTAAAACATCTGTTTCCATCATTCCTCATCCAGTGTCTCGTCCCAATACTGGATAGTCACTGTATTGCTCGAGCGTTTGAACAAAGCGCCATAGCCTGCCTGTTTGTTGTTCTTGTATTTGCCATAATAGTAGTCTCCATTCGAATAGAAATACAGACCATAGCCCTCACGCTTGTTGTTTGTGGACTCGCCTAGATAACTGTCACCATTGGAATATGTCAGTATGAGAAAACGGTTCTTCTCACGCATCTCCGTAGAAGGATTGTACTTTTGGTTGTCCTTCATTATATATATTGGATAGCCCGTGTGCAAATCATAGGCAATGTAATAGTCGTTGGTACCCACCTTGGCAATGTCCTGCCCTTTCTTGATTCCAAAAGCGAGGTCGCCATTGCGGTAGAGTCCATATACCTCACCGTCCATATCAGTAAAGAAAGACCCGAACCCATAGATATTTCCCTGCGGTGACAACTGACCGAAGTATTGTCCATACAATGATTTCACTACCCCGGAAACAAAGCCCGACACCTGGTCGACAAAGGCTGCCTCATACTCAACCGGTATGTTGGGATACTTATCCAACTTGACAAACTGAGCACTTGAATCAAGAGACCAAGCGAACGACATCAATGTCATTGACACTCCTATTATTGTCTTTTTCATAATCATCTGTTTTATACATGTTCTTGTTTCAAGATGCAAAATTACAGATAAATACTGACTTTCAACGATTATTACAGCTAAAAGTTGACCCTTGAATGATAATTATGCTTAAATAGAGCCTCTGCTATTAAACTAATTCATAAATTTGCACTCGAATTAGGGACGCCTACAATGACGAGTGTCACAATGAATCCAGAACCAAAACAAAACGGTTATAATAGATAGACTTAAAAGAAAGATGAAGAAATCAGCTCTGTTGGCTGCCATTTCCTTAATGGTATGTGCTAATACATTTGCACAAAGCAAGTTTCAGGTAAATGGAACAGTAATTGAAAAAGAGACAAACGATGCGGTTGTGTCTGCGACAGTACAGCTATTGTCACTGCCGGACAGCACATTCACAACAGGAACAGTAACAAGCGCTATGGGCGCTTTCGAATTCAAGAACGTAAAGAAAGCCAAGTACGCCCTGAAGATATCATACATAGGTTACGCCACCAAATACGTAGACTTGGACCTCACCAACAAGAAAGACAAGGCTGTCGATATGGGTTACATCACCCTCACATCGGATGCAATCATGCTTTCTGCAGCAGAGGTGAAAGGTCATGCAGCAAAGGTAACCGTATCGGGCGACTCCATGGTGTACAACGCTTCTGCATACAGAGTGCCAGAAGGTTCAACACTCGAGGCTCTGGTCAAGCAACTGCCTGGAGCCAAAGTAGACAGTGAAGGCAACATCACCATCAACGGAAAGAGCGTAAGCAAGATTCTCGTAGACGGCAAAGAGTTCTTCCTCAACGACAAGTCGGTTGCCATGAAAAATATTCCGACTGAGATGATTGACAAGATAAAGTCATACGACAGAAAGAGCGACCTCGCACGTGTCACAGGAATTGACGACGGAGAAGAGGAAACTGTTCTCGACCTCTCAGTGAAGAAAGGAATGATGAACGGATGGTTCGGAAACATCAATCTTGGTGCAGGAACCGAGGATCGCTATTCAGAACGCATGAATGTCAACCGATTCAGCGACAACTTCCAAGCAACACTCATAGGCAATGCCAACAACGTAAGCGACATGGGCTTCGGTGGAGGCGGTGGCAGAGGCTGGGGTTGGGGAGGAGGCGGTGGTCTCCGCAACAGCAAGGAAATTGGTGCCAACTTCGCAACTACCAACGAAAAACTCGAAACAGGCGGAAGTCTGCGCTACCGCTATGACGGATCCGACAACTACAACGAATCATCAAGCGAGGACTTCAACGCCACCAAGGGTAAGTTCAGCGAAAGCATAAGCAAGAGCCGCAGCAGCAACTCCAGCGTGAACGGTAATTTCCGACTGGAATGGAAACCCGACACCATGACAAATATCATCTTCCGTCCGAACCTGTCGTACTCACGAAACAGAGGATTCAGCAACAGCAGTTCAGGTTCATACGACGAAGACCCGAATGAGATTGCAGACAATGCGTTGGACTACAATGACGACATTTCCAAAGTCAGTTCCGGTTCATTGGATGCAACCAGCGATGACATTCTTGATCGTCTGGTCGACATTGTGGCAACTACAAACACTAGCAGAAGCCAGACATACAGTTCAAACATCAACATGGACGGAGAACTTCAAGCAAACCGCAAGTTCAACAGCAAAGGACGCAACCTCACACTGCGTGTCACCGGTGGGTACACCGACGGCAAGAGCAAACAACTGTCGGCAGCAAATATCACCTACAACACTTTGGGCACGAACCAGCAGAACAACCGCTACTACTCTACCCCATCAAAGAGCAACAACATATCTGCACGACTCACATACAGCGAGCCTATCGCCGACAAGACATACCTTCAGTTGAGCTACAGATACAATTACAGTTACAGCAAAAACGACCGCAAGGCACAGATATACGACTCACAGGCATACCAAGACCTGGCTCAGGCCTTGTCACACTACAGATACAACATCAATGCTATCCTCCGTTTCATGAGCGAAACAGACTATATGCTGCGCGACACAGCAGCCTTGAGTCAGTTCTCCGAGTACAAGAACTACACACAGACCATCGGCTTGAGTCTGAGAAGAGTGCGCAACAACTACAATGCCAGTATCGGAGTCGACGCCATCCCACAGTATTCAGTGCTCAACTACAAATACATGGGACATGAATATCCGGAAGTGACACGCAACGTGTTCGACATTGCGCCTCGCATCAACCTGCGATTCAACTCCGAAGACAAACGCACCAACCTGCACTTCAGATACAACGGACGTACGAGCCAACCAAGCATGACAAACCTGTTGGATATTGTGGATGACTCCAACCCACTGTATATAACTAGAGGTAACACTAAACTGAAGCCCTCATTCAGTCAGAACATCAACACATTCTTCGATACATACAACACCGATGCACAGCGTGGCATCTATGCCCATGCATATTTTTCAACCACCCATAACAGCATCAGCAACAAGACTACATACGACAGTGAAACTGGTGTGCGTACAACACAACCGATGAACATCAACGGTAACTGGAACGTAGGTACGGGAATGGGATTCAACACAGGACTGGGCAAGGAGAAAGCGTTTAACCTTGGAATAAATGCTGGCTTTGGTTTCAACCATAACGTAGCATTCTACAACAACACCAATACCGGTACGGACGAAGATCTGAAGTCAATCACAAAAGACTTGTCTGCAGACTGCTCACTCGACTTCTCATATCGCAAAGATGACTTCTACGTCTCACTGAACGGAAGCCTGGACTACTCACATGCCAAGAACAATGTAAATGAAAGTGCCAACCAAAGCACCTATGACTTCTCATACGGTGCCGAACTGGAGTGGACTGCACCTTGGGGCATGTCAATCTCAAGCGACATAGGCATGAACAGCCGACGCGGATATTCACAGTCCGACATGAATACCAACGAACTCCTTTGGAATGCTCAGATATCACAGTCATTCCTCAGAGGAAACGCACTGACCATCGCACTTGAGGTGAACGACATCTTGGGAGAACAATCCAATATCAGCCGTACAATCAGTGCCTTGATGAGAAGTGACTCCAAGTACAATGCAATCTATCAGTACGGAATGCTCAGAGTAATCTACAAGTTCAGCATCTTTGGTGGCAAGAATGCCATGGGAACTGAAAATGAACGCTCAAGCGGCTGGGGAGGCGGTTGGGGAGGACCTGGACCAGGACGCTGGTAATCGAACCTCAGTCAGGACCATCAATAAAGCGGATGTATGTTCCATTGGAATATACATCCGCTTATTTTATTGACACCTATATCCTTTTCAGCCACAAGTACATGAATCTGTCATAGACTTTGGACTTTTATATCCTTGATAGATGAAGGGGTTTGCCAACCTACTATTACTTTGCTTCATGTGCTATTACATCTTTTGTGTTACAACTTTTTTGTAACGGCAAAGGTACGACAATTATCTGAACAGGCAAAAGAAAAAGCAGAAAGTTTGCCGAACCACAAAACCTCCTGCTGAAGGCATACAACTTCTATTGCCTCTATTTGTAGTGTCTGACTTCACTTGAAGAACGAGAAGTTTACCGACCCATAGTTACGATGATCTATGAAGTGAGGATTGCCCGAGAAATCATAGTTCTTCCCATGCTCAAGAATGAACAGACCATCGTCATTGAGCAATGGCTGTTCCTGACCGAATATGTAATTCGGGATGTCTGCAAGGTTCTCCAACTTGTATGGAGGGTCTGCAAAGATAATGTCATAAGTATTCTGGTGACCTTTGAGAAACTTGAATACATCCGCATGCACTGTCAACCAGTTACGGTCACTCAAGTCACTGTTCAACTTCCGGAGAAACTGAAAGTGTTTGAAGTCCTTCTCCACCGACACTACCCTAGCGCAACCTCGCGACAGGAACTCTAGCGAGATGCTGCCTGTACCACAAAAAAGGTCAAGGGCAATGGGAGCCGAATCAAAATCAACATACACATTATGAAGGATATTGAAAAGTCCTTCCTTGGCAAAGTCAGTCGTAGGCCGCGCACTGAAAGTATGCGGAACATCAAACCTCTTTCCTTTATATTTCCCTGATACTATACGCATGATGAATTACTTTTGTGGGACCGAACATTTCTTTTTAGCCGCACCTACATTGTTCTTAAATGGCAAGATGCCCCGGTATACGCTGTAGGCTACTCGAATAAAAAAGCCCTCATATTGGATGAGGGCTCATGTTCTTGTTAATCGATTTATTATTCCCAGTTACCCGCCATCTTGTTCTGTGGGTCCTTAAGGTCACCGATACGAAGTCCGTACCAGTCGCCCTCAGTGTCGTCGGCATTGTCCTCGAACAAGTCAGCACGGTTTCTGCCTCTCTTCTTCAGGTCTTGCTTCAGCTGCTTAACCTTCTTCGCATTGATGCCATCGAGATAGTCGTCGAGATTAGCACGGACCTCACAAACCTTATCAAACTCGTTTGACTTCAGGTTGTATGCCTCAGTCTTACGAAGCTGGAACACTGCACCTTCTTTACCTACAGGGATAAGTTTGAGTGAATCCGGGTTTGAGATACCGAGTTTCTCTGCCGCAGACTGCCACACAGTATCACTTTTGAATACACCGGCAGCAATAGCGTCTGCTTTTGTTGCATAACCCATTGCAAGGTCGTCAGTCCAGACATCCTCGTCAATCTTCACAACAGCGCGTCCGTTCTTCACAAAGTCAACAAGAGAGTCGATTGTTCCGCAGAAATCCCCTCCATGACTCTTTCTGAATTCCTCTTCCGCATCACGAATCTGCAACAAACGTGCAATGACTGCTTGTTCTCTCTCCGACTTTTGATCATCGAATGAAATGTCTTCATAGATGCTCATAAAGCATGCACCAACCAGTCCGAGTGCACAGACGGCGAGCAATGAATTAATAACTTTTTTCTTCATAACGTATTTCCGTAATTATATTTTTTGTATATTCGTGGCACAAAAATAATCAATTAAATTGACACTGCTCTCAACTCGAGCCATTTTTTTAGAATTAAAATGATATTTGACTACCTAGAAGAGCTGATTTTAAATAATTTCGGCTTTAAACCGACAATTGATCAAGCAACTGCCATCAAAGAAATGGCGAAATTCTTGCTCACCGAATCGGCAAACCATTCGGCCTTGAACGGTGATGTTTTCGTACTTCGAGGCTATGCCGGAACGGGCAAGACTTCGCTCGTTTCCGTATTGGTCAAGACAATGGAACAGCTGGAACGAAAATGTGTACTTATGGCACCTACCGGCAGAGCGGCAAAGGTGTTCTCCATCTACTCCGGTCATCCTGCATTCACCATACACAAACGGATTTACCGGCAGAAATCAATGGATGACGACACACTGTTCCAGATGGGATACAATGGATTCAAAAGCGCCCTGTTCATCGTGGACGAGGCATCAATGATTTCCAACGACGGAAGCTCGAGCATGTACAGTTCGGGCAGGCTGCTCGATGACCTGATTCAGTTCGTGTATTCAGGCGAAGACTGCCGCATGATCCTATTGGGCGATACAGCTCAGTTGCCACCAGTGGGCGAAGTGGAAAGCCCGGCTCTCAATCCAGACGTATTGCGGTCGTACGGACTCAACGTCACTTGTCTGACACTGACCAACGTAGTGCGCCAGAACGAGATGTCGGGCATACTAAGCAATGCAACTGATCTGAGACATCTTATAGATGAAACTGCGAACTACAGAACCTCCATAGGACGCACCACCCTGCCACATATCAATTTCACCAAAGATGTAAGAAACATACCGGGGAATGAACTGATTGAGCAACTGGCAGACTGCTACCACAACTACGGGACCGATGACACCATCGTGGTATGCAGATCAAACAAACGGGCACACGTCTACAATATGGGCATCCGTAATCAGATTCTCGACAGAGAAGAAGAACTTTCAACCGGCGACATGATTATGATTGCGAAAAACAACTACTACTGGTTGAAGGAAAATTTCAAGGGGGAAAGTATCAAGGAGATGCCGGCAAGCCAACAAAGTGACTTCATTGCCAATGGTGATATAGCCAAGGTACTGAAAGTGCGGAACGAAAGAGAGTTGTATGGTTTCCGTTTTGCCGACTGCGAACTGTTATTGCCCGACTACGACGACCTTGAGATTAGTGCAACTGTACTGCTCGACACACTTCACACCGAATCACCTGCCCTAAGCAAAGGACAGAGCGAGCTCTTATTCAATAAGGTGTTGGAGGACTATGCCGACATACCGTATAAAAAGGAACGCATGAAGAAACTGAGGGAGGACCCATACTACAATGCTCTTCAAATCAAGTACGCCTATGCAGTGACATGCCATAAGGCACAAGGCGGACAGTGGTCCCAGGTATTTATCGACCAGGGGTATATCACCGAAGACATCATCGGCATCGACTATTACCGTTGGCTCTACACCGCATTTACGCGTGCCACAGACAATGTGTTCCTTGTAAATTGGAAGAACGGGTAATGGGAAAGGATTGAGTAAAGTCAGAAACGACAGCAAACAATACTGTCTTCAGTACTTTATCCTAAAGTAGTCAAGCAATGCCTTGTAGTTGTTTTGCGTCGTTAGGCAAATATCCCGAAGATATTCATTGACGTGGGGTCAGTTTTGCAATCCATGGCAATAGAATATCTTCATGTCGTCGGTGATGATGAAAGGCACAATACCATGCTTCAGGCATTCCTTGAACATGACAAGTCCACCCATGCATCCATTATCTTTTTTTTCGTTAAACGTTGTATTACCCCTATCTGCATCCAACAGAAGTTTAACATCTCACTTACACTGACTTCAATTCTCCACCAACTCATAATTGGTACTTCCTCCACACTTTGGTCTGCAAAAATAAACATTCCAACTGATATTTGCAAGTTTTGCGGAGATTAAGTCAAAGCATTCACCATATTTCATATATATGCGTTCAACAAAAGGACAAGCGCAAGTAGCTAGATTTCTTCCAAAGGATTAAAGCGAGCGTGGGTTTGTGCACTGAAAACAAATGCGAGGTAATACAGCGAGCTGACGCTCGAGTATCATCGTCTACGGTTTCAGAGAAACCTGACTCCTATTACATGCCCAATCCAGCTCACACCATCTGCATGGCTTGCCCGAAACAACAGACACAAGACCTATAACATTTTTGTTTTCCAATCCTCGATGGTACCCGTTTCTGACGAGAAGCTGCAACCGATCTTGTAGATGATTCGGGGGTCGCTGGTATATGGCGTAGCATAACCCCTGTCCTCTATCTGCAGGAGTGCTTCGTCGGCTGTACCGTTGAGTTTGAACTCGAAGATATAAACGTATTTATCGGTCTCGATGATACAATCGGCACGACCTTGGCTGGATTGTTTCTCGATGTAGACCATGTATACGCTCATGAGTCGCAGTATTAGGTAGAACGTGTATTGGAAATCGCGCTCACGTTCACGCTCGTTTTCCTTTCGGCGCATACTGTAGGGAATGCTAGCCAGGAAGGATGTGAGGCTTTGACGAAACTGCTCAAGATCGCCACGCTTCAATGACTTTACAAAAACACGGATGCAGGAATCTGCAGGGTCTTTGGTCTTGAAGTAGTTGTTGGCAAGAAGCGAAATGAGACCTTGCCTTACTTCATTATTGGGGATATCGAGAAGGAACTCTTGTACATCAGGGTCGTAATCCTTGATGGTTAGATAACCACTTTGGTAAATCATCGGCAGAGGGCGCTCCACATCGGCTTTGTAGTCGGCGAACTCTTGCATGGTGTAGTATCTGCCAGTAATCTCGTCTAGGTTCTCGTTGAAATGTTCCATCAATCGAATTAGATATGTGGGTGTACCAGTTTGGAACCAATAGTTTTGTATATCCTTCTTCTTCAATGCATTGAGCAGACTGAACGGGTTGTAGACTTCCGTCAATTTCGTACTAAAGTGGTAACCGTCGTATTGTTTCTTCAACTCACGTTTCTTCTCGTTGAACGAACAACCATTTTCGTCTGCCAGATCTTCAATCTGTTGATGGAAATATTCTTCCATCTCACTTTCTGACACACCGCAGAGAGTCTCATATTGCGCACTCATCGTTATGTCTTCTAGTTGATTGAATCCGCTGAACACACTTACCTGCGAGAACTTGGTAACACCGGTGAGGAATACGAACCGCAGGTCTGCATCGGCTTCCTTGAAGACTGAATAGAATCCCTTGAGCAGATTGCGGTTGTATTCCTCCAAACTGGTTTTCCCGTAATCGGACATTATTGGAATTTCCGTCTCCATGACATCCAACAGCGGTTTGTCGTATTCGTCGATGAGAACTACTGCACGTTTGCCAGTCTTCTCGTGAGCGCCGTGAAGCACCGCCTTGAATCGGCTGCCAAGTGTTTGTGCAAATCGTCCCTTGCCATAGGTGCTTTCAGCCTCCGACACGAACTCGTCAAGCACTTTGTCGAGTGTATAGGGCTCGAGGTAGTTCTGACCGCCAAAAGACAGGTGTAGCACTGGATACACATTCCATTCCTTCTCCAGCTTTTCAATCTTCAGTCCTTTGAAGATCTCTTTCCGTCCTTCGAAATAGCATTTCAGTGTAGAGATAAGCAGACTCTTGCCGAAACGGCGCGGGCGACTCAGAAAATAGACTTTGCCTTCGTTTGCCAAAGAATAGACCAAGTCAGTCTTGTCCACATAGACAAAACCGTCTTCGATGATGTTCTCGAATGCTTGTATGCCGATAGGATATTTCATACTCCGAAAGTATTGATTTCTTTGCAAAGTTACGGATTTGTATTCACAATGCAAAATCTACACGAAATTATTTTGGCCGTACTTATAAGGTGAGCTGGCACTCGAGTGCAAACGTCAGCACTTTCAGATGGCTCTGGCTTTTACATAACAAGCGGACGTTCGGATGTTGCAGTTTTTTTTTGGGGGGGGACATGCAGAAGTACGGCATGATACGTCATTGCCCGATGCGAATAGTACTCATTGCCAATAAGAACACAAACATCCGACAAAAGCACAAATGCTAGGATCTTTCTTCTAGACACTAATTCAAGTCCAATCTTCTGCGTGCCGTTCCAATTCGTGGGTTGGTCGTCGCAACCATTGGAAATTCCCAAATTGTCATCCCGTTCATTTTCGTTCACCCCACGTTCATAAATATTCACCCCAGATTCACCTTCGTTCATAAAAAGTCAAGATTCGCGATGACGGCTTCTCATGCTGTACAACTATAGGTCCTCATGTTGTACAACTATAGCACCTCATGCTGTACGTTCATACAACCTCATGCTGTACAACATGACAACCCCATAAAACCCATCATCATGAGCCTATAAAACCAGTTGTTATAAGCCATGTTTGAGAGTCATAGAAGCGTCTCAGCCAAGTCACAAAACTGACTGACTTAATACAGATTTACTTCACATCGTTTCAACAATTAAACATCGTAGAATGGAAGAAACAAGTAAATACCCAAATTATCTACTTGCGTCACCCTGCGTCACCATTTCATAAGGTTTAACCCATTGTTTCTCAATGTACGCTATATGATGACACAAAAAAAAGAGATGAAGTCAGGTGGCACGTGCAAATGTAAGGAAAATCTCGGGAACCGCAAGACATCCACACGATTATTTTGCGATATGCCCAGTGAATCCGCACCAACCCGCGGAATTTATTGAATCACGGAGGACATGGGATATTCTCGTCAAGTCACTCGAGCTTCGCTCGCCTCGTCTACCACCCACTAATTCCCGCGCTCGCTTTAACGATCTCGGAGAGAGAGAGAGCTCCTAGCGTTTGTACTTTCGTCAAACGCTTGCGCTCATATCTGCCGTTCGAACGTAAGTTCGCTATGTAGGAGTCAGCTCTCTCCGAGAGCGTAGACGATGACGATCGAGCGACAGCTCGCCTTATCTGCCACCCACTAATTTCCATGCTCGCTTTAACGCCCTCGGAAAAGGCTAGCTCCTACTGCCCCGCTAATTCCCTACCGGAGCAATTTGTATTGGCTTTATCAGAGAAATGTAACGTCTCATTTGCTCAATTCAAAGTAATGAGCCCATGACAATTGGTGAGACACGTTTCACCTATTGAAAAACTTCAAACGCCTCAATCATTGTTTCCGAACTTTCTGAGCATCCCTCGTGAATCGGTATAGTTACCAAAAAGGTCAACCTGTCATCTGTCTTTTCAAAGACTAATACATTCCATTTCGGCACGCTCTTTACATTTCTCGTCCTGCTTCGCTTTTTCTTTTTCTTTCCTGCTCAAGGCAGAAAGGTTATAACTGGGGAAGCACCAGGCGGAGCCCTATGAGGCTGATCCAGCCGCCGGGAAAGTTCCTGCAACGGCGCGAAACACGGCAGCCCCAGGCATTGCTGCACCAGCCGCCGCCACGGTACACGCGGTTACCCCCAGATGATGGTCCAGTAGGATTGGTCTGTGTCGAAGTACTATAATTGTCATACCAATCATTGCACCATTCCCACACATTTCCGCTCATATCATAGATACCAAGTTCATTCGGTTTCTTAGTACCGACCGGATGGGTTTGTTGTCCACTATTGTCGGTATACCATGCCACTTCATCCAAATTATTGCTTCCGCTGTACTTATAGCCTTTGCTCTTCGTGCCTCCCCTTGCGGCGAATTCCCATTCTGCTTCAGTCGGCAAACGGAAGTTCTTACCAGTAGCGGCATTCAGTTTCTTGATAAATTCTTGGCAATCGTTCCATGAAACCTGCTCTACAGGAAGATTATCTCCTTGCCAATTAGACGGATTATTTTCCATCACTGCTTTCCACAATGCTTGCGTCACTTCAAACTTACCAATGTTATAACTATCGAGGGTTACTTTGTGGGCAGGTGTCTCCCTGTCATAAGCATCAGATCCCTGCTCTGCCGTTGCACCCATCGTAAACGTGCCACCCTCTACTGGTACCATCTCAAAGGAAACACCGTTCACGGTGAAGGTAAGGGGTTGAGATGGTTTTGGAGTCTTGGACTGAGAGACAAAAGACGATACAGGTATTCCAATGCCAGATTTCACGCCTACCGACCGATGCGACAAGAGTGGATAGAGCATTTGGCGGTCGAGCCAACCATGTGATGCCACGAGCATGAAGGCCGCAATATACGGTGTCAGTTGGGCTTGCTCATAGTAAGCAGAGAAATGACTCAGGATCTTCTCCACATCGGGCGATGTGAATGTATCGAAATCAATGGTATCGATACTGTTAGCCATCAGCACCAGCATGATGAACACGCAGGCATAGTCGTCGGTAAACTCATCGAAGTCGTCTTGCGTCCTGCCCTTGTAGCGATAGAGGGGCGTGCCCTGTTCGCGTGCTTTCTGTCCACGCATGGAGGGAACGAACATGCCGTCGTAGTCGACCAGCACAAGATGTCCCTGATCGGTTACAATGATGTTGTCGGGTTTTAAATCGCCATGGGCAAACCCCTGCGACATGAGCCAGAACATAAGTCCACGGAATTCGTTGGCAAGCCGAATGCGTTTCGATTGGTCGTCATGGATGGACTTCACGTAGCGGTCGAGGTTCACACTATCCACCCAGTCCATCACCAGTACAGGAAATTCTTCATCATCAGACTGGTTGGTGTCGACAAACAGCTCGTTCTCCAAGTATTCGGTATGCACCATATAGGGCGAAGGCACACTAGGTAAGTACTGGCATATCTGTCGATAAGCCTCCTCGCGTCCATTCTGGTCTTTGGTGAAACACTTGACGACATAGTTCTTCGTACCGTCAGTCATCTTGAACACAACGGCAAAGTTGCCGCTGCTCATCACCGGGTCACCCTTGGCATCGAGCACGGGACGGAGATTGCTCAACTTGTCGAAGTTTTCCTCGGCATCGAGTATTGCCTCTTTATATTCAGATAATAATGGATATTGCATGATGATTCACGTTTCGTCTTGATAAAAGTGTCGAAGCCATCACACGAATGGCACGTGCAAATGTAAGGAAATTCTCGGGAACCGCAAGACATCCGCACGATTATTATGCGATAAGCACAGTGAATCGCACCAATCCACGGAATTTATTGAACCACGGAAGACACGGGAAATTCTCGTCAAGTCACTCGAGCTTCGCTCGCTTTGTCTGCCACGCACAAATTCCTGCGCTCGCTTTAACGCTCTCAGAGAGAGCTAGCTCCTAGCACTTGTACTTTCGTCGAGCGCTTGTGCTTCTAGCTTGCGTCCGAATGGTAAGTCCTTCCCTTCAGGGGAGGATTTAGGAGAGGCGTCCCCTTACGCCCTCGGAGAGGGCTAACTCCTGGCGCTTGTGCGCTTGTCGAGCGCCTGTGCTTCTATCTAACATCCGGACGGCAACGCAAAACACAAAAAGCACAGCGCAAGAGCCCGCCTAAATATTTATCTCTTCAAGTTTCACGAGTTTGTTCACCACACAATAGATAGCGATGCCGGCAGCGGAATGGATATTGAGCTTGCGGGCGATGTTGCGGCGGTGTGTGGTAACGGTATTGACACTCAGGAAGAGATTGTCGGCTATTTCCTTGTTCGACTGTCCTTTGGCAACGCATACTGCAACGGCCTTTTCACGGTCGGACAGCAAAGACGATGAAGATGATGACTCAAAAGAATTGGGAGTCTGATCCACACTTGCCACCATTGCTTTCGTCCTGCGGTGTTCAAGTTTCCTAAGCAACGGAACAAGCATCTGGTCCTCGATGGCACAGTGGATGCGGATATCCTGCTCCACACGATAGATTCCATACACCACGTCGTTCAGTGCATCATTGTTTCCTTCCTGCGGATAATACTGAAGAAAGACATTGATGAGTTCATTCAGTTTCTCCACAAAATCCTCGTTGTGACGATGGAACGCCACTTTCTTGCTGCTTGGAGCACCACCATTAAGCAATGATTCCGCATAGGCATATACCTCACTCTCCTCAAACTGGATGTGGTTCTGCACCTCAGAAGAATACATATCAAAGTACTTCAGTAGAAGGAACGAGACTTCATTCTGACTAGAACAGTCAAGTGCACCAAGCAAGTTACGTCTCATGCTTGACATTTCATGGTTCAATATATGTTCATGAGTATGCTTCAGATAGCTCAGCAGGGATTTCACATCAATCAAATCAAGCGACATCTCAGCCTTTTTGTCCGTCGGTTGAAGAATATGGCGTGCATAATTGACTACAGCAAGGAATGTATGTACGTCGACACCATGCTGATGGCACACATCGCTGACCGTCTTGTCGGCAAAGCCCATCGTGATACCCAACCTCACGACCACCTGAATCAAACGGTAGTCACACTTAATAATCGTTGAAAGCCTATCCGTAGGTTTGAAGTCTCTCATCTCCATATTTCCAAATTCTCGTCCTCAAATAATCGCGGTATATATCGGATTCTGATACCCAATCGTACACCTTATTATATATATGCAACCTTGTCGACTACAAAATTACATCATTTTCCGATAGTATCCAAATAAGGTGTTTGTTTTTTTAGCATATAGCATAGGCCACACTGAGTTCCCTACTCCACGTCTTTCTTCAAGAGTTTCTTTGCCTTGTCGGAAAGATATTTCTCGGCAACAGCTGTAGGGATTGTGGCTTGCGGCATACCAGCCGCATAAGGAGCGATCTCGTATGCTCCGTAAATGAATGACACTCCGCTGTCCACAAGCCAGGGTGTTGTGACTGGCAACGGGAACGATTTCTTTGCATCATCGAAGAGGAACTCATCAACGCTCATGTGCTTCAATGTACTGTCGTTCGCATTGACAGAAGTGAAGTAAGTTGCCACACCATCCTTGAATAAAGGAGCAAGTTCTGTGGTGTCGACAAATATGTCCCATCCAAGAGTTTTGCCGTTATCCTTCACGAATGTGGCACCAATGGTAAACGGGAGGCCATGGGCACCGCCCGTGTAATCATAGCCATCGGCAACGTAACTGACAAAATTCGCAGTGTTAGCTACTACCGATGCCTTCAAGGTAAATGAAGCTCCAGTACCGACAAACAATCCTTTGTCCTCGCAGTCCTGGAAATAGCTGTTGGCATAATAGAGGAGCATGTCGTCATTGAAATTGAGCCCTTTCTCATACGAACCGCCAAGTTTATCATCAATCCATTTCTTCACTGCCGACACCAATCGGGCTGGTCCTGAGACAGGCACATCCAAATCGACATCGTAGAAAACCATCACGCCATTCTGCTCCAGACTGTCCTTGAATGCCACACGCTGGGTCTTGAATTCAAAGTCGCCCAAGGCAATAGAGTCAAGCGCCAACGAATCGGAGTCATTCTCTGTATTCTTTTCACCTATGAGTCCGCATGAACCGATCAACAGGACCGACACACAAGTCAGAACAAAATAAAATATCCTCTTCATTTCAATGGATTTTGATAACAAACAAATAAAATAAAAATGTTCCTCCTTCTCCACCGAGAAAGGAGGAACACGCAAAAATATCCTATTATTTCAAGAAGTCATCGAGAGCACTCTTTACTCCCTCTGCAGAAGCATCGCCGTCATTGACGTGCTCGTCAGCCTTTACATCGTTGAAACGAGACTGCTGACGGTCACCACGTCCACGGTTGTCACGACGTTCGCCACGTCCATGGCGGTCACCGCGGTCATTGCGCTCACCACGATCGCCACGTTCACCACGTTCCGGGCGTGCAGGACGCTCCACGTAACCCTCCGGCTTTTCTACAAGCACACGGTGTGACAACTTGAACTTCCCAGTCTTCTTGTCCACATCAAGCAACTTGACTTCAATCTCGTCGCCTTCCTTAATGCCAGTCTCCTCCATTGTAGCGAAACGCTTCCAGTCGATTTCCGAGATGTGTAACAGTCCCTCCTTACCAGGCAAGAACTCTACGAAGCAACCATAAGGCATGATTGACTTGACTGTACTCTTGTACACTTCGCCAACCTCTGGTACAGCGATGATGCCCTTGATTTTCTTCATTGCAGCATCGATGCATTCCTTGTTAGGAGCGGATACCTGAACCTTTCCTACGCCATCTTCTTCATCGATAGTGATGGTAGTGCTGGTCTCCTCCTGCATTGCCTGGATGACCTTGCCGCCAGGACCGATGATTGCACCGATAAATTCTTTAGGAACAATAATCTGCTCGATGCGCGGTACATGAGGTTTGAGTTCTGTACGTGGAGCAGAGATTGTCTTCATCATCTCTCCCATGATGTGCTCACGTCCTTCCTTAGCCTGCATAAGTGCTTTCTCGAGGATTTCATAAGAAAGTCCGTCGCACTTGATATCCATCTGAGTTGCAGTCAATCCATTGACAGTTCCTGTTGTCTTGAAGTCCATATCTCCGAGGTGGTCTTCATCGCCGAGGATATCGCTGAGGATTGCATATTTCTCTTCGCCTGGGTTCTTGATAAGTCCCATTGCGATGCCTGCTACCGGGTTCTTGATTGGTACACCGGCATCCATAAGTGAAAGGGTTCCGGCACAAGTGGTTGCCATTGAAGAAGAACCGTTTGACTCAAGGACATCGCTTACCACACGGATTGTGTAAGGGAAATTCTCTGGAATCTGTCCCTTGATTGCTCTCCATGCAAGGTGTCCATGTCCAATCTCACGACGACCCACACTGCGCTGTGCCTTTGCCTCGCCTGTTGAAAACGGAGGGAAGTTGTAGTGGAGGAGGTATCTCATGTTGTAACGCTCAAGTGCTCCGTCAACCAACTTCTCGTCGAGTTTTGTTCCGAGAGTAGTTGTAGCAAGTGCCTGAGTTTCGCCACGAGTGAAGATTGCTGATCCGTGAGGTCCAGGAAGTGGACTTACTTCGCACCAGATAGGACGGATTTCAGTTGTCTTACGTCCGTCAAGACGGATACCTTCGTCAAGGATGCAGCGGCGCATTGCATCGCGCTCAACATCTGCATAGTATCTGTCGACGAGAGTATTCTTCTCTTCCAGTTCATCATCTGAGAGGTCTGGGTGTGCGGCAGCATATTCTTCCTTGAAGTTTTCTCTGATAGCCTCGAATGCATCAGCACGCTTGTGCTTCTCGAGTCCCTGCTTTGTAACGTCATAAGCCTTCTGATAGCATTCCTTCTTGACTGCCTCACGAAGTTCTTCATCATTCACCTCATGGCAATATTCACGCTTGACATCAGTTCCGAGTTCCTTCATGAGTTCCTTCTGCAAGCGGCACTGAGGTTTGATTGCCTCGTGTGCAGCCTTCAAAGCTTCAAGCAGTTCCTGTTCGCTGACTTCTTTCATCTCACCTTCAACCATCATGATGTTCTCTTCGGTAGCGCCCACCATAAGGTCGATATCAGCACTCTTCTGCTGTTCGAAAGTCGGGTTGATGATAAACTCACCGTTTACACGTGCAACACGGACTTCTGAGATTGGTCCGTCGAATGGTATATCAGAACAAGCCAGTGCGGCTGATGCTGCGAAACCTGCAAGAGCGTCAGGCATATCAATTCCGTCTGCAGAGAAAAGAATCACATTCACATATACTTCCGCATGGTAATTGGAAGGGAACAGAGGACGGAGTGCACGGTCGACAAGTCTGCAAGTGAGGATTTCCTCGTCTGATGGCTTGCCTTCACGTTTTGTAAAACCTCCAGGGAATCGGCCGTTTGCCGAATACTTCTCACGATACTCTACCTGGAGTGGCATAAAATCTGTTCCTGGTACGGCATCTTTTGCGGCACAAACAGTGGCCAGGAGCATAGTGTTGCCCATACGAAGCATTACCGCCCCATCGGCTTGTTTTGCCAATTTACCTGTCTCAATACTGATTTCTCTTCCATCAGGCAATGAGACCTTCTTTGTAATTACGTTCATCTTGTTACTATTAAGTCAAAAATAAATTCGTGCAAAGATACGAATTAAACACGAACAGACGTTGGCTTTACCTTATTTATTTCCCCGAGACTCGTTTTTTTAATTGAATTTATAGCGCGTCTGCCATTTTATGCGTAATTTTGCGGTACAATTTCAACGCAAGACAGATTCATATGACTTACAACAACAAATACATCGCAGTTCTCATTGCCGGCATGGCAGCGCTTTCGTCATGCGACAACACCCCAAAATTCCACGTTGAAGGAACAATCGAAGATGCCAAAGGTTCGATACTCTATCTTGAGGCAATCACCCTTGAAGGAGTACAGAAGCTGGACTCTACCGAGCTGTCGTCAAGCGGTGATTTCTCATTCAGTGCAGCAGCTCCTTCCTGCCCGGAATTCTATGCGCTCCGCATCGGCGACAGCCGCATCAACTTCTCCATCGACTCGACAGAGACTGTCACATTCACAGCCAAACTGCCGGACATGAGCACCGACTACACAGTGGAAGGTTCGGAGAACTGCAAACGCATCAGGGAAATCAGTTTGCAGCAAGCCAACCTTCAGGCAAAAATTATCCAACTGGAGAAAAACACATCCATGTATCCCGGTGACGTTGTCGACAGCATCAATTCACTCGTCAACCAATACAAGGACAAGATGAAGAACGACTATATCTTCAAGGCACCGATGGAGGCTTCTGCATACTACGCCGTATGCCAGTCCATCACAGACTTGAGCACCACCTACCAGCTGTTCGACCCGCTAACCAACCGAGACGACGTAAAATGCTACGCTGCAGTAGCGACAGCATGGGACGGATACTACCCCAACGCCAAACGGACCGAGCAGATATGCAACCTTGCCATACAGGGAATGCACAACACATCTCCAAAGAGAACCAAGGAGATACAAGTGGACGAGTCAAAGATAAAGGAGATTGGACTTATCGACATTTCACTGCCCGACATCAACGGCAAGATTCAGACATTGTCATCACTGAAAGGCAAAGTAGTGCTGCTTGATTTCACCATGTACAGTGCATCACAATCAGCTGAACGCACCCGCATGATGCGCGACCTGTACGACAAGTACAAAGACCGCGGATTCGAAATCTATCAAGTGTCGCTCGACGACGACATGCACTTCTGGAAGTTCTCATGCGAAAACCTGCCATGGGTATGTGTACACGAGACCGACGGCAATGCAGTCAACCTCTATGGAGTGAAGAACCTGCCTACATTCTTCTTCATCAACCGCGACAACGAACTTGTGAAACGCAACACAGACGTCAAGACAACGATTGAAGACGAAATTCAGAAGCTGTTGTAAAGGCTATTCTAAAAGCTATTCCTGAAACTCGTCGTTGTACCACTCGCCCTCATACACTTCACCGTCGATAGTGGTCAGTTTGCCGTAGCCGTTACGCATATCGTTGCGCCAGTTGCCCTCGTACTTGTTGCCGTTGGCCCAAATATAAGTGCCGTAACCATCCGATTTGCCATGATGGAAACTGCCTTCATACTTGCTGCCGCTGGAATAGTAGTAAGTGCCATTGCCTTCGCTCTTTCCCCTCACCCAGTCGCCTACATACTTGTCACCATTGGGATATTCCATCGTGCCATAGCCGTGAGGAAGTCCTTTCTTGAATGTACCGGTGTACTTCTCCGAGAACTCGTTGATGGCAACTCCGTCACCATCAAGCCACCCGTTCTTGAATGTACCTTCTTTCATCGAACCGTCGGGTGCAAGATACTTGCCCTTGCCGTTCGGATGACCATCCTTATATGCCCCGACATAATACGCACCGTTCTTCCAGGTGTATTTCCCTTCTCCGCACGGCAAGCTGTCGCGAAACTCGCCTTCAAACTTATTGCCGTTAGCCCATGTGTATGTACCTTGCCCATTCGGCATGTCACCTTCCCATTCGCCCACATACGAGCAACCGTCGGACCAAGTCATCGTTCCTTGTCCGGAGCGGCGGTGATTGTCCCAATTGCCCTCATACACGCTACTGTCGGGGTACTGATAGCGTGCCTCTCCATTCGCAGGCGTATCTCCGCCTCCATTTCCGCAGGATTCCAACATCATCACAGCAGGAATGAGCAGGCATAAAATCTTTTTCATTGGCATATTATTTAATTCGACTGCAAAATTATAAAAAATCCATTATCGCTAAATCCCAAACCACAAACTTTTAGTAACTTTGCAAGAAAAAGATAGTCATCGTGGCAAAAAACAAGCATAGATACAGCAAAACGAAATTCCTGGCATGTTTCATTTTGTTGACGGGAGTACTGGCTGGCACAAGCCATATCTGGGGGTTAAGTCCGCTAAAAGGACTGACATCAATGAACAAAGAGCAGGACACCAATACAAGGGAAGACTGCGAATCGGCAATAATAGAATCAGAACTGGCAAACAGCGACTACACAGCCGCCGACAGCACCAGCAACGTTGATGAAACGATATATCGCGGTACGGACACAGCATCCGCTGACTTCGTATCGAAAAAAGTATGGAGCTACCCCGACTGTTTCCCCGACAGCAACGCCACCCAACTGGCTGCTGCAATCGAAAACGGAGTCACGCCAAAGGCAACGAGGAAAGAAGTCATGAAAGACGTGAGCAAAAGCCGTCTGACCAACATATCCAAATCTCCTTATTATTATCTGGAAAAGCTAACCCATTCGGTTCCATATCTGGTGCCCAAAGCCCAGATGCTCCTCAACAGCATCGGAATCAACTTCATCGACTCGCTCTATTCCAAAGGCATGGCACTGCACCTGCCGGTGGTGACATCCGTCATGCGTACTGACGAGGACATCCAAGGACTTCAGAAGGGCAACAAGAACTCCGTCACCAACTCATGCCATTGCTATGGCACAACCATCGACATAACCTACAATCGTTTCGTACCCATCGAGGGAGGGTCGCCCACACTCTACGACGAGGGGCTGAAGAAAACACTTGCAGAAGTACTCTTCGACCTCCGTGCACTCGGAAGGTGCTATGTAAAATACGAGAAGCATCAGGCATGCTTCCACCTAACAGTAATCTGACAATGCGCTACTTCATATATCTGTCCTACGACGGCAAGAACTATCACGGATGGCAAATACAGCCAAATGCCAACAGTATACAGGCAGAGCTGATGCGGGCCCTGACCCTGCTGTCGGGAAAGAAGACTGAAGTGATTGGAGCCGGACGTACAGATGCGGAAGTAAATGCAAGCATGATGGTGGCACACTTCGACTGTGAACAGGACTTCACATTGAGGCAAACCAACCAGCCCTTTGAAGAATGGCTCTGCCACAAGCTCAACCGTATGTTGCCGCAGGACATAGCCATACAGAAGGTAGTGAGAGTAAACGACGAGGCACACGCACGGTTCAGTGCCATGTCGCGCACATATCAGTACCACATCACAACCGAGAAGAATGCGTTCAGCCGTCACTACAGCTACCGCTATCCCCACCCTCTCGACTTCAACCGCATGAACGAAGCAGCCGCACGGCTGTTCGATTACACCGACTTCACCAGCTTCTCCAAACTGCACACCGACACCAAGACCAACATCTGCAAGATAATGAAGGCAGAATGGGAACAAGTTCACCACGAGACAAGCAACACGATATTTGCCGACGGAGAATGGATATTCACCATCAAGGCCGACCGTTTCCTGCGGAACATGGTGAGAGCCGTGGTAGGGACACTGATTGAAGTGGGACGCGGAGCAATGACCGTCGACGGGTTCTGTCAGGCAATAGAAAAGAAAGGGCGACAATTCGCAGGCGGCAGCGTACCGGGCAACGCCTTGTTCCTCACCGGCATCGAATATCCCGAGTCGTTGTTTGAACTTTAGCAGCAGTCATGTCATCATAACGAATAAACGACGCGAAACATAATGGTGGCATTTGTAGAGCCACACACATACTATATAATATAAGGTTCATCAAATCAATTATCACGCATGAAAGAAAAAATAAAGACCTCCGTCAAATCATGGGGCGGCATTCTGCTGGGAAGCTTCATAATGTCCGCAGGATTCGTATTATTCATCAACCCCTACAACATCGTGCCGGGAGGAGTGTACGGTGCAAGCATCGTGCTCCACAACATTTTTCCGAGCATCCAGGTAGGTACATTCGGCTATTTCTTCGACATTCCCCTGCTCATCTTGTCAGTCGTGCTGCTGGGAGGCAAACTGGGAGGCAAGACCATCGTGTCGAGCATGATAACGCCTATATGGATGAACGGATTGTCGCTACTGTGCTACCCCACCGAAGAAGCACTCCATGCGCTCGACCCGTCAATGATGCTCGGTGGCAGACTCGACCTTAGCAACCACCTCATAGTGGCAGTCATCATCGGAAGCATACTCATCGGCGTCGGCGTCGGCATCGTAGTCAAGAGCGGCGCAACCACCGGCGGCACCGACATCATAAGCATGATAATGCAGAAATACCTCCGCATACGTTTTTCCAAAGGAGTTCTTATTGCCGACAGCACAGTGGTGCTGTTCGGGCTGGTTGTGTTCAGTTGCGGCATCGGCATGAAGGGAGATGCAGGACAGACCGTCACCCAACAACAAGCCCAGGGAATACTTCTATCCCTATATTCACTGATGAGCATCTATCTGTCATCAAGAGTACTGGCACGCACCATCAACGGACCCAAAGACGACAAACTGCTGTTCATCATATCCGACAAGAACCTGGAAGAACTCCACAGCTACATCCTCAACGACCTGGAGCGATCAGCCACCGTCATCAAGAGCAGCGGACTCTACTCAAAAGGCAATAAGGAAATGCTGTTCATCGTCGTAAGTTATAAAGAAGTCCACAAACTCAAGCAACAAGTCAAGATTGCCGACCCCAATGCCTTTGTAGTCGTGACCGATGCCTACGACACCTTCGGAGAAGGATGGAAAGACCTGCCGGAGAAGTGGGAAGTACAGCCAGAATAAAAGCAAGAGAAAAGCCTCTCATAAATCCGATCCTAAAGGAAAGAACTTACTGTCAGGGTGGGCGAGCAGGTAAGGCAAGCTGGAATAGGAGCCGCCCTCTCCGAGAGCGTTAAAGCGCGAGCGGGTTCGTGGGTTGTAAAACATTGCAAGTTGCACTCGAACGTAATCGTCTGCGCTCTCGGAGAGAGCTGACTAAAGATACAACAATATTTCATACGCTTCCTCAGTTGACAGTTTTTTACCTCCTCAGTTGGAAAAAAGCGCACACCACCTTCACTGCCACCAGTCATCAATGGATGTATGATTCAAGCGAACATCCCTTGAAAGCATCTCGGTCAATCCCTTTGATTGTTTGCGGCAAAATTAACCGGGACAGTCGTGTACAGTTCAGGAACATTCCTTTTGGAATGATACAAATATTATCAGGAAGCTGTACCGTCTCCAAATCTCCACATTCAGCGAAACAGCCCTCACCTATCACAACATTCTGTGCATCAAAGAGCAAGTTACGGAGGTTGCCACACCCACAAAAAGCCCCATTCCCTATCACACGGATATTACGCGGAATGCGCAAGACAGCAGTAGTGTTCATGTCAGCAAATGCACCGTCACCAATTTCGACTATATCAGAGGGGATTTCAGTTCCGCTACAAGCAATACGTAGAATCTGTGTTCCAGTCTCAATGATTGCATTACAATCATTTCGAGAATCATACACTGGATTGCCTTTCTCCACAGACAAGTCTACCAGGTTCACACACCCTCTAAAAGCAGTCGCATCAACACTTTCCACACTTCTAGGTATGGCTAAACGTGTCAGTCCTGTCTGTCCTGCAAATGCCAATGCGGCAACACGAGTTACGTCTTTAGGTACAACAGTTGCTTTACATCCCACAATCAGACGCAGTTTCTCCCGATCGATTATAGCATTGCAATTGTTCCGTGAGTCATAGACTTTATTGCCAGTAGATACAGTTATAGACCTCAGGCCCTCACATCCAGCAAACGGATTAAGTTCAATTGAAGTCACGCCACTTGGTATGACAATCTCCGACAAGCCAGTCCTTCCAAAGGCACCCTCCCCTATCTTCTGCAAAGATTCCGGCAATTTCACTGACTTCAGACGAACACAATCACTAAATGCATTGTTTTCTATTGTCAGCAAGTCTTCAGGCAGTTCAACATTATCAAGTTTGGTCAAACCAGCAAATGCTGAATGACCGATTGTCTTCACGTCACTCGGAATATGCGTGGCACAGCACCCCACAATCAGTTTGTCAGACTCAGACTCTATCACGGCATTACAATTATCACGCGAATCATAGATCTTATTGCTTTTCGCAACAGTAATACGTCGCAAGCGATCACACCCAAAGAAGGCAGCAGAAGCAATATCTATGACTGATGAAGGTACAGACACTTCTTCCAAATACTTGCAACGGGCAAAAGCATTGGTCCCAATCTCTTCCACCCCTTCGTCTATAACAAGGCGGTCAATATCTCTGCAATCAGCAAAAGCGCCATCCAACACAGCGACAACACGATAATCCGTTCCGTCATTCCGAACGACAGACTTGATTTGCACAACCTTGATTTCATTGTCATGATCATAATTCTTAGTCAGGCCATTGGATAGAGATGCCACTACCGCCGCCGTATGTTGTATTGAGTCCAGCAGTTCATACCTAAGTCCGTTTTGGACAAATCCATCCTGGGCAAACAGCGATGTGCTTGCCATAAAAGAAGCTATTGCTACGCTACATACAAGTCTATTCATAATTTCAGCATTTAATAAACCACAGCAACGAACGTTGATACATTATAATTTGATGTATTTCCATTGTTGTTTGGATCTTTAACCTTTATTCTATTACCACCGCTGAACAATTCTACAGCAACATAATAGTGATTATTGTAGCCTACTATAACATTTGAGTATTTTCCACTTGAGCCAAGTGACCTCAATAAATTTGCAACTGTATCCGTGTATTCAACACCTCCTATAGTTAAGGAATATAGTACTCCCCTTTTTTAGACAGGGTTTGACATTGTTTTGCCAGCCAAGAGAGCATGCGGATTATCCAGAGCGTACTCTTGTCTTGGCAAACTCCAGAGGGGCTCGATGCCCCTTTGGAGTTTTTAGATAAGCGTGCGGCATGAACCGTCGCGTCTCTGTCTTGGCTGCGCAAAGTTAATTATTTTTCTCCGACGGTG
>CAVHYP010000007.1:0-62929 GCA_963640465.1 Bacteroidaceae bacterium | reverse complement strand
CAAAATAGGAACCGCCGTATGCGGAACCGCACGTACGGTGGTGTGAGAGGTCGGTAGATGTGAAAGTAGGAGGCAAATGCCTTTTATGATTAGCATTTACCTCCTACTCGATTATTTGTCTTCAGTTACGTTTATACGCTTTCTGTTTGCTTTATCTGAATGTTGCCTGCCGGATTATATATCCAAGTCGAGACAAGTGCGCTGTATGGTGTAGGGACGGACTTTAGTGTCGGCTACTGCAACGTGGGCTGGATGGACGGAATAGCCTTTCAGCGCTGACTCACTCTCGAATGAACTGTCGAGCATGAGGTCGCAGTTGGAGCTGGCGAGACGTTTGCTTGTGTACACCTTTATGTCGATGAGTCCGGGGATGTGTCCCTTCAGTCCCTCAAGTCCTTCCTTGATGTCTTTCTTGATGTTTTCTTTTTCTGTGGAATCAAGGTCTTCCTTGAGTTTCCACAATATGATGTGTTTAACCATGTTGTTCTGTTGTCTATTCTCTGATAAATACAGGTGGGTGATGACTCGCCCACCTGCGGTTCTTGATTGTGCCTTTGTTGATGGCTTTTAATTGCAGACGCCTGAATATTGTTGCGGTTTAGTTCTCAAGCTTGCTTGTCTGTCTTAGCATTTTATTCTGCTGCGGAGCTTTTCTGCTCCTTGGCTTTCTTTGCTGCTGGAGTTTTCTTGATTGTCGTGGACTTCTTGGCTGCTTTTTTCTTGGAGTCTTTGTCGCCTTCTGCTTTGTCGGTGCTGGGACGGTATTTCTCAAGTTCTGCCTGCAGTTTTTCTATCTTGTGGTCTTTTGCTTCAATCTCTTCGCCTTGGTTCTTGATGGTGGTGAGGAGTGAATTGAGTTCCTCGTTGTCCATGTCAACGGGGTAGAGGGTGTTGACGCGGTTGATGAAGTCGCCAAGGATGTTCATGTAGTTAGTGAAAGCATCGTAAGGGCTGTCGTAGATTCCGCGGTTCATGCTCACGCTGTTATGCTTGGTGGTCATGAAGCGGAAGTTGTTGGATGCCTGGAGATAGTCCCAGTCTTGCTTGATGCGTCGGTCGGTGCAGATGCGTACTCGGTCAGCTACGCTGTAGAGTTTGTTGAATGCTTCGCGCTGCATCACGTTGCCGAGCCAGCAGCTGGTGTCGCGTTCTTCGTCTACCCAACTGATGCTGTAGGGCACGTCGAGACTGCCGACTGACTTGCCTTTGCTGCAGAGTTCGCCTGGTGTGGAGAAGGTGATGCCCCGTGTTTTGGCGCATGCTGGAAGGGCTTTGAGGAATTCGAGGATGTTGCTGTTGAGTGGCTGGTAGATTCCGAGTGCACACAGTTCCATGAAGATGTTGATGATGTTTTCTTCTTCGGGCAGTGATGCAATCCAGTCGACGTATTTGTCGGCGAAGAGCGGATATTCGTTCCAGTCGGAGTTGTTGAAGCGCAGGCTTATGTCGTCGCTGAACTTGTAGTCGCGCAGCAGTAGCTTGAGGTTGGGATCGAGCGCACAGTTGTAGATGTAGTGCGGTGATTTCCATCCGAGCAGATGTTTTGCTCCTTCTGTCAGCATTCCTTTGAATCCCATGGATGCCACTTGCACTCCGATGTCGTTTGAATAGATGAGCGAACTGTTGCGGAACACTTTGGGTGTCTGTCCGAAGAGTTCCTTGATTTTGTCTTTCATTCTCAGGCTTTCTTCGCGGAAGCATTCTTCGTTGGCAAGTGACGAGAGTCCGTGGCTGTAGGGTTCGCAAAGGAATTCCACGCAACCGGTGTCGTTGAGTTCCTTCAGAAGGTCGAGCACTTGCGGGGCGTGCATCTCGAGCTGTTCGATTCCTACTCCGGAGAGCGACAGTGCTACCTTGAAGTATTTGTCGTTCTCTTTTGCCATTTCGATGAGGGTGCGCAGTGCAGGGACGTATGACCGTTCTGCAATGTCGCTGATGCTGCGTTCGTTTTCGTAGTCATCGTAGTAGTAGTGGTCGCGACCGATGTCGAAGAACCTGTATCGCTTCAGATGGATAATCTGATGGATTTCAAAGTATAAACAAATTGTCTTTGCCATATCCTTATGTGATTTTTTTATTTGAATCCTATTCCTAAACACTGATTGTAGAGTCCGCGGATGCGTTGCCCCACTTTCTCCCATGTGATGCCTGCCACTTCCTTGATGCCTTCTTCCTGGAGGTAGTTGAAGAGTGACTGGTTGGTGCAGATGGAGTAGATGGCATCTGCCATTGCGTAGACGTCCCAGTAGTCCACTTTTATTACTTTCGACAGTATTTCGCCGCAGCCTGACTGCTTTGATATGATGGATGGCGTACCGCACTGCATTGCCTCGAGCGGTGCTATGCCGAAGGGTTCGCTGACTGACGGCATCACGAATACGTCGGAGTTCTTGTAGCATTCGTACACTTGGCGTCCGCGCTGGAAGCCTGGGAAGTGGAAGCGGTCGGCGATGTCGCGCTGTGCCACGAGTTCAATCATCTGTTCGAGCATGTCGCCCGAACCTGCCATTACGAAGCGTATGTTGTGGGTGCGCTGTAGTACGAGTGAGGCTGCCTCGACGAAGTATTCCGGTCCTTTCTGCATGGTGATGCGTCCGAGGAAGGTGACTATTTTCTCTTTGGAATGGTCGGGACGCGGTATGTCGAGCAGGTCTTGCGACAGCGGATAGACGGCGTTGTGCATTGCGAAGCACTTGCGCGGGTCTTGGTGGTATTGGTTGATGACTGTCTGCCTGGTGAGTTCGCTCACACACATGATGCAGTCGGCATGGTCCATTCCGTTTTTCTCGATGGAATAGACTGTGGGGTTCACTTTTCCGCGGCTGCGGTCGAAGTCGGTTGCATGCACGTGGATGCACAGTGGTTTGCCGCTGACCATTTTGGCGTGTACGCCGGCAGGGTAGGTGAGCCAATCGTGTGCATGTATGATGTCGAACTGTTCTGATCGTGCCACCACTCCGGCTATGACGGAGAAGTTGTTGATTTCTTCGTGCAGGTTTTGCGGATAGCCTCCTGCAAATTCCATGCATCCAAGGTCGTTGGTGTGCATGTAGGAGAAGTCGGCGTATATGTTGTCTCTGAAGTGATAGTACTCTTCGGGCGATTCGTAGTCGGGCAGACGGTTCTTGAGATAGTTGTAGTCGTGGTCTTTGTAGACTATCGGCACTTGGTTCATGCCTATTATCTTCAGGAACTTTTCTTCTTCGCCTGTGGGTTTGGGCAGGCAGAAGATGGTTTGCATGTCGTTTTGCAGGCTGAGTCCCTTGGTGATTCCGTATGAAGCCACTGCCAGTCCTCCGTATATTTTAGGAGGAAATTCCCATCCGAACATTAAAACTCTCATCTTGCTTTCCTTTTTTAATAGTTATAGAATTTAGACAGTAGCTTGTTCACACGCAGCAGTGCAGCCACGTTCATGGCAAATGACAGTGCGCCGCGTCCGTGGAACGGCGGGTTGCCGTCGAACAGTTCGGGCAGCGTGCCGATGCTGTGGTAGAACATTTCCTCTTCGAGTCCGATGAGACAGCGGTCGACGTATGACAGTCCGCTCCGTTTGTAGATCTTGATGCAGGTCTCGAGGTAGAAGCCGAGCATGAACGGCCACACGGTTCCCTGGTGGTAGGCTGCATCGCGTTCTGCCTGTCCGCCTGCATAGATTGGGTTGTAGGCTCCGCTCTTTGGCGAGAGCGATCGCATTCCCTTGGGCGTGCGGAGTTCCTTGGTGCAGATGTCATAGATGCTTTTGCGCTCTGCCAGTGTCAGTGGTGTGTTCTCCAATGATGTGGCTATGAGCATGTTGGGCCGTACTTCCCATGAGATGTTGAAGCCGTCGACGTAATCCATCAGATAGCCGTAGTCGTTGATGAAGGTCTCGCGGAATGACTTGCCGCAGAGTTCGGCAATGGTCTTGAGTTCATTGGATTCGGACTCTTTGCCTTGGCGTTCGTAGATTTGCGAGGCGAAGACCAGTGCGTTGTACCACAATGCGCAGATTTCCACTATGTATCCGGTGCGTGGCACGACTGGTCGTCCGTTGACTGTGGAGTTCATCCAGGTGACTGGCTTGTCCTTGCCGTTGGTGTAGACGAGTCCGTTGTCGTGCAGAACCAGGTTGGGGTGCTTGCCTTGTTTGATGTAGTCCACGATTTTCTCCACTAGATGTCCGTATTTTTCCATTGCCTGGTCGAGATCGACTATGCGTGCGTATTGCTGTATGCACCACACGGCCCATAGCAGTACGTCGGGGTCTTCCATCTCATATATCTTGACGGATATGGGTCTGCCTGCAATGAAGTCTTTGATTGCTTTCTCGGCTGTCGACATTGCCTGGTGGAAGCCGTCGACCTCGTCGATGGACAGTGTAAGTCCTGGCAATGAGATGAATGTGTCGCGTGCTCTTGCCTTGAACCATGGGTAGCCTGCCACGATGTAGTGTTCGTCATCCTTCTTGTTGTGGAACTGGTGGGCTGCATTGACGAGGCAGTGGAATAAGCTGTCGCGTGAGGTGTGTACTTCCACTTCCTGGTCGAATACTTTCTTGATGGTCTTTGTGTTCATCTCTTCCAGTCCGGCTGCAAAGATCACGCTTTCGCCTTTCTTGATGTTGAATTCAAAGTAGCCTGGCACATAGAGGTCTTCGATGTAGTCGTAGCCCAGTTCCTGGTCTCTTGGATATTCGATGCCTTTGTACCAGTTGGGCTGGAACACATAGTCTGCCTTCTTGCTCACTTGCATGTAGAGCTGCGGATAGCCCTTGTAGAGGCTTGTCTTGATGCCGTTGTCAATCTCTTGGTAGCTCTTGTCGATGTTTGTGTTTTCGTGTGTCAGTTCGTCGGACGCTCTGAATGCGAGGAACGGACGCAGCCTCAGGGTGGTGACTGAATGGGCATCGAGCAGTGTGTAGCGTATGAGGATTCTGTCGTGGAAGTGCTGGAATACTCGCTCTTTCTTCAGAATCACGCCTCCTACGCGGTATATTGTGGTAGGGACTTTGTCCCAGCTCCATTCGCGGATGTATTTGTGGCCGTTCGGACTGAACACGTCGCCTGCATATTTGTGCAACCCTAGGTTGAATTCTGCTCCGTGCTGTATGACCGTCTCGTCGAGCGATGACAGCAGAACGTGGTTCTTGTCGTCAATCCCAGGGACTGGTGTTACGAGCAACCCACTGTATTTGTGGGTGTTGCAGTCAACGATGGTTGAAGATGAATATGCTCCAGAACGATTCGTGCGAAGAATCTCTTTGGGGAGAGATTCCTGCAGATTGGTCATCAGGCTCTTTTCAAATTGTAAATAACTCATCTTGTAGGTATTGTTATTGTTTTGTTGTTAAACCATGTTGCTTGCAGATACAAATCTGTTCGCACAACAAATATACGCAGTTTTTTTAATTCGCGCAATGCTTTTATGAACTTTTTTGATGAAAAAAATGTTTTGCATGGGATTTGATACCGAAAAATGCAAAATTGCTTGTGCATTTGGCGGAATCGATGTAACTTTGCAGCCGCAAAAATTAAGTTTGTATATATGACCAAGAAAACTAGCTATCAACCGGCTGAACTCTTGGCGTCACTCCATTCTCTGGCTTCGCAGCTCGCGCCCGACCAGAAGGATGATTTGTTGGCCAATTGTTCGATTATGGATGTGAAGAGGGGCGCTTCCATATATGAAGAGGGTGATGATGTGACTTGCCTATTCTGCCTGCTTGCCGGGGCTGTGAAGATTTACATGAAGGGAGAGAAAGGACGCGGACAAATTGTGAGGCTCGTGAAGCCACGTGATTTGTTCGGTTTCCGTACCATGTTCTCTGCCGAAACCTACACGACCAGCTGTGTGGCTCTGAAAGATGCTGTGGTGTGTGCCATTCCGATAAGCCGCATCCTCGCATACATGAAGATCAATGGTGCATTGGCCAATTTCTTCCTCCGGCTCCTGTCCTTCGATGTGATTGACTCGGATGCGCGCTATGTGAGGTTCTCGCAGAAACATCTGCGCGGACGACTTGCAGAGACATTGCTCTATCTTGCCCACTATTTCGGGTTGAAGAACGACGGACAGACGCTGTCGGTGGATTTGTCGAGAGAGGAATTGGCGAATTTCTCGTTCATGACGACAGCCAATGCCATCCGCACGCTTTCAGCTTTTGCATCGGAAAAACTGGTGGAACTGAAGCAACGCGAGATAAAACTGCTCGACATCGATCGGTTGAAGTTTGTGCGCGAACATAGCTGACGCTCGCTTTGCGCATGCAGATTGGCTCGCACTTCTCTTGCATGTGTACAAACAACCCAACTCTCTATATATAATAAGGTGTAGCCGGGCAAAAATTCCTTGCGAGGCTGCTTTTTGGAAAAAGGTTGCAGAAAAACGAGAAAAAAGTCGTGAAAAGTTTTGCCAGTTCTGAGAAAAGCAGTACCTTTGCACTCGCAATTCAGCAAGTGTGTTGGAAGCCTCGACAAGGCCCACGTGGCGGAATGGTAGACGCGCTCGTTTCAGGTGCGAGTGTTGAAAGACGTGCAAGTTCGATTCTTGTCGTGGGCACAGAGGAAATTGCGGAAATAGCTCAGTTGGTAGAGCACAACCTTGCCAAGGTTGGGGTCGCGAGTTCGAGTCTCGTTTTCCGCTCATTTTGACTCAAGCGTTGCTTGAGTTTTTTTTGTTCTCAGAAGGGGCGATTTTTTCTCTGACTGGAAAAAACTTTTTTTCTGACCAGGAAAATAATTTTCTCTGACTGGGAAACAAAAACAGCGCTTTTTGGACGCTCGAAAAAGGAAGGCTTTCAAACCTTCGAAACCGGACGTTTGATGTTTGATGTCGGTGAACGTGACTTGCAAAGTCGGTGAAATTGGGCTTGTGATGCGGATGAAATGAGGCTTGCGAAGTCAGTGAAATTGGACTTGTGATGCGGATGGAATGAGACTTGTAAAGTTCACTGGACAAGGGGCGAATACCGTTTGTGGATTGAAAGTTCGATTTTTGTCTTTGTGTGTGCTTTGATATGCAAATAAATTTGTAACTTTGCAGTTCAAATGGATAAATTTTAGTTGAAAAGAAATGCCGAGTATATCAGTCAGAGGCAATGAAATGCCTTCATCACCAATCCGCAAGTTAGCTCCTTTGGCAGAAGCTGCAAAGATGCGTGGTATACATGTGTACCATCTGAACATCGGACAGCCCGACCTGCCAACACCGCAGATTGCACTCGATGCAATGAAAAGTATTGACAGGAAGATACTTGAGTATAGTCCGAGCCAGGGCTACCGCAGTTACAGGGAAAAGCTTGTCGGGTATTACGACAAGTTCAACATCAAGCTCGATGCCGACGACATCATCATCACAAGCGGCGGTTCCGAGGCGGTGCTGTTTGCATTCCTGTCATGCCTGAATCCCGGTGATGAGATAATTGTTCCAGAGCCAGCCTATGCCAACTACATGGCATTTGCAATCTCTGCTGGAGCGGTGATCCGTACGATTGCCACGACCATCGAGGAAGGCTTTGCCCTGCCGAAGGTGGAGAAGTTCGAGGAACTGATCAACGAACGGACCCGCGCAATCCTGATTTGTAACCCGAACAATCCTACTGGCTATCTCTATACAAGACGCGAGATGAATCAGATACGCGACCTGGTGAAGAAATACGACCTCTATCTCTTCTCCGACGAAGTCTATCGTGAATTCATCTACACGGGAAGCCCCTACATCTCAGCCTGCCATTTGGAAGGAATTGAAGACAATGTGGTGCTCATCGACTCGGTTTCAAAGCGATACAGCGAGTGCGGAATCCGTATCGGAGCGCTGATAACAAAGAACAAGGAAGTGCGCAAGGCAGTGATGAAATTCTGCCAGGCACGCTTGAGCCCGCCACTCATCGGACAAATCATAGCCGAAGCATCGCTCGATGTGCCCGAAATCTATTTGCGTGACGTGTACGACGAGTATGTGGAACGGCGTAAATGCTTGATTGACGGACTGAACCGCATCCCCGGAGTTTATTCTCCAATACCGATGGGCGCGTTCTACACAGTTGCCAAACTTCCGGTGGACGACAGCGAGAAGTTCTGTGCCTGGTGCTTGTCCGACTTCAACTACGAGGGCGAGACCGTGATGATGGCTCCAGCAGCCGGATTCTACACTACTCCAGGTGCCGGACGCAATCAGGTCCGCATTGCTTACGTCCTGAAGAAAGAGGACTTGGTAAGGTCGCTGTTCGTACTGAAGAAAGCACTTGAGGCTTATCCCGGACGCACAGAATGATGCTTTAGACTGAATAAGAAAAAACTTCGGCTGGAGGAATAACATTTCGGACGGAATAACACTTGGAATTGAACAAGAATACATTTCGAACTGAATAATGCTTGTGTTAGAACAAGAATAACATTTCGGACGGAACAACGCTTGTGTTTAAACAAGAATAGTATTTCAGACTGAAGAATAATGCTTTGGACGGAGGAATAACATTTCGGACGGAATAACCCCTAGGGTTGGATAAGTAATACATTATATCTGTGATATTAAGAACCATTTTTTAACCATAGTTTCATAAGATCCATCAACCATGCCCTTCGAACTCTTCATCGCAAAACGAATCTATTCACAAGGCAGCGGGAAACAGCGCGTGTCCCGTCCAGCCGTGCGTATTGCCTTGTCGGGCATCATCATCGGACTTGCCGTGATGATTGTCAGCATAGCAGTTGTGATGGGATTCAAAGATGAAGTAAGCAAGAAAGTCATCGGCTTTGGATCCGACATCCAGGTAGTCAGCCTCACACAGGACCAAAACCGGGTACTTTTCCCAGTCCTGACCACCGACAGCCTGGTGAAAGTAGTCAAAAGCAATCGTCAGGTAAGCCACGTCCAGCGCTTTGCCACGAAGATGGGAATGCTGAAGACGGAGGACGATTTCCGTGGAATACAGTTCAAAGGAGTGGGAGAGGACTACGACTGCACCTTCTTCAAGACCTATCTTAAGGAAGGCAAGATGCCTGCACTGAGTAGCGACAGCGCTTCAAACGAACTGCTCATTTCCCAACGCATTGCATCCGACTTGGGACTGAGCGTGGGCGACAAAGTCTATGCCTATTTCGTGAACGGCACCAGCAGCATGAGAGCACGGCGTTTCAAGGTGACAGGAATTTACGAAACCAATCTCACCGAATATGACCGCAACACGGTGCTTACCGATATCTATACAGTAAGAAAACTCAACAACTGGGAGTCGGACCAATCTACTGGACTAGAAATTTCTATCAAAGACTTTGAGCAGGTCGGCGAGGTGACTCGTGCTTTGGGCGAAAAGATTAACCGGGTTCCCGACCGCGACGGATGTGTGTATGGCGTGTTCAGCATAAAGCAACTTGCTCCAAACATCTTCTCATGGTTGGGCGTGCTCGATATGAATGTCGTGATGATATTGGTTCTTATGATATGCGTGGCTTCGTTCACGGTCATGTCCGGAATGCTTATCATAATGCTTGAGCGCATCAACATGATAGGCATACTCAAAGCTCTCGGAACAACCAACGCTTCTGTCCGCCGCATATTCATCAATTTCTCGGTGATGCTTGTCGGACGTGGAATGCTGTGGGGAAATGTTGTGGGACTGGGACTTTGCCTGCTACAATCGTTCTTCCATATCGTGAAACTCGATTCGTCAGTGTACTATCTCGATTCTGTGCCCATAAAGTTCGACTGGATAAATATAATAGGAGTAAATGCCATCACTCTGTTGATTTCGCTGGTGGTCATCCTCGGCTCGTCCTATCTCATGGGACTTGGCAAGCCTGCACATACCATGAAGTTCGAGTAGGGCAGACTCTCTTATTCATAAGCCGATTTGTTCGTCCGTATTCGGAGTTTGGTATCGACAAAACAGTACATTCTTGTTTCGTTTGATTTATTCATTCACAAACTCACTTACGTTGTAGTTGTTTGCCACCGCAAGTTTTGCGCAGTTCTGAAGTTGCCTTCTGTTTGTGTCGTCCACAATTTCGCCATTCTTCTTTCCATACACAGTTCTGTCGTCACGCAAATCTGCATTGAAGCAAGGTGCGATGATAGTTTCAAAGAAAGTGCATGCCAGTAGGTAGCGTCCTTGGTAAAGGCTTATGTGCTGGTTGTCGCGTGTCCATTCGTTCTTTGTTGTGATGCTTCGCAGACTGCGTGCGTTCTGCACTGCAGTTCCGCAAGGAATGATGATGTCAATGCCAGACTTCTGCTTCATCTCATTGGATGCGGCACATATTTTTTTCCACATGTCTTCGGGCGTTCCATATCGTTTGATGTCCTTGTGCTTAGATGAATATGCCCATGTCTGGTTGAAGGCAAATGTGGTGCGTGGCGATATGGTGGTTATCTTGTAAGCCTGCAACAACTTTGACAGATAAGGCTCGTAAGAATCGTAGTTGCCTGACTCGAGAGAGTATTGTTGGAAAACCACAACATCGTATGCAAAGCGTTTCATGACTTCTCTTATTGTGGTTTTCTTCTCCAGTCTTTTTTCTCCGTGACTGTCGAATTGCCAAAGCTCATACACCGGTTCGTTGTTCTTGAAATACTCATAATGTTGTTTCATTGAACACCCACCTTTATACAGAACGTAAACAGCCACAGTACTCAGCCCTGTAGATCTGAGGATGGATGGCAATGCAGTGCTTGTGTCGATGGAAAATGAATTGCCGATGAACAGCACATCGAGTTTGTAGGGCAAATAGGGTAGCTGTGGATTGCAGAAATATCCTTTCTCGTTGCCGATTGTTTGGGCTATAGCTTGATTGACTGATAGTGCTTGCACCATCAGTAGTGCAATAGCCAATGAGATAATTTTCTTGCAAATCATGTGTTTCATTTGTTTATCATTGTTTGTCATTGTTTTATATCGTCTCGTATTGTCTTGTTCTGTATTGTATTATCTTACCTTATCTTATCTTGTCTTGTCTCCTGTTGTCTTGTCCGTCCTTTAGTTTTTCCTGCCGTTCTGTTGGAACACTTTCGCATTCCCACTGTTGTGAATGATTTTTTTCTTGTAGTTGCCCTTGACGAAGATGTTTCCGTCGATTGCCTCTACAAGAAGTTGGTCGGCATCGAAGTCTACATTGCAGTTGGCATTGTCCGTGATATAGAGGCCTAGTTGCTTTGCCTTGCCGTTGAGATCAATCTGACATCTGCTGTTGCAGTCTACGTTCACATCTTGTCCTGCGTTTATGCTGCAGGCGGTGTGTCCTTTCCCCGACAAAGTGAATATTGCATTATTCTGGACTGTAGTCAGTCCCAGTTGTGCATCTCCGTCACCAGTAATGTCGAGCGACAGGTCATTGGCGTTTATGGTGTCGGCTTCAATGGAGCCTGTTCCCAGAATTCCAAACTGGAGATTGTCGGATTCTATTGTCCCCACAGCATGAAAACCACCGGTTCCGCACATTGCAATGGCTTTTATTGTCGGGCAAGATATGTAGAGCGTCAGTCTGTCGCTCATGGTCTTGTATTGCGTGAGGTCTATTTTCTCTTCGTTCTTCATGTTCACTGTAAGCACATTCTGATCGACTCCTACGCTCAGTTTGTTCACAAGTTCTTCTGGACCTTCTGCCTCGATATTGTATGGACCTTGAGTGAACACAATGTTGGGACTGCCGATGTTGGTTATCTGATAGAATGTGCCCGAATATTTTACGTGTTGCCTTATGGTCTTGCAGATCTTTTTCGCTTCCTCAGTTTTCACTTCGCCGTTTGTCTGCTTCCCGGTTTTGTCTGTTGTCTGTTGGCAACTGAACAGTAATAGGGTGCAAGTCAGCACCTCAAAAGCATTATACAGAATTGTTCTAAACATTGTTTTAACCATCTTCTCACAAATTTCTCTGCAAAAATAGTGATTCTTCTCCATTTATTCGTATATTTGCACAAGAAAATTCAAACATTAAATATTATGGCAGTAAAAAACAACTACATCACAGTTGCATATAAACTTTACGTCAGTGATGATGAAGATGTAAAGGAAGAGTTGGTAGAGGAGTGCTCAGAGGAGCATCCGTTCATGTTTATCAGTAAGCTGGGATGTGTGTTGCCTGCGTTTGAGAATGCAATCGTTCCTCTCACAGTCGGTGATAAGTTTGATTTTGTCATTCCCTGTGAACAAGCCTATGGTAAGTTTGAGGATGAACTGATGTTTGATGTTCCCAAGGAGAACTTCATGGTAAATGGCAAATTCGACTCAAAGCATGTGTACGAGGGCAATATCCTTCCTCTCCAGTCGGAGGACGGAAATCGGTTCAACGGTGTTGTCATCGAGGTGAAGGCTGATGCGGTTACAATCGACTTGAATCATCCGCGTGCTGGTCAGGATTTGCATTTCGTCGGCACAGTGGTCACCCACCGTGAGGCTTCAAATGAAGAAGTGACAAATATGCTTAATATGCTCAGTGGCAATGGCGGCTGTGGCAGTTGCGGTGGTTGCGGTGACTGCGGCGGAGAAAAAGGCGGCTGCGGTGGATGTGAATAAGTTCTGACAATCTGACAAGTGAATACATTCGGAAATATATATAGGCTGACTACTTTCGGCGAAAGTCATGGCGATGCTCTTGGAGGAGTTATCGATGGTTTTCCCGTAGGTATTCATGTGGACTTGGATTTCATTCAGTCGGAACTCGACAGACGTCGTCCTGGTCAGGGAATTCTTACTACTTCGCGGAAGGAAACTGACAAAGTGGAGATTCTCTCTGGAATATTTGAGGGCGTGTCCAGCGGTACGCCAATTGGTTTCATTGTCCGCAACTCCAATCAGAAGTCGTCCGACTATTCCAATATCAAGAACCTTTACAGACCGTCCCATGCTGATTATACCTACCAAATGAAGTATGGTACAAGGGATTATCGCGGTGGCGGACGCACGTCTGCCCGTGAAACCCTCTGCCGTGTGGTGGGAGGCGCTTTTGCCAAGTTGGCTCTCAATCAGTTGGGAATCATAATCGAGGCTCATGTGTCACAGGTTGGAAACCATGTTCTTACGGGAACTGCAGAGGAACAACTTGCCCAGATGGAGGATATCGTAGGCGAAGTGCGTGCGCAGCACGACAGTATTGGCGGAATCGTTGAATGCACGATAAAGAACTGCCCTGTAGGACTGGGCGAACCTGTGTTCGGTAAACTGAATGCAGCCTTGGGTGCAGCCATGCTTTCAATCAATGCAGCCAAAGGCTTTGATTTGGGCGAAGGATTCAGAGGGGTAGGGCTTACCGGTTCGCAGATGAACGATGAGTTCTATAATGACAATGGGGTAATCCGCACGCGTACCAATCACAGCGGAGGAATTCAGGGTGGCATAAGCAATGGTGAAGACATCAATTTCAGAGTATTGTTCAAACCAGTCCCGACTATCATACGTCCTCAGCATACAGTGACGAAGGACGGCGAAGAGGTGGTGTTTACAGCACAGGGACGTCACGACCCATGTGTGTTGATCCGCGCCCTTCCTATTGTTGAGTCAATGGCAGCAATGACTGTCCTCGATTATTATTTGATAAGCAAAACAACAAGAATCCATGAATAAAGTAATGCTGATAGGCAATGTAGGTCAGGAGCCTACAGTGAAGTATATAAATACAGGTGTTTGTGTTGCTACGTTGCGCCTTGCAACAACTGAACGCGGGTACACCATGCGCGACGGAACTCAGATTCCGGATCGGGCTGAGTGGCATAATCTCATTTTCTGGGACAAGCAGGCTGAGGTTGTTGAGAAGTATGTGCACAAGGGCGACAAACTCTATGTTGAGGGAAAGTTGCAGACACGCAGTTATGATGACAAACAAGGCATTCATCGTCAGATAGTAGAAATACTGGTCAACAGCATGGAGATGCTCACAGCACGTTCACAAACTGTTCAACCAGCGATGATGGGAAATGCGGCAGCACAGCCAAAGCCTTCATCGACATCCAATGATGCGCCGTTCTAATGATTTATTTTGACAGACAAATTGACGATGTGAGGGTCGCCGTGTGGCACATGACAGAGGACTATGACGAAATCCTCTCTCTCTTGCCCGATGCCGACCCTGTGAAGAATGAGGCAGAAAGCCGGTTCAAGTCGCAGCGCCGCATCATGGAATGGACCACTGTGCGTGTGTTGCTTTATATGGTTCTTGGCAGACAGGTCAACATCCTCTACAATGAACAGGGAGCACCATCGTTGCCCGACTACGAAGGGCTGAACATCAGCATTTCGCATACCAAGGAATATGTTGCAATAGCCTTGTCTGAGAAATCAAGGGTAGGCATCGATGTGGAGTATATCGAACGTGATGCGACCGACACTGACGGCAAACCTCCAAGAGTGGTGAGAGTGAAGGACCGTTTCGTGCGCAATGACGAGTTTGCCGACAACCACATCAGCATGTTGCTGCATTGGTCGGCAAAGGAAACGGTGTTCAAGGTATTGGGACGCGAGAAGGTGAATTTCATCAACGACCTGAAGGTTTCTCCGTTCGACGACACCGTTTATGAGGGCACATTCGAACTGGAAGACCTCAAACGCCACGACATTTACACTATTATGTACAAGGTGTTCGATGACTTTGTACTTACAATCACAAGACAGGAAGAATGAATGACAAAATAAAAATAATAGCCGGACCATGCGTCATCGAGTCGATGGATGTATTGGAGGAAGTGGCTTCTCAGCTGGTTGCACTCAACCGTCAGTATGGACTCGACATCATATTCAAGGCATCGTTCGACAAGGCAAACCGTACCTCGATACGTTCATTCCGTGGACCGGGAATGGACAAGGGACTGCAGATGCTGGCAGACATAAAGATCAAGTACGGACTGAAACTCCTTACCGATATTCATGAGAGCTATCAGGCACAGCCTGTAAGCGAGGTGGTGGATGTGCTGCAGATACCGGCATTCCTGTGCCGGCAGACCGACTTGCTTGTTGCTGCGGCAAAGACCGGAAAAACGGTGAACATAAAGAAAGCCCAGTTCCTCAGTGGCGACGACATGCAATATCCTGTGCAGAAAGTGCGCGACAGCGGCAATGACAATGTGTGGCTTACCGAGCGTGGAAATATTTATGGATACAACAATCTTGTGGTGGATTTCCGTAATATCCCATGGATGCGGAAGTTCACGGATGTTGTGATTATGGACTGCACCCATTCGGTGCAGCGTCCGGGTGCAGCAGGAGGAAAGACCGGTGGCGACCGTGAGTTTGTTCCGGCAATGGCATTGGCTGCAAAGGCATTTGGTGCCAACGGCTTTTTCTTTGAAGTCCATCCAGACCCGGAAAAAGCTCTCAGTGATGGGCCGAATATGTTATATTTGAAGGATTTTGCCGATGTGGTAAAATCCTTGGTAGATTGACTCTGTTTATGGAAATGAGGGAAATAGCAATCAGATGTTTGCAGGATGAATCCCAGGCGTTGCTTGACCTGATTGGCAAACTTGATGATAATTTCGACGGAGCTGTGTCGCTCCTCTACAAGTGCAAAGGACACGTTGTGGTTTCGGGTGTGGGAAAATCCGGACATGTGGCAGCAAAGGTGGCGGCTACATTAGCAAGTACCGGAACTCCTGCGATTTATATAAATCCGCTTGATGCGTTGCATGGTGATTTGGGAATGATTACCGACAGCGACATAGCGCTGCTTATATCCAATTCGGGAACATCTGATGAAATCCTTCGCATGGTGGCATTCCTTGAGGAACGCCACATCCCAATTGTTTCGTTGGTGGGAAACACAGATTCATTGCTTGCACACCATTCCGCTTATCACATCGATGTGAGTGTGGCAAAAGAGGCTTGTCCGCTCAATTTGGCTCCCACTTCGTCCACAGCGGCTGCTATGGCAATGGGCGATGCCTTGGCTTGCGTGCTGATTGAGTTGCGCCATTTCAAGGCACGCGATTTCGCCAAGTTCCACCCCGGAGGCTCATTGGGAAAGAAACTCGTTACGACCGTCAAGGATGTGATGTATACAGAAAACCTGCCAATCATTCCGCCAGAGATGAAACTCGTTGATGCAATTATCTCAATCAGCAACGGACATCTTGGATTGGGTGTGGTGATGGAGGACAACAATATCCTTGGCATCATCACCGATGGAGATATACGTCGTGCGGTTGAGGCTTCCAAATCCAATTTCTTCAATTTGGCTGTGTCGGATTCAATGACAAAGAAACCGAAAATAATCAATCCGGAAGCAAAACTGACTCAGATTCAATATATGTTCCACAAGAACAAGATTCATGCACTGTTGGTTGTGGACAAGGAAAATCATCTGCTTGGAATTGTCGACTACTTCTCTATCATGAGTTAGTCCGTATTTGATTATAGTCCGAACTTTCTCCGAAATTGTGGGAATGCCTTTGATTGCGATCAGAGGCTTCATGTCGACTGGCAACATGCTGTTGATTGCGATCAGAGGCTTCATGCAGACTGGCAACATGCCGTTGATTGCGATCAGAGGCTTCATGTCGACTGACAACATACCATTGATTGCGATCAGAGGCTTCATGCAGACTGACAACATGCCGTTGATTGCGATCAGAGGCTTCGTGTCGACTGACAACATGCCATTGATTGCGATCAGAGGCTTCATGTCGACTGACAACATGCCGTTGATTGCGATCAGAGGTTTCATGCAGACTGACAACATGCTTCTGATTGCAATCAATGGCTATTCGTAGTTTTCTCTTATGCTTTAGTGCTTGCTACGCAGCAGTACGTTGTGGCGCAGGAGGTCTCCATAGAAGAAAAGTTCCTGCAAATGCAGGTTGCCGACAGGGAAGAAGTCTTTCAGTCCTTCGAAATAGTAGCGTGTGGCATCGATGCCGCTAACCACCAGAACCTTTTGCTCTGTGTCCACACTCACTGCGATTGCCGTGCTGTCGTTGGCCGGTTTTGCCGCTGTGCCGTAGGGGAATCGTGGGTCGTCGGCAGATGGTGTTTCGCCTGCTTTCAGTAGGGTGGCAGGAGTTGCTGTGGTAGTCCATGACACAGGATTGATGCATCCAATATTTCCGTCGCAAAGCAGCGGGCAAATGGCATCGGTTGATGTGACGCTGTTGAAATTGATGGTAACTCCTCGTGAAAGTGAGTCTTGTGCCAGTTTTATGTGTGGTGTTTTGTGGCACGACTGTGTAATGGTGTCCTCAGCTGTCACTCCGTAACCCACCACGTAAGCTGCTATAAGCCGTTTGTAGGTATCATCGCTCATGTGCTTCAGTACGTCCTTCACTAACTGTCCGCCCTGACTGTATCCGGCAAGGATGAAAGAGCGCCCCTGGTTGTAGTGTTCCAGATAATATTCGAATGCATTCAGCACATCTTGCTTGGCTATGTTTCCTGCCTCTGCAGCAATGTCACCTTGCAGTCCTTCAAAGGTTGCCTGTCGATAATAGGGCACAAACAGGTTTGCACGTGAGGCAAAGATGGTGTCTGCAAGTTGTGCCGACAGTTGCCATGCATCAATATGGTCTTGTTTCGATGGGTCGGCATTGTGATGTACTGTTCCAAATTCGTCTGTCCAGTCGGTGACACATGTCGGCAACAGATAGAACACATCTGGCTGCGTTTGGTCGATGTTGCTCAACCGTGCGTGGCCTTCATACCACAGTGCCTTGTCCGACCAATCGAGTGCGTTGCCTTCGTTTTTACTGAGTATACTATTGCTTGTGCAACTTGTCAAGGCAAGAGCAATTGCCAGTGTAAATAGAATTCTCATTGTGCTATTTTTTTATTTTCTTAATCTTATGCCCGTGCGTTGCCGCTTCTCGTTGCCTCGCTGATGGTCAACGTGTGTACCCGGAGGACAAATGCGATAGGGTGCGATTATGTGTACTTGCATTCCATGTTATTGATAATATCTCTTATACCATTCTGCAAAAGCTCTCAGTCCGTCACGCAATGGAGTTGACGGCTTATAGCCGAAGTCTTCCTCCAATGGAGTAGTGTCAGCGTATGTCACTGGCACATCACCCGGTTGCATCGGCACAAGTTCCTTGTGTGCCTCGAAGTCGTAATCATAGGGCAGAACTCCTGCATGTATCAATTCTTCCTGCAGGATGCTCACAAACTCGAGTAAATTCTCAGGATGATTGTTGCCTATGTTGTAAATTGCATAGGGGGCCAGTGGCAGCCCGTCTTCTCCCATCTGTTTTTCTGGTGCGTGCTGCATAACGCGAAGGATACCTTCTACAATGTCGTCAATATAGGTGAAGTCGCGTTTGCAGTTGCCGTAGTTGAATATCTTGATGGTTTCGCCCTTCACCAGTTTGTCGGTAAAACCGAAGTATGCCATGTCGGGACGACCTGCAGGACCATAGACGGTGAAGAACCTCAAACCAGTGCTCGGTATGTTGTAGAGTTTCGAGTAGGCATGTGCCATCAGCTCGTTGCTTTTCTTTGTTGCAGCATAGAGGCTCACTGGATTGTCCACCTTGTCGTCAGTGGAGTAGGGCACTTTCTTGTTTGAGCCATACACTGATGACGATGAAGCATAAACCAGGTGCTCTACTTCATGCTGGCGGCATGCTTCAAGGATGTTGTAGAACCCGATGAGGTTGCTATGGATATAAGCATCTGGATTGGTGATTGAGTAGCGGACACCTGCTTGGGCAGCGAGGTTGACTACCACTGTGATGTTGTTCTCACTGAAAATCTTCTCAACAGCGTCCTTGTCTGCAATGGAGCCTTTCACGAATATCCATGACTGTTTCTTGTTGCCTTGAATATTCTTCTGCGTGATTTCTTCAATTTCCTTCAGCCGTTCGTACTTTATGTTGACATCGTAGTAGTCATTCATGTTGTCAATGCCAATCACCTTGATGTCGCTCATGTCACGGAACAGGCGTTTTACCAGATTGCTGCCGATAAATCCGGCAGCACCAGTCACCAACACTGTCTTCCCTTCAAGATTTACGTTGTGTTCTACCATATCAGTCCCTACGGAATATGTCACGTGTATAGACCCTGTCTTTTATGTCATCGAGGCATGCATCGTAGCGGTTGGCGATGATGGCATTGCTCTGTGCCTTGAACAGTTCCATATCGTTCACCACTTTGCTTCCGAAGAATGTACTGTCGTTTTCGAGTGTTGGCTCGTAGATGATTACCTCTGCCCCCTTTGCTTTGATACGTTTCATGATGCCTTGTATTGCGCTCTGCCTGAAATTGTCGGAGTTCGATTTCATGGTCAGTCGGTAGACACCAATTACACAGCCATGCTCCTTGCTTGCATCATAACAGCTGTTCTCGTTGTAGTACCCTGCCTTGCGAAGCACCGCATCGGCAATGTAGTCCTTGCGTGTGCGGTTGCTCTCCACGATAGCCTCGATAAGGTTCTCGGGCACGTCGGCATAGTTGGCAAGCAACTGCTTCGTGTCCTTTGGCAGACAGTAGCCGCCGTAACCGAAACTCGGGTTGTTGTAGTGCGTGCCGATACGTGGGTCAAGACCTACACCTTCGATGATTGCCCTTGTGTCGAGACCTTTCACCTCGGCGTATGTGTCGAGCTCGTTGAAGTAACTGACGCGCAGGGCAAGGTAAGTGTTTGCAAAGAGCTTCACGGCTTCAGCCTCCTTCATGCCCATGAACAGGCAGGGGATGCCCTTGTTGGGTTTGGACTGTTGTGTCTTGGGTGTTGCGTCGGATTCGCTTTCTGCCTGGTTGCCGATGGCACCCTCCACGAGCAGCTGGGCGAAAGTCTCGGCAGCTTCCTTCATCCGGTCCACATCAGTCACCGCCTTGATAGCCTCGTTTCCTTCGGTAAATTCCTCACGGTCGATGAGTTTCGGGTAGCCCACGATGATGCGTGAGGGATAGAGATTGTCGTAGAGTGCCTTGCTCTCACGCAGGAATTCGGGAGAGAAGAGCAGGTTGAGTTGCTTCACCCCTTTCTTTGCGTATTTACGGTAAAGACTTCGTGTGTAGCCCACCGGAATGGTACTTTTTATCACCATCACTGCCTCGGGATTCACTTCCAGCACCAAGTCGATTACCTCCTCCACATGGCTCGTGTCGAAGTAGTTCTTCACCGGGTCGTAGTTCGTGGGTGCTGCAATCACCACGAAATCCGCGTCCTTATATGCAGCCTTGCCGTCGAGAGTGGCAGTGAGGTCGAGCGGTTTCTCCGCCAGATATTTCTCGATGTAGTCGTCCTGGATAGGTGAAATCCTTCTGTTCAGTTTCTCCACCTTCTCGGGTATTACATCCACGGCAGTCACTTTATGGTGTTGTGCCAGCAATGTGGCGATGCTCAGTCCCACGTATCCGGTTCCTGCCACCGCTATTCTCAAGTCCTTAAATTCCTTCATCTTTTGAATCATTATAGTAGTTTCCGCACTTCGTCCGTAGCGGCGCAATGCGGTTGCAAAGATACACTATTTCTTCGACATTGCCAACTCAATCCATCTTGATTGCAATTATACGGGAAAGAGTTTGTCGGCTCAGGCGTGTTTGCATTCAGGGCTATGTATAGTCGCAATTATTACAAGGATGCCAAATGTGGTGACCGTTTTTATCTCGTGAAAGTAGGAGTGGAGCGAAACAACGGCATAGTGATGAGAGGCATTTTTGACTCGCAGCCTTATGAGTCAGACGACTGGAGCGGACATGGCAGACATCCTACATGGACATGAACCCGACCTCAAAACATTTTGCTGGCTATTGACGAAGAAAGCGATGGGGGAGTTCCCATCGCTTTCGTTGCGTGATGTAGGTGTGACGGTGTGTGGCGTCATTTGATGAGCTTGATGACGAAGCCGCCGCCGGATGCAAGATGGAGGTTGAGGGTGGTGTCTTTGGTCACGTCTTTCTTCTCGATCTTGTAGTCGGTTGCCACTTTGTCGGCATTGATGCCGTCGGTCAGGATCTCGGCATGGTAGGTGCCGGATGGAAGGAAACTGAGGGTGAGGGTGAGGTCGCGCGCAGTCCAGTTGGTTTCGCCTCCCACGTAGTAGTTGCCTGCCTTGTCGGTGCGCACGGTGACGATGTATTCGCCCATCTTGCCGTCGACTACCTTCATGGTTTCGTAGATGGAGGGCAGGGTGGCAATGAACCGGGTGCACTCGGATTCTTTCTCATAGATGGTGGGGTTGTCGGCGAGCATGGTGAGTGGTGACTCGTGGACAACATAGTGTGCCATCTGATGACAACGGGTGCCCATGGTCATCGGGTTGTTGTAGACTGGCTGGAAGTCTTTGGCTGTGGCATTGCGGAAGCCTCCGGGGGTGAAGTCTACGTAGCCGCTCTGCATGCGGATGTAGGGGAAGGTGACATCGTACTTTGGCATGTCCTGCTCTCCGTTGGGTGTCCATTTGGCTTCTTCCATTCCGAACACTGCTTCGAAATTGACGATGTTGGGATAGGTGCGGTTGATGCCGGTTGGGGCATAGATGCCGTGGTAGTCGAGTATCATGTGGTATTTGGCGCATTTCTCGGCTATGCGATAGATCATCTCGACGCCTGTCTGGTCGTTGCGGTCGAGGAAATCGACTTTGAATCCGGCTATGCCCATCTTGGAGTAGCGCTGGCAGATGGCATCGATGTTTTTGTCGAGGCAGTTGAAGACGCACCACAGGATGATCTTCACGTTTTTCTGCTTGCCGTAGTCGGCGAGTTCCTGGAGGTTGATTTCGGGTATGGTGGTGAGGAGGTCTCCGCTTGAGGGCTTGTACCAGCCTTCGTCGAGGATTACATACTCAAGTCCCTGTCGGGCGGCAAAGTCGATGTAGTGCTTGTAGGTGGCGTTGTTGATGCCTGCTTCGAAATCGACTCCGGAGATTCCCCAGTTGTTCCACCAGTCCCATGCCACTTTGCCGGGGCGTATCCATGAGGTGTCGCCGATGCGGTTGGGGGCAGCGAGTGCATAGACCATGTTGTTGGTAGGCATCTCGGTGTCGTTGTGGCTGATGGCGAATATACGCCATGGGAAGGTGCGGTTGCCGTGGCATACTGCAATGTAGTCTTGGGTGCTGGTGACGTATTCCTGGTCGCGCCATTCGTAGTGGCTTGTGGTTTTGGGGTATTTGGAGAACCATGACTTGAGCACTCCGCCTTCTGCCTGTACGAACATTCCGGGGTAGGCTTCGAGGTCGCTCTCCATGATTGTGACTTTGGCTGTCTCGCAGTCGACGGTGGCTGGCAGAAAGGCGAGGAGCCCTTTCTGACGGGTGATGGGCGCTACGCCGTAGGTGGCTTGGAATGCCATTGCCTCGGGCTTCTTGGGATTGGTGGTGAAGGGGAGGTAGGAGGCGTAGTCGTGGGCGAAGGCGATGTCGGCTTTCTCATTCACAATTTTATAGTCGCCTTTCATGCCGGTGGTCACGTAGCGGTATGCCACTCCTTCGTCGAACACCTTGAACTCGATGTTGACTCCGCAGTTGAGTTTCACCACTGCCTGGTTGTACTTGACTGAGAACTGTGCCTGGCGGTAGTTGGGGGCTACGATGTCTTCGCTCACTGTCTTGACTGTGGGCTTGCCGGAAACGCTTGCTTTGCTTAGATCGACGGTCTTCTTTCCGGACTGTATGTCGAGCCCGAGGCTGACGCTCTTGACGAGTTGCTTGCCGTCGTCGGTGATGGAGAAGGCGAGTGCATCTCCGGAGGTCATCTCAACGCGGATTTTTCCGTTGGGTGAGGTGATGGTCTGTGCCTGTGCTGCGATGCAGAGAATGCAGGTGCACACGGATAGAATGGTTTTTCTCATATCTCTTTAGCTTAGAATTTTATCTGGTAGGGATAGGTGACTTCTTCTTCGTCTTCACCCCATCCGGCTGCCGGGTCGTATTTCTCTGCCGGGCAACCTACGACTACGAGGTAGAGTTTCTTGATGTCGCCTGGATTGGTGTACTTGAGTGTGGCTTTGGGTGCTGAGTTGGCGCCGAGATAGGTGGCATGGTTGTTGTTGTCGACTGCCACGAGTCCGTAGCGGTAGCCCACGTTCTGTTTGTCGGAGAGTGCCTTGAACTGCACTTTCACTGTCTCGCCCTTGGCTGGGAGTGTGATTTCGTCGACATTGAATCCGTAGGTCTGCGGTGCGTTGACAGGCTTGAGCCATCCGTCGCCTGCATCTTCCATTTCGCTCTTCATTTCGCATGAGTACCGGATGCTTTCTTTCTGCTTGTCGGGGAAGTCGAAGGTGATGAGTCGGCTGTAGCAGTCGAGCATCTCGTCGCCCATTGCCTGGATGTCGACTCCGTACATACGCATGTAGGCTGCCGGCACGTCTTCACCGCGCTGTCCCTGGCGGAACATGTCTGCCATGAAGGTGAGTCCGTGTTTCATGCTCCAGTATTCGAGTACGAATGGTGCGTGATACATGTTGGCTCCATTGAAGAGACTGAGGTGTATCTGCTTCTTGAATGCTTCCCAGTGGTAGTTTTCATCGGTGGTCCATTTGGGGTTGACGTTCCAAAGCATCCACTGTGAGCAGGTCTCGAAGATGCCTCCGCCCATGCCTCCGCTCAGTCCGTCGCATGAGATCTGTATCTGGAATGAGTGGCCGATTTCGTGGGCAATGCAATTGAGAGTCTTGTCCTGCACGCGGTTGGGCGCTATCCAGAGTGCTCCGATTTCGTTATCGTAGGAACCGCCGTAGGCTGTGCCTTCGAGTGAGTAGTTGAGCATCACCATCATGCGGTATTTGTCTGCCTTACTGCCTGGCAGAGTGAATTCCATCATGTCGCGGTAGACATTGTAGAAGTACTCTACGCGGCTGAGGAGATTGGGAAGGTCGACTGTCATCTTGTGGCCGTCGAGGTCGGGCGCCTTGCTGAGGTCGTCGCCGAAACCTTTTTCCCAGAAGCAGACAACGTTGGGAGTGTATGCCATGCGGTAGTAGCTCCACTTGGAGTCTTTCTTGGTGAAGTCGTTGTCGCGGAGTTCTTCCGGAATGTAGATGGCTTTGCCTTCGGGCAGTTTGTAGCCGACTTTCTGCTCTTGTGCTTGTTCCTGTGCTTGCGCTGCAATCATTGTAGCCATGCAGCAGATGGCTGTCAATAGGATTTTCTTCATAAGATTGATTGTTTAAGAATTACACTTAGTTTTATGTTTGAATATTATGCCTGAATGCTACGTTTGAATGTTATGAACTTTCGTATGAATGTGGAATGGCTTGTCCGCTTACCATGTATTGTAGAATGTGCCGTCGTTATCGAGAGGGTCGACTATGTCGGAACCGGGGACGGTGGTGACGTTGAACTTGCCTTCCTTGGTTGTGACAACAAGAATGAGGTTTGGTTTAACCGCTTTCTTGAGCTTGGGAAGGTTTAGCTTGGATAGGTTCTTGCCTGTGGGGTTGTAGACTATGGCATACTGTGTGCCGTCGGTGTCGGCAATGGTCCAGCCTTTCCAACCTTTGGAAAAGTGACTGAGGGGTTGCATCTTGCTGTTGAGCATCAGGGTGCCATCGGTGCTGACATTGCTGTAGTAGGCTATGCACCGGGCACCGACTGCCGATCCGGCATTGACTTTTTTCCTGGTGGGGGAATAGACGGAATAGAGTTTGGATGTGAGCACTGAGTTGTTGTTGTGTCGGTCACCGAATGCCATGGTGTTGGTGGCTTTGTCTGTGCGGACAATGATGCCCAGGCAGTCGTCGATGTTCATCCAGTCGGAGGCGAATGTGCTGAGTTGTTCTCCGTCGGATGTGGCTGTACCTCCGTTGTAACTGAGTGAGCGACTGGTCTTGGTGAACGGGTCGGTGGATATGGCGAGCAGTCCGCCTTTCTCTTGGGTGATGACGCAGGTGTCGAGTGCTGTCACGAGGTCGAAGTAGAGCACGAGGTTGTTGTCGGTGGCAAAGAGCAGATAGTTGTTCTGCAGTGTTGCCTGGTTGGTATGGAGTGTGCCCTTGACGATGTAGGAATTGTTGTTGACGTAGCAGATCTCATGTTCCACGTCGACTGCATCTGTCTTCTTCCCTTCCACATCGTACCATCCGATGAAGTTGCCGGTGTTGTTGGCACGGAACGGCACTACGATGTTGTTGCTGGTGTCGCTCACGGGTGCGAAATATCCGGTGTAGCTCTTGAGTCCCTTGCTCCACGAGAAGCAGGTGAAGCGGTGGTGGGACGGTGCTGTGACCACGTCCTGGCATGAGAAGTGTGCTGTGACTGAATAGCGGCTGAGAAAGTCGGACCATGAGGATGCCTGCAGGTTTCGAGTGGGGAAGGCGTGGTGCATGAGCCATGTCATCATCACGCGGTGGGCTTCCACTCCCATGCGTCGTGCTCCTACATCGGGACGGAGCAGCCATGAACCATCGGTAGTGGTCTTCTGCCGGATGGCAATCTGTTGTAGTGCCTTTTGCTCGAGCATGAGGGCATCGGGATCGTTGAGAAAGCAGGCTGCGGTGGTGAACGATGTGATTTGATCGTAGAGGAACAGGCTCCAGTCGTTGCCGTTGGGCATTGCCAGCTCGCCGTCGGAGAGTGCCAGATGATAGAGCACTTCTTTCGTGACGGTGTTTACGTTGTGCATGAGCGAATGGGTGACCCATTGTTCTGACCCATGGAGACTGGTCTGGAACAGCGAAAGGGCAAGTGCTGCTTCTCCCAGTTCCTGCACCACCACGTTCTGGTAGCTGGTGTGGAAATAGTTGTGGTTTTGCAGTGTGTAGTCAGCGTAGAGGTTGGGTCCTCGGTAGAGGTCGGCTACTGTGGTGTAGTCGTAGTGTGGGTCGATTATCTGTCGGTTTCTCTTGTCGGAAGGATGTGAGAATGAGTTTATGGCAAACTCGCGGAGCCGCCCGAACCATTGCTTTGCCTGCGGGTCGTCGGGGAAGAGTCCGAGTGTGGCTGCCAGCACTCCGCATTCCCATCCGTTTTCTTCTGCCTTGGTGTCGCCTTCATATCCGGTAGGCACTTTGCGCTGGAGTTCATAGGTGCATTCGGCTGCGAGGAGGTCGTGGATGTATTGCTTCTGTTGCAGGGACAATGAATCCCACTGGAAGAAGGCTGAATATGCCACTGACATTGCCCACAGTGAGGATTCCCATGTGTGGTCGGCTGTGCTCACCGAACCCCAGTAGCTGTTGCCTTTGCAGGGATAGAAGCGCAGTGCTTTGTGAGTGGAATAGGAATAGGTGAGTGTGGTGCGTGCCATTTCCTCCAGCTTTTCCCATGTGACGGGGGAGGGTAGGGTGACCTTGTCCTTGGCGTATTTGCAGAGGAAGGCACATACCATCGACAGGTCGGCATTGTGGCGCACTCCCTGCTCGTTGTTGCCAAACGTGTTTTCTCCCAGGAAGGTGGCAATGGTTTCGCCTTTTGAATTCTTTGCTTCTATTGGATCATACTGCTTATATAAATAATGAGTGAAGTCTGCCAGCATCTGGAGTGCCGCATCGATGTGGGATTGTGCGGAACAGACGGTGGCTGACGCGATGATCAGCAGTGATGTCAACAGAATTCTTTTCATGTCAGATGTTGTATTAGTTTACCAGATGTTGTATTAGTTCGGATGGTGTGTCGATGATGGTGGTTGCTCCCTGCTGTTCGAGGAATTTGCGCCCACGGAATCCCCATGCCACTGCGATGCACTGGGTGGATGCATTTTCTGCTGTTTGCAGGTCGACTTCGCTGTCGCCCACATAGATTGTCTCCCGGTTTGTCACCTTCAGCTCTTCCATCACAACCTGCAACATGTCGGGGGCTGGCTTGCGCCCTATCTCCCGGGTCTCACCGATGGCAATGTCGACATTGTCAGCAAAGAAACGGTGACGGAGGTCCTGGACGGCGGGATTCAGCTTGTTGCTTACTATCGCTGTCTTCAACCCCATCTCTCTGCACTTGCCCAGCATTTCCTCGATACCATCGTAGGGACGGGCGGTGTCGAGGCTGTGCTGGAGATAGTGGGTCTTGAATTCGGCAAGTACTGACTCGGTGGTTGTTGCATCGCTGCCTTCGGGCATGGAGAGTTCGATGAGCCGACGTACACCGTTGCCCAGGAACTGGCGCACTTCGGTCTTGCTGCGGTTGGGCAGACGAAAGTGAGTCAGGGCATGGTTGACACTGGCATAGAGGTCTTGCAGTGTGTCGAGCAGCGTGCCGTCGAGGTCGAAGATTATTGCCTTGGTATTCATTTCTTTCTTAATGGTTCGGGACCAACGTCTTTGTTTCTTGTCTTCTTTATGATTCAGAACAACTGTTCCTTATTTCTTCTTCAATTTCAATGGTTCGGGACCATTGAGTGTAGGCTTGATTACGTTGATATTGCCTTTCTTGTCGAAGGTCATCTCGTCGATGCATACTTCGCGATGATAGCCCGGTCCGTTGTGGAGATAGTCTTTATTGATGCGGTGGTAAACGATGTACCATTTGTCCTTGCCCTTGATTTGGAGCACGGAGTTGTGTGCCGTACCATAGATCTTGTTGGACGGGTCTTGCTGGAGTATCACTGGCTGCTCAGCCACTGTGATTGGTCCGAGCGGACTCTTGCTTGTGCCGTATGCTACATGATAGTTGGGACTGCCGGTATCGTCCACACTCCAAAGGAAGTAGTAGAGTCCCTTGCGGTAGAACACGTAGGTTCCTTCGCGGTAGGCATAGTCCTTGAGTGTGCCGCCTTTCGGCGTGAGTACGGTAATGGTGCCTTCCTTGACGCTTGTCATGTCGTCGTTGAGTTCGGCTCCAGCCATGTAACCGTTGCCCCAGTAGATGTAGTGCTTGCCGGTCTTCGGGTCGGTGAACACGTCTACGTCAATCTGTTGCCCTCTGCCAACTGGTGAGTCGCTGATGATTGGTTTGCCGAAATCCGTGAATGGTCCGCATGGGTCGTCGGCAATTGCCACGCCAATTTCCTTGCGCTTGCCTGCATCGGCGCTGTAGTAGAAATAGTACTTGTATGTGCCGTCTTTCTGCTTCACTTCTTCGATGGCAGGTGCCCAGGCATTGCCTTTTGCCCAAGCCACTTGGTCGGACTTGACATCGAGCATGGTTCCTTCGAGCTTCCAGTCAATCAGATTGTCGGACGAGAACACCTGGAAGTAATAGCCTCCCCATCCGCTGAAGCCGTCGGAGGTGGAATAGATGTAGTATTTGCCGGTCTTGTTGGAGTAGAGCACTTCGGGATCGGCATGGAATCCATCGAGGATTGGCTGCTTGGTTGACGGGAATTCCTTCAGCAAACGGTCTTTCTCTGCCTGTGTGATTGGAATCATGGTGCCGTGGCGTGGGGTGAACACTCCCTCGGTCTTGGTGTCCTGTACGATGGAGAATGTGTTGAGGTCTGCAGACTTGCAGAACTGGTAGTAGCCACGGCTATAGCAGTCGTACATCACGATCCAGCTGTTGCCGTCGATGGATTTGCATACGCCCACTCCTTCGACTGCAGTCTTTGCCTGCTCCACGCGGTCGGGCAGTTTCTGCCACTGTGATCCGTCTTTCGCTCCCTTTTCGGGAATTATGCTTTTGGTGGTTGCCTGGAATATGCCGCCTCCCGCTTCGCTCTTGTAGAAGAGATGGAAGAGTCCGTCTTTGTCGTTGTAGACTATGTCGCCGTCGATGGCTGCGCGTCCGTCATCGAAGAGCAATCGCGGTTCGCTGATGTCTGTGAAGTCGGCATTGGCATAACTGTAGTAAATCTTGTCGTATCTGTTGGATGGCGAGAGCAGTGAATAGAACACCACGTATTTGCCGCTGTTCTTGTCGTACACGGTCTCAGGCGCCCACACTCGTTGTACGTATCTCCAGTCTTTCACGAACTTGGTGGGGAAATGGATGCTGGTGTGTTGCCAGTGGATGAGGTCGGTGCTTTTCATCAGTATCAGTCCGCGGTTGGACGACCATCCGAGGCTTGATTTCATGTCGGTCACTACCATATAGAAGGTCTTGCCGTCTTCACAGCGTAGGATGTGTGGGTCGCGCACGCAGCCAGTAAGGGCAATGGTGTCGGATGAAATGACTGGTTTGCCGTTGTTGAGGGGTGTCCAGTTGTAGCCGTCATCGCTCAGTGCATAGCAAATCTGCTCTTTCTCTGGTTCGTTGCCGGTGAAGTATGTGAAGAGATAAGCCACTTTTTCCTGGGCATTGGCACAAAGGAAAAGGCTGGACAGGGCAAAAGCTAGAATGTTTCTTTTTTTCATGTCAGAATTGGTTGGTTGTTGGTTAATTAGTTTGGTTGTTTGTTTGTAGTTTTCTTTGTTTTCACTATGTCGAACAGGTAAGTCAGTTTGCCTGTTATCACTTGATGGGCAGACCGGCTGAACGGGGCTTTAGTGCTGTTGTCGAATGCATCGCCCAGTCCGAAATAGTATCTGCCGTCGAGCAGGAAATGTCCGATAGCTGTCGACAGTTCGATGCCGAAGCCAGCTGCAATGCCGTAGTCGATCTTGTGCTTCACATCGATGTCGTATTGCTCGACAACATTGTTCGGACGGTTTGTCACGTCCCATGCTGTGCCTCCTTGGTGCGGGGTTCTGCCGATGTTGTAGCCGATTTGCGGACCTGCCTCGAAGAGGAATTTGCAGCCACGGCGTTCGTATCCCCAACCCAACTGCATGAGTATAGGCACTTGTATGTAGGTGAGGTCGCAACTGTAGGTGTTGCCGCTGCCGTCCTCGATGAGTTCTTTCCATCCGAGATTGGCATAGTTCACTTCCATGAGCACTCCGCAGATAGTGGTGAAGTATTTCTCGCAGATGTAGCGTGCGGAAAATCCGAAGGTGGGCGACCCTTTGTACGACTGCTTGATGGCTGGATTGAAATCCATTTTTGCTATCGAATAGCCTCCGTTGAATCCAATGGAGAAGTCATTCCTTGCTTCTCCCACCTGGGCGTGCATGGTCTGTATGCATGCTGACGACATGCAGACAAGCAGAGCCAATATTTTGCTGTATTTGAATTTCATTCTTTCTGTTTGTGGACTTCTTTCCTTACTGTTATTGAATTCATCCTTGTGGTTCGTGGACTTCATCCTTGTGGTTCGTGGACTTCATCCTTGTGGTTCGTGAACTTCATCCTTGCAGTTTGTGGATTCTGTCCGTTAGAGTTGTTTTACGCTGATTGTTCCGTCGGAATTGTATCTTACTAGCATCAGTGCGTTGTTTTCATATCCGCTCCATGAGTTGTGCTTGGTGAAGTGCATGGGGTTTTGCAGCGACTGGCTGTTGAGATTCTCAATGTTGGTAGTGAAGTCGTCTCCTTCCACATACATGTTCTTGAGGAAGAACTTGGCAATGTCGTAGCCCAGCATTCCGTAGTGTGGATATGTGTTGTATTGGTCGCGTCCGAACGCATTGTGGAACCTGCGGTTGAAGGCATAGGTTTCCGTAGCGTTTGGATTGTTGTAGAAACTGGTGAAGAATGTGCAGTTGTACTTTCTGAACGACTCGCTCTCCTTGGCGGCAAATGCCTGCCAGTCGGGATAGCCGAACAAGTCGATGTCGTAGTATTCGAGTTCCATCTCTCCCAATTTCTTGACTAGACGGTCGAAGCCGGTCTTTGTGCTTGATGAAGATATCAGAATGTTTTCCTTGCCTTCAACCAGCAGACTGCCCAAACTGTCGAGTTCGCTGTATCCCAGACTGTGGTAGCTTTTGTTCTCCCCGTTGAGGAATGTCTTCATTCTGATTACATTGTCCATCTTGTCGGTTTGGTCTTCAATGTTGATGAATATGAAGTTGGCTTGCTGGTGCATGGAGTAGCAGAAGCTGAATGCCTTGTTGTAGTCCTCAGTTTCCATCTTGTGGTTCACCTGAAATACGTTTGGATTGTTCTTTACAAGTGTGGTCTGCGATGAGAGGGGCACCACAAGACTGATATTGTGCTTCTTGGTGAAGTCTATCAGTTTCTGTATGTTGTGTTGATCTTTGGCGCCGACAATCAGTTTCACGTCTTTGATTTGTGGCAATGTCAGTATGCTGTCGATGTCTGCCTCGTCGTAGACGTACACTTTGCCGCTCACTCCTTCCTGTTTCAGTTCCGACAAAGCGAGCATGAATCCTTCGTACATGTCAATCATTGTGATTGCTTCCTTGCTCTTCTTCTCATGGCTGAGTCCGAAGGGCATGATGAGTGCCACAGACACCTGCACTGGTTCTTTGACGATGATTTCCTCTTCCACCACCACAGGCTTCATCGCCTCCAGCTCTGCCTGAGTGTAGGGGATGTATAGAGTTTTGCCTTTCTTTATCTTGTTTCCCTTGATGTTGGGGTTGATGGCAAGGATTTCGTTTACAGTCACATCGAACTGTTTGGATATGCTGTACAGTGTTTCTTTCTTCTTCACTGTGTAGATGAGCTTGTATTTCAGAGTGTCGTCGACAGCAACCTCATTTGCCTGCACTGGGGCAGTGCTTGTTTTGATGTTGGATTTCTTCTCGGGAATGACCAGCACTTGTCCTGCCATGATGTTGCCTGATGCATTGATGGACGGATTGGCTGCTTTGATTTCGGACTCACTCAGTCCGTATGCCCTGCTTATGCCATACAGAGTTTCGCCAGCCTTCACTTCATGGCGTTTCACGTTTTGTGCCTGCATCTGCATGGTGTATCCAATGAGTAGAAGAACGAGTAAGAGAAACTGTTTTGTTGCTTTGTCTATAATCTTGTATTCCATTGTTTGAATGTTTTGTTTCATAGCTCAACGCTAATTTGTGTACAAAGATAGCGTAAATCTTCGGGAAAGGAAACTGTTTTTTAATTAAAAGTATTCGAGGCATAAAAAATCAGGGTCGTATGGGGCATATAATGATTATTTTTGTAACTTTGCAGCAATATATAGAGATGCTAAATGAAAAGAATCATAGTGATGGCAATGGGTTGGGCAATGGCTTTCCTCTGCGCTTCGGCACAGACCGCAAATCCCACCGTTATGTTTTATTCTACTGAAGACAATGCAGACGTGGAGATGAGTCCGGGCGACGAGCAGTCGGCTCCGGCTCCATTGGAAATAAAGATGTATGCAAACCTTGAGGACGACGAGGGCTGGGATGCAACGTGTGAATGGAAACTCTACAGTGCAAGCGGTTCGGAAAGTGAACCGATTCTCGACCGATATGAGGAGAATACCGCTTACACGTTGGAGCAGTCGGGCGACTATTACATCAAGCTTTACGTCACGTTCACCAATTCAGACGATGAGGAGGTGGAGTATGAGTCGGAGGTGTTCCAGTTGAGTATTTCCACATCCAAACTCTCGTGTCCGGACGGTTTCTCGCCCAACAACGACGGCATCAACGATGTGTTCAAGGTGACGTACCAGTCCATCATCTCCATGCAGGGAGCCATATTCAACCGATGGGGACAGAGGGTCTACAGCTTCAATCTCAGCAATGTGGACAACGGATGGGACGGCATGTACAATGGAAAATACGTGAAGGACGGTGTCTATTTCCTCAATCTGCAGGCAACTGGCAGCGACGGGGTGAAATATAATATCAAGAAGGCAATCAATGTGATGAAAGGACTGAGGGATTATGATGAATGACGATATTGAAGTGTATGGAGCAAGGGTGCACAACCTGAAGAACGTGGATGTGAAGATTCCGAGAAACAGTCTGACAGTCATCACCGGATTGAGCGGAAGCGGAAAGTCCAGTTTGGCTTTCGACACTATATTTGCAGAAGGACAGCGCCGATATATCGAGACATTCTCTGCTTACGTACGCAATTTCCTCGGTGGACTGCAACGCCCTGATGTGGATAAAATCACAGGACTGAGTCCGGTGATCAGCATCGAGCAGAAGACCACCAACAAGAACCCGCGCAGTACCGTAGGCACAGTCACTGAAATCTACGACTTTCTCCGTCTGCTCTTTGCTCGTGCAGCCGATGCCTACAGTTATGCCTCGGGCGAGAAAATGGTAAAATACACTGAGGAACAGATTCTGGCAATGATACTCGACCACTACAACGACAAGCGCATTTCCATCCTTGCACCGGTGGTGCGCAGCCGTAAGGGACATTACCGTGATTTGTTCGAAACCTTGATGAAGAAAGGCTATCTGCATGTGCGCATCGACGGCGAGATGACAGAGATGGTGCCTGACATGAAGGTCGACAGATACAAGAACCACAACATAGAAGTGGTGGTCGACCGCCTGAGAGTAGGGGACAAGGATGAGGCAAGGCTGAAGAACAGTGTGGCAAATGCCATGAAACTGGGCGAAGGACTGATACTCATTCTCAACCAGGCAACTGATGAGGTGAAGTACTATTCCCGTAATCTTATGTGTCCAAACACTGGCATGAGTTACCATGACCCTGCTCCAAACAATTTCTCATTTAACTCGCCCCAAGGAGCATGTCCTTGCTGCAAGGGATTGGGCTACATCAATCTGATTGACAAGGATAAGGTGATTCCGGACCGCAGCCTGTCGGTCTACAACGGTGCTCTTGCTCCATTGGGCAAGTACCGCAATACGATGATATTCTGGCAAATCCGATCGATGATGGATCTTTACTCACAAGATATTCAAACTCCAGTGGAGGACTTGCCCGAGGATGTGGTCAATGACTTGATATACGGTTGCAATGAGCGTATCCGTATTCCAGCCGAACTGCTTCATCAGACAAACGACTACTACACTCAGTACGAAGGTATTGCAGCATACATCAACCAGTTGCGCAACGGTGATACGCCTGCATCGGTGCAGAAATGGGTTGACTCGTTCGACAGTGTCACCACTTGTCCTGAATGTAACGGCGCACGACTGAACAAGGAGGCACTGAGCTTCCGTCTTGCCGACAAGAATATCTTTGATTTGTCGTGCATGGACCTGCAGGATTTGTACGACTGGATGGATCATGTGGAAGATTCGCTCTCCGACCGCCAGCGCAAGATAGCAGTGGAGATACTGAAGGAAATCCGTAGCCGACTGAAGTTCCTGCTTAACGTAGGTCTTGGCTATTTGTCGCTGAACCGTTCCACCATGACTCTGTCGGGCGGTGAGAGCCAGCGCATACGTCTTGCCACTCAGATTGGTTCAAGACTTGTGAATGTGCTTTATATCCTTGATGAGCCGAGCATCGGATTGCATCAGAGAGACAATCAACGGCTTATCAACTCACTAAAGACTTTACGCGACGAAGGCAATACGGTGGTAGTGGTGGAGCACGACAAGGACATGATGCTCAATGCCGACTATATCATCGACATGGGACCGTTTGCAGGATGCAAGGGTGGGGATGTGGTGTTCCAGGGTCCGCCCGAGGAGTTGCTGAAGACCGATACCCTGACTGCCCGCTATTTGAAGATGGAACAGCATCGGCCGGAATCTACGATGGCTGTGGCAACGACTGAAGCAAATGATTCCCAGACTGAAAAGAACAGTTCGCATGGCGGCGAGTGGCTTGTGCTCAATGGATGCAAAAGCAACAACCTGAAGAATGTGTCAGTACGTTTCCCTTTGCACAAACTGATTTGCGTGACTGGAGTCAGCGGCAGTGGCAAGTCGACTCTCATCAACGACACCCTGCAACCAATCCTTAGCCAGCATCTCTACCGTTCGCTCAGAGAACCTCTGAAGTATGATTCGATTGAAGGACTTGAATATATAAACAAGGTGGTGTGTGTCGACCAGTCGCCGATTGGTAGGACTCCACGCAGCAATCCTGCCACTTACACTGGGGTGTTCAGTGATATCCGCGACTTGTTCGTGAAGCTTCCCGAATCCGTGGTGCGTGGCTATAAGCCCGGACGATTCTCGTTCAATGTGGCTGGAGGTAGGTGTGAGGCATGCAGCGGCAATGGCTACAAGACCATAGCCATGAATTTCCTTCCCGATGTGCTCACCGCTTGTGAGGTTTGCCACGGCAAGAGATACAACCGCGAGACTTGCGAGGTGAAATTCAAGGGAAAGTCAATCGCAGATGTTCTCGACATGACCATCAACCAGGCAGTAGAATTCTTTGAGTTCCAGCCGAACATTCTCAATAAAATCAAGACAATACAGGATGTTGGACTGGGTTACATCAAACTTGGTCAGCCGTCGACCACACTTTCGGGTGGTGAGAGTCAGCGAGTGAAACTGGCAACAGAACTGAGCCGCAGAGACACGGGAAAAACCTTGTACATTCTCGACGAACCGACTACGGGTCTGCACTACGAAGACATAAAGGCGCTGATGAGTATGCTGGAGTTGTTAGTAAGCAAAGGAAATACGGTAATCGTCATCGAGCATAACATTGATGTTATCCAGCAGGCTGATTATATTATAGACATGGGACCGGAAGGTGGAAACAAAGGCGGCGAGGTCGTTGCCCAGGGAACTATCGACGATATAATCAATTCAAAGCGTGGATTCACGTGGAAATATCTGGTTTAGACTTCCCGTAGACCCGATAAATTGCATTTCATCATGCAACCGGACGTAAAGCTTCGGACAACCGGACGCATAAAACGTTATATCATTATCTTGTCATTTGGAACAAAAAAAGAAGGTATGTAAATCTACACACCTTCTTAGTTTTATGTTGGGGTTTATGCTTATGCGTTAACCTTAGCCATGTGAGCGATGAGTTCGAGAACCTTGTTAGAGTAACCGATCTCGTTGTCATACCAGCTTACAACCTTTACGAATGTATCTGTAAGAGCGATACCTGCCTTTGCATCGAAGATTGATGTAAGAGTGCATCCGAGGAAGTCTGAAGATACAACTGCTTCGTCAGTGTAACCAAGAACACCCTTGAGTTCGCCTTCAGAAGCCTCCTTCATAGCAGCACAAATCTCTTCGTACTTAGCTGGCTTAGCGAGGTTTACTGTGAGGTCAACAACAGAAACGTCAAGAGTAGGTACACGCATTGACATACCAGTGAGCTTGCCGTTGAGTTCTGGAATAACCTTACCTACAGCCTTAGCAGCACCTGTAGAAGATGGGATGATGTTGCCTGAAGCAGCACGACCACCACGCCAGTCCTTCAATGATGGACCGTCAACAGTCTTCTGAGTTGCAGTTGTAGAGTGAACAGTTGTCATCAAACCGTCTGTGATACCGAACTTGTCGTTCAATACCTTTGCGATAGGAGCAAGACAGTTTGTTGTACAAGAAGCGTTGGAAACGAACTGAGTTCCCTTTACATATTTGTCGAAGTTTACACCGCAAACGAACATTGGAGTGTCGTCCTTTGAAGGAGCTGACATAACTACGTACTTAGCACCTGCCTGGATGTGAGCCTGTGCTTTCTCCTTTGTGAGGAAAAGACCTGTTGACTCAACTACGTATTCAGCACCAACTTCGTCCCACTTGAGGTCAGCTGGGTTGCGCTCTGCAGTTACGCGGATGCTCTTGCCGTTTACGATAAGGAGTGACTTCTCAACGTCTGCCTCGATTGTACCGTTGAATGCACCATGCATAGTATCATACTTGAGCATGTATGCAAGGTAATCTACTGGACAGAGGTCATTAATACCTACAATTTCAATGTCATCGCGGCTCTGGGCTGCACGGAAAACGAAACGACCGATACGGCCAAATCCGTTAATACCAACTTTTGTTGCCATTTCTTTTGTAATTAAATTATTAAATAAAGTTTCTATAATACGTTTACGTTGGTGATTAACCGCAGTTGCAATAGTGTTTTGATGTGGTGCAGGCTACAATCAGTAGCATCAGCACTATCATGCAAAGTGTATTTATAATGCGGTATTTCATCTCTTTACCTACTTGTTATTCTTTTCGGTGTGCAAAGTTATAAAATAAAATGTGATGGGCAGTCATGTGACGGCTCATTTTTTGAAAAATACAAATACTTTTCACCTCAAAAGAGTGATTTGCTATATGGAGTGGGCAAAAAAACAACTTTGCTGTGCTCCACTTTTATAAAAATAACTACCTTTGCAACGTGAAAGCTGCGGAGATTGTTCCAAAGGAACGAGCAAAAGCTGAACGATGAGGCGTGAAAACCTTGGATTGACAGTACAAAATCATAGGGTAAGCAGTGCAAATTCGTAGGATTGACAGTGTAAAATCGTAGGATTGGTAACGCAGATATATTTAATTAGTAAGATATATAGATAATAAGAAAACAATAGGAAAACGTATGAAAAAACTTATTCAGGAATTCAAGGCTTTCGCCCTGAGGGGCAATGTGATGGATATGGCGATTGGTGTTATCATCGGTGGTGCGTTCGGCAAGATCGTTTCTTCTGTTGTGGGTGACATCATCATGCCTCCGCTCAATTATATTTTGTCTGGTACCGACACCGGCAATCTCAAACTCGTGCTCAGGGAAGGTGCTGATGCTGTGACTGATGCCACTGGTGCTGTCATCACTCCCGAGGTGGCTGAGATTGTCATCAACTATGGCGCATTCATCCAGAACTGCATCGACTTCCTCATCATTGCCTTCATCATTTTCTTGATGGTCAAGGGCATCACTGAACTGACAAGCCTGCGCAAGAAAGAAGAGGAGAAAGCTGAAGAAGCTCCTGCTGCTCCAAGCAAAGAAGAGGTTTTGTTGACTGAGATCAGAGATATTCTGAAGGAGCAGAAAAAATAAGCATGTGTATTGTTTGCACTGCAATATGTGTATTGTTTACACTACAATATGTGTGGTGTAAGTGCTTTTCGTTCGATGAACAAGTCAAAAAATCCGCTTTTTTAGGCTCTGTCTCATTGAATATTCCTAACTTTGCACTGTTTTTTGAAAAACAAACAATGTCAAAATGAAAGTTGTAAATACTATTTCGGAATTGAAAGCCACTCTTGGCGCTTTTAGAAAAGAAGGAAAATCCGTTGGATTGGTTCCGACAATGGGTGCTTTGCATGCAGGACATGCGTCGCTTGTCGGACGTAGTCTGCGTGAGAATGATGTGACGACTGTCAGTGTCTTCGTCAATCCAACACAGTTTAACGACAAGAATGATTTGGCAAATTATCCTCGTACCGTAGATAAAGATTGTGAGCTTCTTTCGTCAATACTTGGGGAAGTGGAAGGCGAGACTGGCTGTTCTGTCAAGGAACTGATCGTGTTTGTTCCCTCGGTTGAAGAAGTCTATCCTGAGCCCGATACGCGCAAATTCAGCTATCCTCCTACCGATGAGGTGATGGAGGGACGGTTCCGTCCGGGACACTTCAATGGAGTGTGCCAGGTGGTGAGCAAATTGTTTATGATGGTTGAGCCAGACAAGGCTTACTTCGGCGAGAAGGATTTCCAGCAGATTGCTGTCATCAAGCGGATGGTGGCTGACCAGAAATATCCACTTGAGATTTGTCCTTGTCCGATTGTGCGTGAAGCAGACGGACTTGCACTTTCGAGTCGCAACAGTCTGCTGACTGATGCTGAGCGCACATGGACTGAAGGAAACCAAGCAATGGGTTGTTGACCAAATCAATGCGGTCGACGGACTGGAAGTGCAGTATTATGAAATCGTTGATGGCAACTCGTTGGAGAGCCTTTCCGGCTGGAGCGATTCTGCTTATGTTGTAGGTTGCATAACTGTCTTCTGCGGTGCCACACCGATAAGACTGATTGACAATATAAAATACAAGACATGCTGATACAAGTATTGAAGTCTAAAATCCATTGTGCTACAATTACTGAGGCCAACCTTCACTACATGGGGAGCATCACGATTGACGAGGATTTGATGGATGCTGCCAATCTCATTGCAGGGGAAAAGGTTGCCGTCGTTGACAACAACAATGGAGAACGGTTTGAGACCTATATAATAAAAGGTGAAAGAGGTAGCGGATGCATCTGTCTGAATGGCGCTGCAGCGCGCAAGGTTCAGGTGGGCGACATCTGCATCATCATGTCGTATGCCCTCATGGATTTCGAAGAGGCAAAGACTTTCAAGCCTACCGTGATTTTTCCGGATGAAAACAACAAGGTGGCAGAGTGAATCGCTGCCGGATATTGTTGCTTGAACATAAACGTTGCATAAGAACATAAAGGCTGCATGAGAATATGATGTTTGCCTAAGCAATAAAAAGAGAGTGTGTCAATTGTGATACGCTCTCTTTGCTTTTTTGCTTGAGGCTTGTGCTTAGTTCTCGAACACGAGCGATCCGTTCTTCATGTCTACCTTGATGTTTGTATCCTTGTTTACTGATCCGTCGAGGATTTTCTTCGACAGGTCGTTGAGCAGGTAATTCTGGATTACCCGCTTCACTGGCCGTGCACCAAACTGCGGGTCGTAGCCTTTCTCTGCAATGAAGTTGGTTGCTGCATCGGTGAGGGTCATCGTCACTCCGTTGCTCTCCAGCATCTTCTTCACGCCCTCAATCTGAAGCCCTACAATCTTCTTGATTTCTGCTTCGTTGAGCGACTTGAATGTGATGATTTCGTCGATACGGTTGATGAACTCAGGTCGCATCAGCTTGTGAAGCTGTTCTTCTGTGCAGTTCGAAGTCATGATGATGATTGTGTTCTTGAAGTTTACCGTACGTCCTTTGTTGTCGGTCAACCGTCCGTCGTCGAGCACCTGTAGCAGTGTGTTGAACACGTCCGGATGTGCCTTCTCGATTTCGTCGAACAGAATCACGCTGTAAGGCTTTCTCCGTACAGCCTCGGTCAGTTGTCCGCCTTCATCGTAGCCCACGTATCCAGGAGGGGCACCGATGAGTCGGCTCACGCTGTATTTCTCCTGATACTCGCTCATGTCGATTCGTGTCATAAGCGATTCGTCGTTGAAGAGGTAGTCGGCAAGTGCTTTTGCCAGTTCGGTCTTGCCCACACCTGTAGGACCGAGGAATATGAAGCTGCCGATTGGTCGGCGAGGGTCTTGCAGTCCGGCACGGCTACGGCGCACAGCGTCGCTCACAGCCTGGATTGCATCCTCTTGTCCTACGACCTTGCGGTGGAGTTCGTCCTCAAGGTGGAGCAGCTTGTTCTTTTCGCTCTGCATCATCTTGCTTACCGGTATTCCGGTCCATCGGCTTACCACGTCGGCAATGTCGTCGCTCGTCACTTCCTCCTTTATCATGGCATTGCCGCCCTGGGTCTTGGCAAGTTCATCCTGTATTTTCTTGATGTCGTCTTGCAGTGACTGAATCTTTCCGTACCTTATCTCAGCCACCTTTCCGTAGTTGCCTTCGCGCTCTGCTTTGTCGGCGTCGAACTTCAATTGCTCGATCTGAACCTTGTTCTGCTGAATCTTGTTCACGAAGCTGCGCTCTGCCTGCCATTTGTCGTTGTAGACCTTGTACTGCGCATTCAGGGCATCAATCTCTTCGTTCAGTTGGTGCAGCTTCTCCTTGTCGCCTTCGCGCTTGATTGCTGCGCGTTCGATTTCCAGCTGTTTCAGCTTACGTCCAATTTCGTCAAGGTCTTCAGGCACGGAATCGCGCTCCATACGGAGTTTTGCTGCGGCTTCGTCCATCAGGTCGATGGCTTTGTCGGGGAGGAACCTGTCGGAGATATACCTGTCGGAGAGTTCTACGGCAGCTATAATGGCATCGTCCTTGATACGCACCTTATGGTGGTTCTCGTAGCGTTCCTTTAGTCCTCGCAGTATGCTGATGCTGTTCTGTACGTCCGGCTCGTCCACCATCACTATCTGGAACCTACGCTCCAGTGCCTTGTCCTTCTCGAAGTATTTCTGATATTCGTCGAGGGTGGTTGCACCGATGCTCCTCAGTTCGCCACGTGCCAATGCTGGCTTCAGTATGTTGGCTGCGTCCATTGCACCCTGGCTTTGTCCTGCGCCCACCAGTGTGTGGATTTCATCGATAAAGAGGATGATGCTTCCCTGGCTTTCAGTCACCGCATTGATTACGGATTTCAACCGTTCCTCAAACTCTCCCTGGTATTTTGCACCGGCAATCAGTGCGCCCATGTCGAGTGAGTAGAGTTGTTTGTCCTTCAGGTTCTCGGGCACGTCGCCTCGCAGTATCCGGTGTGCAAGTCCTTCCACGATGGCAGTCTTTCCCGTGCCGGGTTCACCAATCAATATCGGGTTGTTCTTGGTTCTTCGGCTCAGGATTTGCAGAACCCTACGTATCTCGTCGTCACGTCCGATCACCGGGTCGAGCTTGCCCTGGCGGGCTTCCTCAATCAGGTTCGTAGCATACTTCTTGAGTGCCTCAAGGTTCTGCTCGTGTGTGTTGTTATTGCTATCAGTTCTCATGTCCATATCCGTTTTGTTTTAGTTTTGCAAGACCAATATCAAATGGTGTTCCATCTTTTGAAAGTATGACAAGTTGGCAGATATTCTGACATGATGGCAGGGCTGCTTGGGATTGCTCGTGCTTATGATGGAAGAATTATGCCAAAAAGGGTAGGGTGAGTTATCTTGAAAATGACGTTTCCGTTCTCTGGCTTTTGGCGTCAGATAGCGATGTATATAGTAGCGTGTAGTCGTAGACTACACACTACTTGTAGGATGCGTACTACGCCCTCTCTGCCTCGCCTGTGACGGCAGCGTTTGCGAAGATTGACATTTGGAGGTTTGTGCCATCGAGTTTGACGGGAAAACACCGGAGTTCAACTTCGGGCAAACGATCTGAAAGTAGGGGGTTCATAGGCGAAACTTGGCTCTCAAGCTCGCCTTTTGGGGCTTTTGGAGGGGTTGAAACTATGCTGATTTTCATTTGAGCGGCAGTTGAAGCTGTTGGGGTGCTACTGCTAAGGTTAGCGTAAGTTGTTACTTTGTAGAGAGTTATATGGGTGATTCTACTGTCTTTGAGTACGTTTTTCGACAAAAGACAGTTCGACAATTAATTTTAGGGGTACACCCTATCTTTTCAGTCTCCTCTTACTTATGCGATTCTCCTTGCTTATGCAATTTCCCTTTCTTACTTATATATTACATAATTAATTATTAAATATACAAATATAAATATGTAAATATAATCTACGGGATAAAGCAGGGGAAGGCATCTCTCCGGTGAAGTACGGGGGAGAGATATTCTCATCACTGCAATCATCCCGCATGCAAATTTTGTGCTATATTTTCATCTTTCTTCATTATCCGCCAAATTTGCGCTGGTCAGACAAGTTTTTTTCTCTGACTGGGAAAAAAAATTTTTCTGACCAGGGAACAAGATTTTTCTGACTAGGGCGGTTGTAGGCACACTGCGGGCATGAGCGCTTGCTTCTGTAGTATATCGACTTTGTGCTATTTTCGGTCAACATTATCCAGTGATATATGAAAGACTTGTAGTAACTTTGCACCCGGATTGCGAATAACTCACTCAATATACAATATACAAAATACAAAAGCAGATTTCCTCTATGCAAAAAAACAGCACTCACTCTTGGGCTCGTTCTCGCTTGTCTCAACACCATCGATGCCCAAACGCAGAGCCGTATGGGCTATCCTACCGAGGCAGATGAAAAAATGATAGCACAACGGTTTGCCAATCCACCCAAAGGGTACGGACAGGTACCGTTCTTCTGGTGGGAAGGAGACAGTCTGACGAAAGAAAGACTGGCTTTCGAACTGGACAAACTTAAGGAGGCCTCCATAGCTGGTTTCTCAATTAGTTATACACACACTCACCCCGGTGTAGACCACGAAATCAATGCCAACGGATATGGCGGATTCGGCAAGGCCGACCCATTTCCAACCAATGGTGGAATCTGTTCAACTGGTTTGCCAAAGCTTGTGCAAAGGAGCAAATGGGGGTTGGCCTGGACGACTATGTCATAGGCCGTGAGGGCAACGGCTACTATCTAGACAGAATATTGGCCGACAGTGCCGTCTGTCACTACCAAGGCAGGCTTGTCTGCGACAGGCTGAAGGTCACTAAGGGACAGGCCATTGACACCCTGCTGCCGCCACACTGCATACGTAATGGCAGGTGAGAAGTTGCAGGATTTGAGCAAAAAAGTCACCTCCGGCAGATTGTCCTGGACTCCAAAACGAGACCAGACACTCTACATCATACACACGAAACCTTCTTACGAGCTCTATCCTGAATATGGTAATAGGATTGTCGAGGAGTACTTTCAACCGTTTGAAGACCGACTTGATGTGCATGGACGAGAGGGATTGAACTTTTTCTTCCAAGATGAGTTGAAGTATGACCTGTCACTCTCCTCATGGTGCGAAGACATGCCCACACAGTTCGCCAAACGCAAGGGCTACGACATAAGGAAATTCCTTCCGGCTCTCTTCGACGACATGGGAGACATCTCTGTCAAAACACGGCTCGACTATGCTGAGGTGCTGACACAACTGGCCGAGGAACGCTTCTTCAAACCGATATTCGACTGGCACAGTCAGCGCGGACTGATTTATGGCTGCGACAACTACGGCCGCGGACTTGAGCCTACACAATATCTCGACTATTTCAGAGCTACCAGTTGGTTTACTGCCCCAGGCAACGATGCTCCGGCACGCGGCTCCAGTTTCAGAAGCTGCAAAGTGTCAAGTTCTATCAGTCACGTCTATGGTCGTCCTCGCACATGGTTGGAGGCTTTCCACAGCATGGGCTGGAGTTCTAATGGCGAGTGGTTGACCCAACAATTGGACAAGCACATCATAGCGGGAGGTAATCTGCTGTGCCTGCACGGTCTCTACTACTCCACCCATGGCGGATGGTGGGAATGGGCTCCTCCTTGTTTCCACTTCCGGATGCCCTATTGGCCACACTTGCAGTACTGGCTCAAATATGCCGAACGGCTATGCTATCTGCTGTCACAGGGCAAGCATGTGTGCGACATTGCCGTACTCTATCCGACCGAGACTCTTCAAGCCTATCCGGATGCTGACATAAATGGAATATGGGCCACAACCGATACCCTGTCGGCAAGCGGACTTGACTACGACTACATCGACTACCAGTCTCTGCAGAATGCTCAAATCGGTGCAGACCGAACACTTCAGATTGGAAACGAACAATATAAGTTTCTCATACTGCCTGATGTAATGGCTATGCACCAAAAGACACGCGAGAAGATAGAAGAATTCATACACCACGGAGGTAAAGTAATTACAATAGGCAATCCTATCGTTCGCCATAGCACACACATAGACAATTATGCCGATATCATAACCACAGTGCGCTCTCTTCAAACACCCGATTTCGAGTCAAAAGGGTCCAATGCACGTGTTCTTCATCGTCGGATAGGAGACAAGGACGTGTATATGGTGATGGGTGCAGACAATGGTGACAGTCTGTTCTTCAGGGCTCAAGGGAAATGCGAACTTTGGAATGCCTTCGACGGCAGCGAACGTTCCATACCTGTATTAGAGCAGACTACCGAAGGTACATGGGTGCGTTTTAGTGGACACAAGACCGAAAGTCGACTGTATGTATTCTCGCCAGGACAAGCCGACCTTAGCCCGGAGTCCACACCCGTAATACAAGACTCCATTCTGCTTGACGACTTCTGGAAAGCATCCGTTGTTCCGACATTGGACAACCGGTGGGGTGACTATCGCCTACCTGCCAGCCCTGAAATCATAGGTCCTGAGGCAAGAGAGTTCACCTCATGTTTCATACCCGACAGTTCTCTCGACACTCTCTTTCTTCATACCAGCATATACGGATATGCTCCATTCATGGAAGAGTATCTTTGTCTGGACCACACAGACTGGCAAACGACACACATAGCAGAGACAGAATGGAAACCATACCTCTATTCACGCGAATACGGAGTGTTTGACAGCCCTGGCAGTCAAGGTTATCATGGCCTGAAATGTAAAGTAGACCATCGGGTGCTGATTCTCGATCAAGGCTGCCACCAGATCTACCGCACGCGTTTCTATGTGCCGCGCACTTCTGTCTACGATTGTAAAGTAGAAGGCATCCGTCCCGCCTACATTAGTCTTGATGGCGAAGACTTTGATGACAGTCGCGCCATGCTGACCGAAGGATGGCACTCCCTACGCCTCGTCTACCCCAACTGCAAGTCTGTCCACTATCGCCTGGAAGACATGGTTGGTGACTTCGTAGACCGACGTGAACGCAGCATGGTGTATTTTGAGGGCACAACCTTCAACCCGTGTGGGGGCAATTCCGGAGTATGGCGATACACATTCAAGACGGCTCCATCAAGCCAATCCATGCGCCTTCATGTGGCTGGTGTTATAGACGAAGTCTGGGTTGATGGCAAGCAACTTGACAAAGAGCAAATCAAGGTGCTTGGCAAAGGCCTGTACGATATCTGCATATCAGCCAATCCATCAAGTTCGATGCAGCAGATTACGCTGACAGCCCATCCGGATGCTGACAGTCCGGGTAATGCATTTTTCAAAGAGCCGGTCAAGTTTGATTGTGGCGAAATGAATCTGCCGTTGGACGACTGGTCAAAGTTTGGGCCATTGAGATTCTATTCTGGAGGTATGAACTATAGCAAAGAGTTCTTTGTACCTGCAGTCGACGCCAATAAGCTTATCCGTCTGTCACTCGGTTCTGTCGATGCAACATGTGAGGTTAAAGTCAACGGACAGTCAGCAGGCATACTCCTGTCACCACCTTACGACATCGACATCACTCCCTTCATAAGGAAAGGTGACAACCGGATAGAGGTGTTAGTCTACAGTTCTTTGTCCAATCACTATGCCACCATCCCATCGCCTTATCGGGGACAGCCACATGCAGGGCTGATAGGCCCGGTTCGGCTGTATCTGATGTCCTTGTAAACTAGTGCAGACATAGATTCTGATGTTATACGGCCATGCAATCATTGGTCGTATAATTTTTTTATATTACTATCGTATGACATCCATTGATGTCCGCTAAAACGATATGTCGGGCAGATACTCATTGCCCGATGCGAATAGTACTCATTGCCTGATGCGAATAGTACTCATTGCCTGATGCAAATAGTACTATTGTATATTGAAGACTATTCGTATCCAAGCAATGGTTATCGGGAACTTACCTCCTCACGGTGCTTGACAATTTCGGAAAGATGCTCTATGGCCCACTGTATCATGGGTTGGCAGGCAGCCATGAATGACTTGCCACGCTCCAATATGCGGTATTCCACACGTGGGGGCACCTCGGCATACACTATACGTTCAACGAATTGGTCCTCTTCAAGATTACGCAGAGTGGTGGTCAGTACCTTTTGTGAAATGTCTGGCACGGCCTTGCGTATGGCAGAGAAACGCATGGGGGCTGTATGTTCCATTAGTGTGTGCATCACCAAGAGAGACCATTTGTCGCCAACACGAGAGAGAACGTTGCGTATTGGGCAGTTGGGGAAGAGCAAGTCGCTCGTTTCTACAGATTTCAGCATTTTAGTCATATATTTAGTCGTATATATTATTAGAGGCAGACTGCTTCTGTTACCAGTCTGCCTTATAAATTGACGCGCTGTTGCAGTTTCTATAGGCAACTATTTGCTTTGTGCATCAGCCTTTACTGCTTGATGATGGCATCATCGGCTACTGACTGCTCCAACGACTTGTCTTTCGCTTGGATGCAGATATAGGTGAAAGGTTCCTCGCCTGTGTTCTTATTGCAACGGTTTACCTCTGGTGCCACGCGCACTACGTTGCCAGCTTTCACTTCGATGTCTTCACCATCGAGCGTGAATGCGCCTTTGCCGCTGAGGATGATATAAACCTCTTCGTTCTGCTTGTGCTTATGGAAGAATGGAACGGCAGCGCCCTTAGGCAACGAACCGAAGCTAACCTCCATGGATGTCAGTTTGAGTACATCTTTCACGAAGGTCTTGCCCTCGAAATCGTTGATGTCGCCTACTGTGGCTACACTGTAGCCCTTACCTGTCTTTTGAAGTGTTGTCTCGCTCATAATAATGTGTGTTTTGCAATTATACTTATTGTTGTTTGATGCTGCAAAATTACTATAAATCGGAGAACTGAACAAGACGACACTTGAGAGAAACTAAGTTGCCTTAGGGTTACTATTGCTGACAATCAGAAGTTTATTTATCTATACATTATTGTATATTAACATCGATGCGGTGACTTTATATAAACGAACCGCCCAACTTTAGGTGTTATGCCTAAGGCCGGGCGGCTTTTCAGGGGTTAGTTTTGTGATGCCTATATCTTATTTTTTCAGATACTTGACACTCTTGTTGCCTTGGCGGATGATGAAGAGTCCGTGATCGGGGATGCGGTTGAGTTCCACTCCAGCGACTGAATAGATGTGGATGTCGCCGTCTTCTTCTTCAACCGTTGGAATTTCCTCTATTGCGGTTGCACCATTGTAGCTGTAGAGTACTACGCTCTTGGCACGGAACTCCTGGCATGAACTGCCTGAGGTGAGGTCCATTTGGAATCCGAGGAGAATGTCTTTCTCTTCTTTAAGTGTGAAGTAGATGCCGTGAATGAGTCCGTCGTTGTCGGATGCCTTGTTGATAGGGTAGTAGGCGATTGACTTTGTCGGTATTTCATCGCTTGACAACACTTCGTCTGCTGCAAAAAGATAGGCATTGGAGTTGACATTGTATGTGGTGTTGTAGCCTGCTCCGAAGTAGTAGCGTCCGGGTTCGAGGTGTATTTTGCGGTAGATGCGTGCATTGGCAGGGTCGCCTTCCGAGTTGTTGCTGAGGTCGTTCCAGATGCCGATTGAGAGACATTCGTAGCCTGGATATTTGTCGATTCCGTTCTTTACTCCGTCGCTTCCGTTGTCAATCATGAAGTTCTCTACGGTCCAGTTGGCTGGTGTCGCGAAACGTGTTGTTACCGATGCATCGGCACGTGAGAAGTCGGATGCTTCGATGAGCTGGCTTGCAGTGATGTCAGTTGCATTAATCTTATCGGGTTGTCCGCCTGCCACCTTGCCGTTTTCAAGGAAGTTGTTGTATGCTTCGTTTACTGCGTTGTATTGTGCTGTCACATCGTCCATACTTGTTGATTCATTGATCTTGCCGGCTTCGTCTAGCACTTGTTTGAGCGCTTCGTAGGCTTCGAGTTTATAATGGCCTGTATTGCCGTTGAATGTGAGCGACTGGCATTTTTCCTCGATGTCGTTTACCAGTTCGAGTACTTTCACATAGCTCATGTTGCCGTAAGAAAGCAGTTTCACTCCGCTGGCACGAAGGTTGGCTGTGGACACAGCACTGAAGTCTGTCTGGAAACCGAGGTAGATTTCCTGGTCTTCATCGAGGGTGAAGGTGATGCCTCTGAATGTGCCGTCGGCTGGTGCCAACTTCACTTGCTCGTAGGCTATGCTGGCTGCAGGTATTTCGTCGGTATTGGTGAGTGACTCGGATGCGAAGATGTAGAGGTCGTCGTTGGCTTCAGCCGAAGGGTAGGATGCACCGAAATAGTAGCGGCCTGCGGGAAGTTCCACTTTCTGATAGAGTCGTACGTTTTTGATGTCGTAACCATGTTCGGCGAAGGCATTGTTGTTCCACCATACTTCGAGATGAAGGCAGTCGTAACCGGGAATGTTGTCGATTCCTGCTTCATTGTCAAATCCGAAGTTCTCCACAACCCAGTTCTTGGGTGCTCCAAAGCGTGCACCATTGTTGGTCTCTTCTGTACGCTCGAAGTTATTGGCTTCTTTCAGTTTCTCGATTGTGATGTCTTCGTAGCTTTCTTCAAGTGGTTGTCCGCCTACGATCTTTCCGTTTGTCAGAAAGTCTTCTATTGCTGTCTGCAGCGTGTTGTAGGCATCTGTGAAATCTTCACTCTCGGAGGTGTCGAGGATGTCTTCTGCAGCCACGATGGCTGTGCGCAGTGTGTCGACGGCTGATTTTTTGTAGCTGCCGGTATTGTCGTTGATTTTTGCGTTGTCAATGGTTTCCCATCCAGAGGTGACGAGCTCTGACAAGGCATCGAAGTCCATGTTTCCATAATAGTTGAGCTTCACCTCGCCTACGCGGATTTCCTGTTGGCTAGAGCCGCTTGTAAGGTCGACTTGGAAGCAGAGCACAACGTCCTGCTCGGCTTTCAGTGTGAAGTAGATTCCATAGAATGTGCCTGTTCCGGATTTGCTTAATTTGGCAAATGCAATTGCATCGTCCTCGATGCTTCCTGTGCTGAGCGGCTCTGTTGCTGCATAGATCAGTGCATTGTCACTGATGTTATAATAACTCTCGTTCTTTATTCCGAAGTAGTAGCGTCCGGGCTCGAGGTGTACCTTGCGGTAGACGCGTGCATTGCTTAGGTCGCAGGTGTAGGGCTCTTCATCTTCACCCGACCATATTCCGAGACTGAGACAGTTGTAGCCGGGATAATTGTCTATTCCGTTCTTTGTTCCCTTTGATGAATCGTTCATTGGAACCTTGAAGTTCTCTACAGTCCATTTTTCAGGAGTTCCGAAACGGGAACCAATGTCGGATGCGGAAAAATTGCTTGCTTCCACGAGATATTCAGTCGTATAGTCCCGTGCATTTTCCTCATTCGGTGTGCCTGGTTGGTTTCTGCCAGTTGTGTTGAGCTGTTCGTATTCTTCCAGAAGCTTGCTTATGACTACTTTCTGGTTGGCCTCACTGTCGTTGATGTATTGCTTTGCATCCTCCACTGCATCCTTGAATGTCTGAACACCTTTTTTGCTGTATTTTCCCGTATTGTAGTTTGTTTGTGCTTGCAGGTTCCCGATAATGTCTTCATATCCCTCGATGATATCAGAGAAGCTTACCTTGTCGGTGTTTTCCTCGAAGGTCATCTGGAATACCGGAGCAATATCGTTGGGTTTTGTTGACGGTATGGTCACTGTCAGTCCGTTTACGCTTTGACTGTAGTCCACTGGTCCGTAGCCGATGAGTTCAATCATCTTCACTTTGCCCGGATAGTATTCGGATGACATTCCGAGTGACTCAAAGGTGAATTTCTGCTTGTTTGGCCATCTCATGATGGTGGCGAACAGTGTGTCGTTGCGCTGGCAGTAAGCCACGTCGGATGACGAATAGTTGTTGCCTTCATTGAATCCCTGTGCAGAGAGTGCATGTGAAGATTCTGCCAAAGGTCCTTCACCGAAGGTTTTCCATGGGCGGGTACCATAAATACTGCTTGAGTTGACATCCATCCATGCCTTGATTTCCTTGAGGATGGCAACTTCTTTGTCGTCGATAGTTCCATCGCCCTTCACCGGAATGTTGAGCAACAGATTTCCGTTTTTGCTGACGATGTCCACCAGCATGTTGACCACTTGCTTTGCACTCTTGTAGCCGTTGTTGTTGTATGTCGACTGGTTGTAGTGCCAATCACCTATGCAAGTGCAAGTCTGCCAATATTCGTCCTGTATGCGGTCGGGGATTCCACGCTCCACGTCCCACAGCATGTGTTTTTTGTCGCTGGCAGTGAGTTGTTTGCCGGTCACCACCACGTTTGGCGTTCCGCCGTTCTGCTTTGCACTGTGGTTGTAGTAGTGAGCCAGGATATTTTGTCCGATTGCATCGTCACATCCATAGAATGGCATGGCAGTATCATCGAAGTACAGCAAGTCTGGGTCGTAGTCGTTGATGAGTTCGAGCACTCGGTTTTGAAATTTGGTCTTGTAAGCCTCGGAAGGCAGATTTGCGCCGCTACCCCAATTCCACTGGCTGTGTATGGTTCCGCTGCTCTCCCATCCGGTTGAATGCTCATGTTGCTGGGCGTACAGCTCCTGTGGGTCCATTCCTTTCCACCATTTCTCCGATCCATCCTCGTTGAGGGTGTAGCCGTCTTCCCTGGTTAGATTGCCGTCGTAGTTCTGTGAAGGTTCGAGCCATGTCCATGCGTGGCTGGAGTGTATGCTCACGCCGAGAGGCAGCCCTGCCTTCTTGCAGGCATCACTCCATCCCTTTATCAAGTCCTTCTTAGGACCGACATTCACTGAGTTCCATTCCTGATAGGGTGAGTTCCAGTTGTCGAAGTTGTCGTGGTGGTTTCCCAGAGCCATGAAATAGCGTGCACCTACACTCTTGTAAAGGTTAATCAGATATTCCGGGTCCCAGTTCTCTGCTTTCCATGCGTTGCAGAGGTCTTTCAGTCCGAACTCTGCAGGGTCACCGAAATGGTTGAAGTGCCATGTGTTCTGCGACGTGCCGTCGTAGTACATGAATCTGCCATACCAGTCTCCGTCTTCAGCTTGGCATTGCGGACCCCAGTGAGCCCAGATTCCAAATTTTGCATCCTTGAACCATTCAGGACACTTCCATGCGTTCAGCGATTCCCATTCAGGAGAAAATTGTCCTGTAGCTACAGGTACATTTTCCTTCTGTGCGTTTGCTGCCAGCGTTGCGGCAGCAAAAACTGCGAATAAACTTCTTTTGTTCATACTTTGAGTCTTATATATGAGTAGTTGTTGATGTAAATTTTCGAATGCAAAGTTAGGTTGATTCTATCAAGGCGTATAGCACTTTGTTTTGAAAGAATAGGACAAAATTCGCATTTTGAAAAAACGATACGCGAGCTGTGATGATTGCACTCGAGCGCAGCTCGCAATGTTTGCAACGAACTTGTTTTACAGCGCACGAAATCAATGCTCGCTTTAATGCTCTCGGACAGATCTAGCTCCTAGTGCTTGTACGCTTGTCGAGCGCATGTGCTTCTATTTACGTCTGCCACGCACTGATTTCCACGCTCGCTTTAACGCTCTCGGAGAGAGCTAGCTCCTATTCCTGTTTGCTTTTCCTGCCCACTCCATCAGCATGGCTACTCCCTCCCTGCGGGAAAGGGCAGGGGAGTGGCTTCTCTTCTTTTAACCTCTTCCTGCGTGCGCTATGCGAGACTTGCATGCATTTCGAATCTGTTGCAATCTTATTACAATTTTATTTCGTGTGTGATTGTATTATCATCGTATATGAATCGCAAAAGTTCCATAAAAAACTACTCTTGGTCTACTGACGTTACGCAAAAAAGTAGTAATTTTGCAGTCGATAAGCATGTGGCTTTTGAGATAGTTTTTTCAGTGTAATAAATTGTTTGGTAATTAGATAGGAACTTATGTATTTCACTTTGTTTGTCACCGTCATCCTCACAGGTGTAGCGTTGGTGGTTTGTGGCACGTTGGTTGCCAAGATTCTTGGTCCGAGCAAGCACAACAAGGTAAAGGGCGAGCCTTACGAGAGTGGTGTGCCTACGCGCGGAAGTTCGTGGCTTCCAATGCATGTGGGCTACTATTTGTTTGCGCTGCTTTTCCTTATGTTTGATGTGGAGACCGTGTTTCTCTATCCGTGGGCTATAGTGGTGAAGGAATATGGTCCGATGGCGCTTGTCACCATCGGGTTCTTCATGCTGGTGCTGGTGTTCGGACTTGCCTATGCTTGGCGGAAAGGAGCTTTGGAATGGATGTAAAGAAACCGTCGATCAAAGGCATTCCCTATGAGGAATTCAAGGACAATGCCACCCTGGAGAAGACTCTGAAGGAACTGAACGAAGGGGGAGTGAACGTGTTGGTGGGCAATCTCGACCATCTGATTGACTGGGGATTTGCCAATTCACTGTGGTCGCTCACATTTGCTACTTCATGCTGTGGCATCGAGTTCATGGCAGTGGGCTGTGCGCGCTATGACTTTGCGCGTTTCGGCTTCGAGGTAACGCGAAATTCACCGCGCCAGGCAGACCTCATCATGTGTGCCGGCACCATTACTCATAAGATGGCACCGGTGATGCGACGCCTCTACGACGAGATGGCAGAGCCGAAATACGTAGTGGCAGTGGGTGGATGCGCCATTTCCGGCGGTCCGTTCAAGTCGAGCTACCATGTGGTGCGCGGCATCTCCGAAATCGTTCCTGTCGATGTCTACGTGCCTGGTTGTCCTCCGCGTCCGGAAGCCATCCTCTATGGCATGATGCAGCTGCAGCGCAAGGTGAAGTTGGAGAAATTCATCGGAGGAGTAAACAAGAAGGACAAGACACTTGCCACCATCATAGTGAAGGATATCCCCGAAAAATTCCATAACATGTGGAAGTCGTGGATAAGCCGTGACCCCGAGGGCATAGACGAGGAAAGCGGAAGTAAATATCTGAACAATGAACCTACATCCGTAAACAATGATGCATTGTTAAGCGAGAATGCTTCGTCAGACAAGGCAATTTCGTCAAGCACTGATGCAGCATCAACTGCGGATTCATCTATAAATAATAAGGAGGGGCTGGAATGAAACTGAATAACATTGAATTTCCATTGAGCCAGTTTGCTGCCGAGATGGGCAAACTCAAGTCTGACAGTCATTTCGACTACCTCGTTACGATAGTGGGAGAGGACTTTGGCGAAGAAGGACTCGGCTGCATCTACATACTTGAAAACACCGGGACGCACGATCGCATTTCCGTGAAGGTGATTGCAGACAGCGCTGACTGCTACATCCCGTCGGTGTGCCACATTTGGCGTGCTGCCGAGTTGCTAGAGCGCGAGGTGTTCGACTTCCTCGGCATCCGGTTCACGGGACATCCCGATATGCGCCGCCTTTATCTGCGCCAGGATTTCAAGGGCTATCCCCTTCGCAAGGATTTCGATATGAGTCTCGAAGCCAACACCTATACGCTCGACGATGAAGCCGAACCCAATGTGACATGCGAATATTTCCTCGGATCCGACGGACGGCTGCAGGAGAAGCAGAAACCACTCTTCGAGGAAGACGAGTTCGTCATCAACATTGGTCCGCAACATCCTGCCACCCACGGAGTGCTGCGCTTGCAGACATCGCTCGTGGGCGAGACCATAAAGAGCATAAAACCCCACCTCGGCTATATCCATCGTGGAATAGAGAAGATTGCCGAAGGCTGCACCTATCCGCAGACACTTGCCTTCACCGATCGTCTCGACTATCTCTCGGCAATGATGAACCGTCATGCCTTGTGCAGTGTCATCGAGGAAGCCATGGGTATTGAAGTGACCGACCGCATCAAGTACATCCGCACCATAATGGACGAACTGCAGCGAATTGATTCCCATCTACTCTATTTCGGCTGCTGTGCCCAGGACCTTGGTGCACTCACCTCATTCCTCTACGGTATGCGCGACAGGGAATATGTGCTCAATGTGCTGGAGGAAACCACTGGAGGACGGTTGATTCAGAACTACAACCGTATTGGAGGTGTGCAGGCAGACATCGACGTGAACTTTGTGCGCGACGTGAAGAAACTCTGCCAGTATCTTAAGACCAAATGGCAGGAATACAAGGACGTGTTCACCGACAACGTGATTTTCCGCAATCGATTCATTGGCGTGGGCACACTGACACGTGAGGAAGTCATCGATTTCGGCTGTACCGGTGGCACCGGACGTGGTGCAGGTTGGGCAGACGATGTGAGGAAAAACCATCCGTATGCCATGTACGGCGATGTGGAGTTCGACCAGGTACTCTTCTCTAAGGGTGATTCCTACGACCGCTACCTTGTGCGTATGGAAGAGATGAAGCAGAGTGTACGCATCATCGAGCAACTCATCGACAATATTCCCGAAGGCGAATTCTACATCAAGCAGAAGCCCATCATCAAGGTGCCCGAGGGTCAGTGGTACTTCTCTTGTGAAGGATCGCGTGGTGAAATCGGAGTATATCTCGATTCCCGAGGCGACAAGAGCCCTTACCGCTTGAAGTTCCGTCCGATGGGACTGTCGCAGGTGTCAGCCCTCGACACAGCGTGCCGTGGCGAGAAATTTGCTGACCTCATTGCTGCCGGAGCATCGCTCGACTATGTGATTCCCGATATTGACCGCTGACACACCTTGTTTATATATAATGGAAACGCTGATGTTTGACATATAATAAGACGATTATGTTTGACTTTTCACAAATAACCAACTGGTTCGACATGCTGCTGCGGATGACCCTCTCGTTGCCCGGCTGGCTTGCCACCCTCATTGAATGTGTACTTGTAGGAATAGCGCTTATGCTGGCTTACGCGGGTCTTGCCATCATCATGATATTCATGGAACGCAAGGTGTGTGCAGCCTTCCAGTGTCGCCTTGGTCCGATGCGAGTGGGACTGTGGGGTACGCTGCAGGTGTTCTGTGATGTGCTGAAGATGCTGGTGAAGGAGATATTCTGGGTCGACAGGGCAGACAAACTGCTTTATTGCATCGCTCCAGTGCTCGTAATCGTGGGTTCGATGGGAGCGTTCGGTTTCCTGCCGTGGAATAACGGTGCGCTGGTGCTCGATTTCGACTGCAGCATTTTCCTCTACACAGCAGTTTCAAGCATTGGAGTGGTAGGCGTGTTCCTTGCCGGTTGGGCTTCCAACAACAAATATTCCGTAGTCAGTGCCATGCGTGGTGCAGTGCAGATGATTTCCTATGAAATTTCCCTCGGACTTTGTCTCATCACAGCGTGTGTGCTTACCGGATCCATGCAGATAAGCGAGATAATCAGTGCCCAGAGCGCACCCTTCGGTTGGTTGCTCTTCCAGGGACATTTGCCAGCCATCATCGCTTTCGTGGTGTTCCTCATTGCAGGCAATGCCGAGGCAAACCGCGGTCCGTTCGACCTTGCCGAGGCAGAATCGGAGTTGACAGCCGGTTATCATGTGGAATATTCCGGACTGGCATTCGGCTACTATTACCTGGCTGAGTTCCTCAACCTCTTCATTGTTTCCGGCATTGCCGCAACCGTGTTCCTTGGCGGATGGATGCCTCTCCACATCGGAGTGGACGCCATCGATAGCGCCATGGACTATATCCCTGGCATTGTTTGGTTCCTTGGAAAGACATTCCTTGTGGTGTGGCTGCTTATGTGGGTGAAGTGGACTTTCCCTCGCCTGCGTGTGGACCAAATCCTCAAGTTGGAGTGGAAATACCTCATGCCGGTGGCACTCTTCAACCTTGTGCTGATGACAGTCTGTGTTTCGCTTGGCATCACGGGTCACATGTTCACTGGCATAGCCGTGGCAGTGCTGATAGCCATCCTGTGCGTAATCATCATCTGCAGTTCCACAAAGAAAGCCTCTGCAGCACGGAAGGCTCAGAAACTGATAATCGGTTGACCTGCGGCTGAAAATTGAGCTCCGATAGGTAGAACTCCTATAAGTAGAACTCAGATTAAAGATGAATTTATATAAGTTGACCTCTGATAAGAGGTTGACCAACGCAAAAAAAATGGACCTCCGACAAACAAGAAACAGATAATCACTTGGAGAAATGGCAAAAGACAATTCATATTTCAGCGGTGTGATTAAGGGTATAAAGTCCCTGGTTACCGGTATGGATGTCACGATTGGGGAGTACGTCACCCCGAAAGTGACCGAGCAATACCCCGAAAACCGCAATACACAGCATATTTCCGCGCGTCACCGTGCCATGCTGGTCATGCCCCACGACGAGAACGGAAAGAACAAATGCGTGGCGTGCACCATGTGTGAGAATGCCTGTCCCAATGGTACCATCAAGATAAAGTCGACCATGGTGACCACAGCCGACGGCAAGAAAAAACGCCTGTTGCTCGACTATCAGTACGACCTTGGCGAATGCATGTTCTGTCAGTTGTGTGTCAATGCCTGCAATTTCGGCGCGATTAAGTTTACCAACGAATTCGAGCAGGCAGTGTTCGACCGCAGCGTGCTTGTGCTGCATCTTAACATTACACCTTCGGCAGAAGACCTTCGACAGTATGAGGAAAATGCACGCATTGCAGCAGAGAAGGCGGCAACAGAGAAAGCCAATGCAGACAAGACTGTTGTTCCGAAGGCTGGCGATGCTCCGAAGTCTGTTGCACCAAGGTCTTCTGTAACAGATAAGGTGAACGAGTCTTCAAAGTCTTCTGTAACAGATAAGATGAACGAGTCTTCGAAGTCTGCGGCAGAGACAAGTGCTGCCCCAAACTCAACAACCAATCAAACAAAGGAGGAGAAATAACATGGCAAATATCGTAACATTCGGCATTCTTGCAGTGATTATCGTCTGCGCAGCCCTATTCAGTGTACTCACCACGCGCATCATGCGTGCAGTCACATCATTGCTCTTCGTCTTGTTTGCCATCTCGGGAATGTATTTCCTGCTTGGCTACACCTTCCTCAGTGCGGTGCAACTCAGCATCTATGCAGGAGCCATCACCATGATCTATGTCTTCGCCATCCAGTTGGTAAGCAAGCGTGCGCTGCTGGGTCTGCGCGAACGACTCAACGCCAAGCGAGTGGTGGCAGGCGGTTTGGCAGCAGTTGCTGGATTCATAGCAATCGTGGGCATTCTGCTCAAGAACCGTTTCCTCTATTCGGCAGCACTCAAACCCGACACCGAACTCAGCATGAAGACCATAGGCAAGGCGCTCATGGGCGCAGGCAAGTACCAGTACGTGCTGCCATTCGAGTTCATCTCGCTTTTCCTGTTGGCTTGTATAATCGGCGGCTTGATGATAGCCCGCGAAAATAAAAAGAAGGAAAAATAAAAAAGAAGGAGAAAAAGATATGTCACTACCAATTGAATATTATTTCGTGCTTTCTGCACTTTTGTTTTTCATCGGCCTCTTCGGTTTCGCTACACGCCGCGACCTCATAGCCATGCTTATCTCGGTGGAACTCGTGCTCAATGCCGTCGACCTCCAGTTTGCCGCAGTCAACCGTCTGCTCTTCCCTTTAGGCAACGAGGGCATGTTCATGACCTTGTTTTCCATTGCCGTGAGCGGTGCTGAAACTGCAGTAGCAGTGGCAATCATCATCAATGTCTACCGACTCTTCCGCAATGATTCGGCAGATTCCATCACCAACATGAAACACTGATCAACACTCACAACTAAAATCAAAACAGAAACATGAACAATTTCAGCTACACCATCTGGATTCTTCTTCTGCCGCTGCTTTCATTCCTTGTTGTGGGTTTGACCGACTATTTCAGAGGCAAGAAAGGCTGGTCCCACAAGGCAGCAGGACTGATGGGCACATGCTCCATCGCACTTGTCACCCTGCTGAGCTATGTCACAGCTTTCCAGTATTTCACTTCCGAGCGTGTGGACGGTGCTTTTGCCACCTTCGTGCCCTACAATGCCACATGGCTTCCGCTGGGCAACCTCCACTTCGACCTCGGCATCCTGCTCGACCCGATTTCGGTGATGATGCTCATTGTGATATCCACCGTCTCGCTCATGGTCCACATCTATTCGTTCGGATACATGCACGGCGAGAAAGGCTTCCAGCGCTACTACGCTTTCCTTTCGCTCTTCACCTTCTCAATGCTCGGACTCGTGGTTGCCACCAACATATTCCAGATGTACATGTTCTGGGAACTGGTGGGAGTAAGTTCTTACCTGCTCATCGGCTTCTACTACACTGTCCATGCAGCAGTCCGTGCATCTAAGAAAGCATTCATCGTCACACGTTTTGCCGACATGTTCTTCCTTGTCGGAATACTGATATTCGGCTACTACACCCAGAGCTACAGCTTTTCGTTCGCAGGCAACATCACCTACTTGAACGGAGTTGAGGCGTTTGCCACCAGCGATGTGTCGCGTGCAGTGGCAGCCGGAGGCATGATTCTTCCCACAGCGCTTGTCCTGATGTTCATCGGCGGTGCCGGCAAGTCGGCCATGTTCCCGCTACACATCTGGTTGCCTGATGCCATGGAAGGACCTACACCAGTATCTGCCCTCATCCATGCTGCGACCATGGTGGTTGCCGGAGTATTCCAGATTGCCCGCATGTTCCCGTTGTGGATTGACTATGCTCCCGGCCAACTTTCCATCGTAGTTGCCGTAGGCGCATTCACTGCGTTCTATGCCGCTGCAGTGGCATGCGTACAGAGCGACATCAAGCGCGTGCTGGCATTCTCCACCATTTCGCAGATAGCCTTCATGATGGTGTCACTCGGAGTGTGCTCATCCATGGAACTCAGTCATGAGAGTCACGGAGCACTCGGATATATGGCATCCATGTTCCATCTGTTCACCCACGCCATGTTCAAGGCATGCCTGTTCCTTTGTGCTGGTTGCATCATACATGCCGTACACTCCAATGAGATGTCAGCCATGGGCGGTCTGAGAAAGTACATGCCTATTACACATGCCACGTTCCTCATCAGTTGCCTTGCCATTGCCGGCATTCCGTTCTTCTCCGGATTCAGTTCTAAGGACGAGATAATCTCCGCCTGTTTCGCCTACTCTCCGTTCGTGGGCTGGTGGATGACAGCCGTTGCCGCAATGACAGCATTCTATATGTTCCGTCTCTACTACGGCATTTTCTGGGGAACAGAAAACAAGCAGTTGCATGCCGATCACACACCTCACGAAGCACCGTGGACAATGACCTTCCCGCTCGTGTTCCTCAGCGCAGTGACCCTGGGCGTTGGTATCTGGACCACACTTGCCGGATTCGGAGTGATTGACCCCGACATGAGTTTTGGTTCGCTGGTCACTGCATCTGGTCTGCAGTACGGCATCCGTTTCGACTCTCAGATTGCAATCACTTCCACTGTCATTGCCATCGCAGCCATCTGCCTTGCCACATATATATATAAAGGAGAGAAACAGCCGGTTGCAGAGAAGATGTACAGTGCCTTCCCGCACCTTCACAAGTGGGCTTACCACCGCTTCTACATGGACGAGGTCTACCAGTTCGTGACCCACAAGATACTTTTCCGCTACGTGTCGCGTACGGCACAGTGGATTGACGAGCACATCATCAATGGACTACTCGATTTCATAGCCCGTGGTGCCAACATCGCAGGCGAGGCAGTACGTCCGTGGCAGAACGGCGATGTGCGCAGTTACGTTGTGTGGTTCCTTTGCGGTGCAGTGGCTTTGACATTGATTTTGTTGTGGATTTAATTATGGAGGAAACAGAAAGATGAGTATATTGACATTATTCGTAGTAATTCCAGTTCTGATGTTGCTTGGCTTGTGGGCTTCACGCAATGTCAACCAGATTCGTGGAGTGATGGTAGGCGGTGCATCAGCGCTCGTCCTGCTGTCGGCATATCTCACAGTGGACTTCATGCGCCAGCGTGCAGCCGGAGTGACCGACCTGATGCTCTACACCTACAGCACCGACTGGTTTCCTTCGCTCAACATCAAGTATTCAGTTGGAGTCGACGGCATCTCAGTCGTGATGCTTCTTCTCTCCAGCATAATAGTGTTCACCGGAACATTTGCTTCATGGAAACTCAAGCCGCTCACCAAGGAGTTCTTCCTTTGGTTCACCCTGCTTTCCACCGGTGTCTTCGGATTCTTCATCTCCGTCGACATGTTCACCATGTTCATGTTCTACGAGGTTGCACTCATCCCGATGTATCTGCTCATCGGCTACTGGGGTTCCGGCAAGAAGGAATATGCAGCCATGAAACTTACACTGATGCTCATGGGAGGTTCAGCCCTGATAATCGTGGGCATCATCGGCATCTACTATTTCAGCGGTGCCACCACAATGAACATCCATGAGATTGCAGCCATGCACAACATACCGGTGCACACCCAGTACGTGCTTTTCCCGCTTGTGTTCATCGGCTTCGGTGTGCTCGGCGCCCTCTTTCCGTTTCACACATGGTCGCCCATCGGTCATGGTTGCGCCCCGACTTCAGTGTCAATGCTCCATGCCGGAGTGCTGATGAAGCTCGGAGGCTACGGCTGTTTCCGCATTGCCATGTATCTGCTCCCTGAGGCTGCCCACGACCTTGCCTGGATATTCCTTATCCTCACGACAATATCTGTGGTCTACGGCGCATTCTCCGCTTGTGTACAGACCGACCTGAAGTTCATCAATGCCTACTCGTCGGTGTCCCACTGCGGACTGGTGCTCTTTGCCCTTCTGATGATGACCCGTGTGTCGTGCACCGGTGCCATTCTGCAGATGCTCTCCCACGGACTGATGACAGCCCTCTTCTTTGCTCTCATCGGAATGATCTACGGACGTACCCACACCCGCGACATCCGTGAACTTGGCGGACTGATGAAAATCATGCCGTTCCTTGCAGTGGGCTACGTGATTGCCGGACTTGCCAACCTCGGTCTGCCTGGCTTCTCTGGGTTCATTGCCGAGATGACCATCTTCAAGGGTTCGTTCGACAATGCTGACATGTTCCACCGCACTTGCACCGTCATTGCCATCACCTCCATCGTGGTAACAGCAGTCTACATCCTCCGCACCGTAGGCTTCATCCTCTTCGGCAAAGTCACCAACAGCCACTTCGATACACTCACCGATGCCACATGGGACGAGAAGTTCGCCGTATGTTGCCTCATCTTCTGCGTTGCAGCCCTCGGCATTTGTCCGTTCTGGGCAAGCAATGTCATCAGCGATGCGGTAGGCCCGATTCTTTCTTCACTCAACATTGTAGCACCGGTATAAAAAATACAGATTGAAATGAACTACAGCCAATTCCTACAAATGATGCCCGAAGCCACGCTGACGGCAATCCTTATCATAACATTCGTCTGCGACTTCTGTTCCTACGGCAAGTCAAACCGCCGTTGGTTCAATCCGCTGGTGTGCCTGCTCATGCTTGCCCACCTGCTGATCAATGTGATGCCCGTGTCCGAAGTGTTTGCCTTCGGCGGTATGTACCACATCTATCCTGCTGCGGGAGTGATGAAGACCATCCTGGCAGTGGGCACACTCATCGTGCTCATCCAGAGCCGCACATGGTTGTCGCGCCCCGATACCGAATTCAAGGAAGGAGAGTTCTACATGATACTCGTCTCCACACTCCTCGGTATGAACATGATGGTGTCAGCCGGACATTTTCTCATGTTCTTCCTCGGACTCGAGATGACGTCGGTGCCGATGGCTTGCCTTGTGGCATTCGACAAGTACCGCAAGAATTCAGCCGAGGCAGGAGCCAAGTTCATCCTGTCGTCAATATTCTCCAGCAGCGTGATGCTCTATGGCATTTGCCTGCTCTACAGCGCTGTGGGCACACTCTATTTCGATGATGTGGCACAGAAACTGACCGTCACACCGCTTACCATCACCGGACTTGTGTTCTTCTTCAGCGGCTTGGGCTTCAAGATGTCGCTCGTGCCCTTCCATTTCTGGACAGCCGACACCTACCAGGGCGCACCAACCACCGTCACAGGTTATCTTTCAGTAGTTTCCAAAGGTTCAGCAGCCTTCACCCTCTCAGTCATCCTTATGAAAGTGTTTGGTGCGATGGTTGACGTGTGGGAACCGCTGCTCTACATCATAGTGGTAGCCTCAATCACCCTTGCCAATATCATGGCAATACGCCAGAAGGAGTTCAAGCGTTTCATGGCATTCAGTTCCATCTCCCAGGCAGGCTACATCATCCTTGCCGTCATCGGCAACACCGGAATGAGCCTCTCCGCCCTGACCTTCTACGTGCTCGTCTATGTAGTGGCAAATCTGGCAGTCTTCACCATCATCAGCATCGTGGAGCAGCACAACGGCGGCACGACAATGATAAGCAGTTACGACGGGTTCTACACCACCAATCCCCGTCTTGCCCTGCTCATGACCTTCTCGCTGTTCTCCCTTGCCGGCATCCCGCCGTTTGCAGGAATGTTCTCGAAATTCTTCGTGTTCATGGCTGCCCTCAAGTCAGGTTCCGTAGGCGCTTATGTCGTTGTGTTCATCGCATTGATAAACACCGTCGTGAGCCTCTACTACTACTTGCTCATCGTGAAGGCAATGTACATCAAGACTTCCGACCATGCCCTCCCCACCTTCCGCAGCGACTTCAACACCCGTCTTGCCCTCTTCATCTGCATCGTCGGCGTACTCTTCTGCGGCGTTGTCAGCTGCTTCTGGGAGTGGGTCAACGCATCAATATGATGTTGACCGAAACTTGGTCCGCAAATAACATTTGTACAATAAGTCAAAGAACGAAACAGGAGTCAGCTTTCTCCGAACCCGCAGATGGTTGCACTCGATCGCCAGCTCGCTTTGTTTTGTAACGCGCTAATTCCCGCGCTTGCTTTAACGCCCTTTCCGGAGAGGGCTTTGTGAATCACGGTGCAAAGTTACGACATGGCGGGAGGGGCAGATATACGTTTATGTACGATTATGTACGATTATGTACGATTGTGTACGATTGTGTACGATTGTGTACGTTTATGTACGTTTATGTGCGATTTTTAGGGGTCGCCTAGATAAGCTATTATAGACTATACCTGGCGTGGAGTGAAATCTTTTGCTTGCATTCTATAGCCCTTCTGCAATAGTTCTTCCTTCAGTGGCTTACATCGTCTTATCCATCGCATAAGACGATTCACTGCAACGTGAGGACTGCTTTCCGGAAAATACATCAGTGCAAGTTCTTTCTTGCTGTAGGGGCGGATGATGAAATCTGTTTCTTCGTTCATGATGTTTTTTGTTTTGTTT
>CAVHYP010000006.1:54086-65612 GCA_963640465.1 Bacteroidaceae bacterium | reverse complement strand
AGTGTGATGAACAAGACGAACTGGAATGCGATCGACCCCAACATGATTGTCGATGAGAAGGGTAACCCTTGGCTTACATGGGGCTCGTTCTGGGACGGCATTCAATTGGTGAAACTCGGCAAGGACTTCAAGACACCCAAGGGAAAGACAAAGACTATTGCGAGAAGATATATGCGCAACAACATGAAACAGCTTGTATCGAAGGAAGACATGGAACGTGCCAACCAGGCTCCCGATGCCGGTGCCAATGCCATCGAAGCACCTTTTATTATTAAGGAGGGAAAATACTACTACCTCTTTGTGTCGTGGGACTACTGCTGTAAGGGCGTGAATAGCAACTACAAGGTGGCAGTGGGACGCTCGAAAAAAGTGGAGGGTCCGTATCTCGACAGCAAGGGTAAGGATATGGCAGTCGGTGGTGGTGACATCATTGCCGAGAGGGATGACGACTTCTATGGCATCGGCCACAGTTCTGCCTATAAGTTCGGTGGACAATGGTATTTCATGGCTCATGGCTATTCGAGAGCAGACAACGGCGCATCAAAACTGGTCATCAGGAAGATGCATTTCAACGAAGATGGTTGGCCAGTGCTTGACGAACGGATAAAGAGAGACGTGATGGAAGGGCTTCGCATCAACGTGATAGGCGACAGCTATGTGGCAAACCACAGAACAGATAAGTCGGAGACGTGGCATGCGAAAGTGGCAAAAGCCCACAACATGACCTACAGAAACTATGGACGCAACGGCGGTGCAGTGGCTTTCGATCGCACGAAGGATGGCTTTGGCAAGGCTCTGTCGCAGAGATATGCGGATATGGACAACAATGCTGATATTGTGCTCATCATTGCAGGTCACAACGATGCCTGTCTCATTGGCAACAGTGCCGACTCGCTTCAGATTTTCCGCGACAGCCTCGACCATCTATTTACCAATCTCGAGCAGAAATACCCGAAGGCACAGATTGGCTATGTTACTCCTTGGTTTGTCGACACTCCCGGATTCAACCAGGTATGCGAGTTCATACGCGATGTTTGCTTTAAACACGATGTGCCAGTGCAGGACAACTACAATGAATGGAGTGTAATCAAAGTCCGCGATTCGGATTTCAGAAAGAAATATTTCCAGGGAGCAAACGACCATGCACACCTGAACAGTGCTGGACATGACTTGTTTCAATCGATAGGCGATGCTTTTGTCCGTCGGCTGGCACTTCTGCAGGCTCAGAAGAAATAATCTGAGGCAGTTGTGTCGGATATCATGCAAAGGCAGATCCATTCGGTTTCATGCAGTGTTGGTTTCTGCAATTCTATGTCGGGGAACGCTTGCTATATAAGCCACAAATGAGCCTCAATACGGCATCTTTATTGTGATTGTGGGCAATGCAGCAATCAATAAAGTTAAAAGTAATGCAATTAGATACGCTTAATCGTAGTTTTTTAATAAAAAGATTGGCGCATCTCGGATTTTGTTGTAATTTTGCAGACTAATTTGATAACGAAGGAAGAATGAAATATAATTTACGTAGTGCTGTTTGTACAGAGGGTCGCCGCATGGCTGGAGCACGAGCTTTATGGGTGGCAAACGGAATGAAGAGAGAGCAGTTTGGCAAGCCAATCATTGCTATAGTCAACTCATTTACCCAATTTGTGCCTGGGCATACTCATCTGCACGATGCCGGTGCTATAGTGAAAGCCGAGATTGAGAAACTCGGATGCTATGCGGCAGAATTCAATACGATTGCCATTGACGATGGAATTGCAATGGGACACGACGGAATGCTCTATTCACTTCCAAGCCGTGACATCATTGCCGATTCAGTGGAATACATGGTGAATGCCCACAAAGCTGATGCAATGATTTGCATCTCCAATTGCGACAAGATAACCCCGGGAATGCTTATGGCTGCAATGCGGCTCAACATCCCTGCTGTGTTCGTGTCCGGTGGTCCAATGGAAGCTGGCAAGTACAAAGGCGAGAACCTCGACCTGATTGCTGCCATGGTGAAGGGTGCAGACCCTACGGTGAGCGATGCCGAATTGGCAGAGGTGGAAGACAGAGCTTGCCCTGGTTGCGGTTGCTGCTCAGGAATGTTTACTGCCAATTCAATGAACAACCTCACAGAAGCCATCGGACTTTCATTGCCAGGCAACGGAACAATATTGGCAACACACGTCAACCGAGTTGAACTGATGAAGGCAGCTGCACGTCAGATTGTGAAGAATGCCTTTGCCTACTATGAGGATGGCGACGACAGCGTTCTTCCCCGCAGCATTGCCACACGTCAGGCTTTCCTCAATGCCATGACACTTGACATTGCCATGGGAGCGTCAACCAATACCGTGCTTCACCTTCTTGCCGTAGCACAAGAGGCTGAAGTGGATTTCACGATGGCAGATATCGACCGCTTGTCGCGCAAGACTCCGTTCCTTTGCAAACTTGCACCAAACTCGCAGAAGTACAGTGTGCAGGAGTGCGGACGTGCCGGAGGAATGCTCAATCTGTTGGGCGAACTGGCTAAGGGTGGACTGATTGACACTTCAGTGAAACGTGTCAATGGATCTACACTTGCTGAGGACATCGAGAAATACAGCATACTCAAAAAGAATGTCGACTCCGAAGCAAAGAGAATCTACTCATCGGCTCCGGCTGGAGTATTCTGTAATAAATTAGGTGTGCAGAACACTACGTACGAGACACTCGACACAGACCGTGCAAATGGCTGCATCCGCGACATCGATCATGCCTACACCAAGGACGGCGGAATGGCAATCCTGTTTGGCAACATAGCCCAAGATGGTTGCGTGGTAAAGACAGCAGGTGTCGACGAGAAGATATGGAAGTTTGCAGGTCCTGCAGTGGTATTCGATTCCCAGGAAGATGCCTGCGAAGGAATCCTTGGAGGAAAAGTGAAAGCAGGCGACGTGGTTGTCATCACCCACGAAGGACCAAAGGGTGGGCCGGGAATGCAGGAAATGCTTTATCCTACATCATACATAAAGTCAATGCACCTCGGCAAGGAATGCGCATTGATCACAGACGGACGTTTCTCCGGAGGAACCAGCGGACTGAGCATCGGACACATCAGCCCTGAAGCTGCCAATGGTGGCAACATCGGAAAGATTGTGGATGGCGACATCATTGAGATTGACATTCCGAACCGCTCCATAAATGTACGTCTGAGCGACGAGGAATTGGCAGCACGTCCACAACAACCGCTGAAGCGAAGCAGAGTAGTGAGCAAGTCTCTCCGTGCTTATGCCCAGAGTGTGAGCAGTGCAGACAAGGGGGGAGTGAGAATAATAGATTAAGAAGATTGACCCGGCAGGAATTTGCAGGGACAAACAACAAGTATCAAAACATACATATATAATATGGAGAAGATTACAGGTGCTGAGGCATTGATGAAGTCATTGCTGAATGAAGGTGTTGACACACTGTTCGGTTATCCGGGCGGTTCCATCATGCCAGTCTATGATGCACTTTATGATTATACCGACAGACTGCATCACATATTGGTGCGTCATGAACAGGGAGCTGCTCATGCTGCACAAGGCTATGCCCGTGTGTCGGGCAAAGTGGGATGTGCCATCGTCACCAGCGGACCAGGAGCCACAAATACGATTACTGGTATTGCCGATGCGATGATAGATTCCACCCCGATAGTCGTGATTTGCGGTCAGGTGGGCGCTTCTATGCTTGGTACTGATGCCTTCCAGGAAGTGGATGTGGTGAATGTTACCAATCCTATATGCAAATGGAGCTATCAGATACGCCGTGCCGAAGATGTGGCTTGGGCAGTGAGTCGTGCTTTCTATATCGCCAGGAGCGGACGCCCCGGACCGGTTGTCCTCGACTTTGCCAAGAATGCGCAGACATCGATGGTTGACTATGAACCACAGAAAGTGAACTTCATTCGCAGCTATCAGCCAGTGCCCATCATTGACAAGGACGCAATCGAACAGGCTGCATCGCTCATCAACCATGCCGATAAGCCATTGTTGCTTGCAGGACAGGGAGTTGAACTCGGTAATGCGCATGCGGAACTCCTTGAACTCGTTGAGAAGGCAGACATCCCAGTGGGATGCACTCTTCTCGGACTGTCCGATCTTCCTTCCGACCATCCGCTCAATGTGGGAATGTTGGGAATGCACGGAAACCTCGGACCAAACGTCAAGACGAACGAATGCGACCTGCTCATCGCTGTTGGCATGCGTTTCGACGACCGTATTACAGGCAACCTCAATACATATGCCAAACAGGCAAAAGTGCTGCACTTCGATATCGACCCAAGCGAGATTGACAAGAATGTGAAGACCACATTGGCAGTAGTGGGCGATTGCAAGATGACTTTGAGTGAAGTCACCAGACGGGTTCACAAGACCAAGCATACAGAATGGATTGATTCGTTCAAGCCTTATGCCCAGAAAGAATTCGACAAGGTCATCAACAAGGCAATCAATCCTACCGAAGGACCGTTGCTTATGGCTGAGGTTGTACACAAGGTGAGCGAGGCATCGAAGAACGAGGCAGTGCTCGTCACCGATGTAGGCCAGAACCAGATGTTCGGTTGCCGCTACTTCAAGTTCACTAAAGGACACAGTGTAGTCACTTCCGGCGGATGCGGAACTATGGGATTTGGCCTTCCTGCAGCAATAGGAGCCACATTCGGTGCTCCCGACCGCACAGTGTGCCTGTTTGTGGGTGACGGCGGTCTGCAGATGACAATCCAGGAGCTCGGGACCATCATGGAGCAGCACTCACCGGTGAAGATAATTCTGCTCAACAACAACTACCTTGGAAATGTGCGCCAGTGGCAGGCAATGTTCTTCAAGCGCCGCTATTCATTCACTCCGATGATGAACCCCGACTATGAACTCATAGCCAAGGCATATGGTATACCGTCAGAGACAGTGATAGAACATGACAAACTGGAAGGGGCAATTGAACGGATGCTGTCAACCGACGGACCATATCTCCTGCAGTGCGCGGTTCTCGAGGAAGATAATGTGCTTCCTATGACCCCTCCTGGTGCAAATGTCGACGATATGATTTTGGAACTCTAAGTTAAACCCCTCAATAAAATCTATACAATTAGTCAGTTATCATGAATAGTAATGATTGTAATGTTTGCGGTAAATGCAATAATTTGGAAGAGAAAGATTTAGAGCAGTGTGAACGACTTTACACAATCTTGATATACTCAGAGAATACCCCCGGATTGCTGTCACAGATATCAGCCATTTTCACCCGTCGCCAAATCAACATCGAGACCATCAATGTCTGTGCATCAAGTACAAAAGGAGTGCACAAGTTCACTGCCACCTGCTATTGCACAGAACGCATGGCTCGCCAGCTCACAAAGCAGATGGAGAAGCGCATCGATGTGTTGCAAGCAAACTACTACACCGACGATGAGATATTCATCATAGAGACATCACTCCTGAAGATATCAACCCCGGTGATGTTGAGCAACGATAACGTATCGAAGATGATACGCCAGCACAATGCTCATATCGTCGAAGTCAATCCCGTCTATGCAACAGCAGAAAAAACCGGAGTGACAAAAGAAATCCTCTCGCTCTACAATGCACTGAACGAACAGGGAGCAGTTCTGCAGTTCGTGCGTTCGGGAAGAATATGCATCACAAAGAGTACCGAAGAACGCCTCGATGCCTATCTTGCAATGCGTGAGGCAATGAGAAACAAATAGAAAACAGATATTCAATTAAATACAAAAAAGAAAGGATTTAATTATGGCAAAAATGAATTTTGGCGGTGTCATCGAAGAAGTGATGACCCGTGAAGAGTTTCCTCTTGAGAAAGCTCGTGAGATTTTGAAGAATGAAACCATTGCAGTACTTGGCTACGGCGTACAGGGTCCTGGTCAGTCGTGCAACCTTCGTGATAATGGATTCAATGTTATTGTAGGCCAGCGTCAGGGCAAGACATTCGAGAAAGCTAAAGCAGACGGATGGGTTCCAGGCGAGACACTGTTCTCAATTGAAGAGGCAGCAGAAAAAGGTACAATCATCATGTGTCTCCTCTCTGATGCAGCAGTAATGTCAGTATGGCCAACCATCAAGCCATACTTGACAGCAGGCAAGGCACTCTACTTCTCTCATGGATTCGCCATCACTTGGAATGACCGCACAGGCGTGGTTCCTCCAAAGGACATCGATGTAATCATGGTTGCACCAAAGGGTTCTGGTACTTCTCTCCGTACAATGTTCCTCGAGGGCAGAGGTCTGAACTCATCATACGCAGTCTACCAGGATGCAACAGGTCATGCAATAGACCGCACACTTGCACTCGGCATCGGTATCGGTTCAGGTTACTTGTTCGAGACTACATTCCAGCGCGAGGCAACATCCGACCTCACAGGTGAGCGCGGTTCACTCATGGGTGCTATTCAGGGCTTGCTCTCAGCGCAGTACGAGACACTCCGCGAAAATGGTCACACACCATCAGAGGCATTCAACGAGACAGTTGAGGAACTCACACAGTCACTCATGCCATTGTTCGCAGCAAAGGGAATGGATTGGATGTATGCCAACTGTTCAACAACAGCACAGCGTGGTGCATTGGATTGGGCTCCACGTTTCCACGATGCCATCAAGCCAGTCATGCAGAAACTCTATGATTCTGTAAAGTGTGGCAACGAAGCACAGATCTCAATCGACTCCAACTCAAAGCCCGACTATCGTGTTGGTCTTGAGAAAGAACTTGCAGCAATGCGCGATTCAGAGATGTGGCGCACAGCAGTCGTTGTACGTCAGCTCCGTCCGGAAAACAATTAATCTAAAGGTTGACAACAAAAAAAGGTGTATCTGCATAGTTAGATACACCTTTTTTTTGTTGTATGCTCGGCATGAGCATTGTCTAACGGGTGAAAGTCCCGAACAAGCCCTAATAGCGGGAATTACATAGCCAAGAGCAAGGGTGTCTATCGCGAGGTGGAATCTGAAAGAAGCTGGCGGCAAACATCTGGTTTAACGAACAGAAACTTCATACAAGGCATATGATCATGGATGAGATTGTACAACAAATCAAAGTCCTATAGCTATTCGGAATGGTCGGTGTGAATGAAATAGGCATAAGATGGAAAGACAATGCGCTTATCCGAGGAGGTCTCACGGACATGATGAATAGTTGCCTTTACGAAAATCATGGAGTAAAGCTTGCCGTGAGAAGTCTGCCGAGGTCATAGTAGTGCGGTGGTCGGTAACGCCACACGAAGGACCGAACCTAACAATTAAACGATAGTAATTGAGCCTTACCGTATGAAAGAACGAATGCAGAAAACATCAGCTTATGCTAATGACTGCCCTCAAAGAGATAGGTCGGAAACCGAATGGTATGAGGGAGTGCAGACTTTCATGTGGATGAGCGAAGACAACATCGTAGAAGTTCCATTCGACAAGGAACACCTGTTGGAAGTAATGTAGGAAGAAAACTACTTCGTTTTCCTCCTACTCGATGTAATGTAGGGCGAGAATGCTAGAATCCATCCATATGGGGTGGGTGAATGACAGATAGAAGCACAAGCGCTCGACAAGCGCTAGGAGCTAGCTCTCTCCGAGAGCGTTAAAGCAAGCGTTGGAATTGGTGGGCTGTAAAGCAAGTGCATTGCAAACATTGCGAGCTGCGCTCGAGCGTCACCGTCTACGCTCTCGGAGAGAGCTGACTCCTATCCTAAAGCGAATTTACGTTCGAACGAACAAACATAACAAGGGGGAGCCTCTCCTAAAATGGTTGTCTCTTATTCCTGTGCTCATGCGTTTCTCATTTCCATGAGGAGTTGGCGCTGACGGTCAGAAAGGTTGGTCGGCAGTTTTACGTTGATGGTCAGGATAAGGTCGCTTCCGTTCGTGCCTTTGCCTTTCAGCCGCATCTTCTGTCCGGGTTGGGTGCCGGGCTTCAGTTTCAGTTTGAGTTTCTCGGTGTCGGACTGGATGTATACTTCGCCTCCGAGGATGGCTGTGTACATGTCGACATCGATGCTGGATTGGCTCTCCGTTGCCGGTGCTTCAGCGGTCCTGCTGCGTGTGCCCCGTCCTCTGTTGAATCCTCTACCGAACATCTGTGAGAAGAAGTCGGAGAATCCTTCGCCTCCCTGGAAATGGAACTCGCAGTTGCTGCCGTTCGCTCCTGCGCCAAACGGATTGCCGCTGCCGCCACCGAACGGATTGAATCCGCCACCGAACGGGTCGCCGCCTGTCTGACCTCCGAATCCCTGGTTGTTGATCTTGTCCCAGTTCTCGCCATATTGGTCGTAGCGTGCACGCTTGTCGGGGTCGTTCAGTACTTCGTAGGCTTCGTTCAGCAACTGGAACTTTGCCTTTGCCTTCGGGTCGTCGGGGTGCAGGTCGGGATGAAACTGCTTGCTGCGTTTTCTGTAGGCAGCCTTTATCTCTAACTGTGGGATGTCTTTGGGAACACCCATTATTTTATAGTAATCTATGAACTTTGCCATCTTAGTCTCCTTTTTTTATGTTTCAACTGTGTGACTGCAAATTTTGTGCCAAATGCCAGGCATGACAAATAGGGCGGATTATGGTGTTCGGGTGCTGCAGTTGCCCTCAATCGTGTCTGAAATCTGCGTTCACGGAACGTTCTTCGACTAATTATGCATATTTTTCGGGAAAATGTTTGGTGGAATGAAAAGTTTGTTATAACTTTGCAGTCGCAAATCAGAAATGACTTGATTTATATCGCGGAGTGGTAGCAGTTGGTAGCTCGCCAGGCTCATAACCTGGAGGTCATTGGTTCGAGTCCGATCTCCGCAACCACCAACCCTTTGGACACTGTTATGGTTTTCGGACTGTTCAGTGTCCTTTTTTATTTGCTAATGGCAAGACGGCTTGTTTCTAATGGCAAGGCAAGCTGTTTTCAATGACAAGACAGCTTGTTTCCAGCGATAGGGCAAGCTATTTTCAACAGCAAGACAGATGAAAGAGATGAGAGACAACAATGAGGAGATGTTCCCGGTGGTAGACGAGGATGGGTCAATCCTGGGAGCGGTAAGTAGGGGAGAGGCGCACAGCGGAAGCAAGGTTCTGCATCCGGTGGTTCATCTCCATGTGTTCAACAGCAAGGGCGAACTCTATCTGCAGCGACGACCGGAATGGAAGGACATACAGCCTGGCAAATGGGATACGGCGTGTGGAGGTCATGTGGATCTGGGCGAAAACGTTGGCATGGCGCTTGAGCGTGAGGTGAGGGAAGAGCTGGGAATCGAGGTGGAAAATCCCGAGCAGCTGGAGCCTTATGTCTTCGAGAGCGAGAGGGAGAAGGAACTGGTTTATCCGCATCGGATGGTGTACGATGGTGAGATACATCCGAATGAGAGTGAACTCTCGGGCGGTAGGTTCTGGACACGACAGGAAATACTCGACAACCTTGGCAAGGGTGTGTTCACTCCAAACTTTGAGTGGGAATACAAGAAATTGTTTGGATAGCAGATTGTTACAGCCTAAAGGCAAGAACATCATTTCAAGTCGTCTTATGCGACCGTTCGTATCGAATGATACGTCCGCTTGTCTTGGGTGATACGTCTGGTTGTCTTGGATGATACGTCCGCTTGTCTTGAGCGATGCGTCCGCTTGTTTTGGTCGTCCCATTGTTCATAAAGGCTTTTGCCATCATTCATGAAGTATAGTCTTATCATTCGTCTTGCTTTGTCCTTCCATTTGTTGATGATGCCGAATTTGCCCTGCCAAAAGGCAAAAATCCTACGTTGGCAGTGTTTCATGCCATCTTTCGACTGAAAATGACCGATTTATTTTGTGGAGTGGAGAAAACGATTTATTTTTGTATCCTATTAAATGAAGGTAGGACAAGGGCAGACAAGGCATGGACAAGAATTCTCGCAAGGTTTTGACGATTACGGGATGGGTGATTGCTTCACCATTCATCCTCGTTGTCTTGTTGTTCATTGCCCTCTACATTCCGCCAATACAGAAATGGGCAGTTGATCTGACAGCCGACTACTTGAGCCAATCCACGGGTATGCAGATAAGCGTGGGCCGCGTGTTGCTGAAGTTTCCGCTCGACCTGTCGATGGGGGGAGTGAAGGCTATGCAGGACAGTGACATCCTGCTTGCCGTAGACGAACTCGTGGTCGATGCCGAGATGATGCCACTGCTGCATGGCGAGGTGGTGGTGAATGAGGTGACACTGAACAACGCCACGGTCGACACAAAGGATATGGTGGAAGCCCTTGCAATGAAAGGACATATCGGGGAACTCCGCGCGAACGACATCTCCTTCCTGCTGAACGAAGGCAATATGACATATCCCTCACTTTCGCTCGCCAATTCGGAACTTACCATCACGCTGGCTGACAGTGTGTCAGAGGACACCACCAGCGAGGAAACCTCTTTCCTCCGGACAATGGATTTCAGAAAATTGACGCTCGACGATGTGGCACTCAACCTCAACCTTGCACCCAGTGCCGACAGCATGAGTGTGAGCACCCATTTCGCAAAGGCGGACCTCGCCTGCCTGCTCAATATAGAAGCCGGAAACTACTATGTCAAGCCTCTGAAATTCACTGACTCGGATATCAACTACAATATCGGACATTCGGCTCCGCTTGAGGGTTTCGATGCCAACCACATCAATCTCAGTCATGTGACTGCAACAATCGACTCGCTGTCGTACTTGGCATCGGGCAACCTCTACGTCGGCATAAACTCGCTTGCAGGGGCGGATCGCAGCGGACTTGCGCTGCAGTCGGCATCGGGTGTCTACAGAATGGACAGCACGAGTCTGAGCCTTGAACATTTCAGTCTGATCTCTGCGGAATCCGACATCAGTCTCGACATGAAGATGGACTTGACTGCGTTCAACGACGTTGACCCGGGACAACTCTCCGTCAGTGTCGCCGGAATAGTGGGCAAAGCCGACATACTGCCGTTCACTGCCGATATGATGCAGTCATTCGGCAAATCGTGGCCAGCCAAACCAATGAAGGTGGCTCTCGCCGCCAATGGAAACATGCAGCAACTCTACGTGCCGTATCTCCAGGTAGACATGGACGGCGCATTCAGCATGATCGGTGACCTTGTGCTCGAGAATCTCACAGATCCCAGCGGAAATATCAGCATACAGACCCACATGAAGGCACGGGGAGACAACCTTGCGTTCGTCAACGGACTGCTGCCAGCTGACATCGCTTCTTCGTTCAGGATTCCTGCAGGGATGAGAGTGAAAGGCGACGTGTCGATGACCGACAACCGTCTGCTTGCCGACGTGAACCTTGCCTACGGAAAATCATCGGCCGCGCTGAAGGCAGACTACAACATGAACAACGACCGATATGATGTGGACCTTGTTGCTGACCGCCTTGCGATAGACGCCTTCGTGCCGATGACCGACTCGTGCTCTGCCACCGGACATGTCGTGGCAAGAGGCCAGGGCTTCGACTTCGATTCACCTGCCACCCATTCGGATGTAACCATTGAGATAAAGCATGTGGGATTCGGACCCTACAACCTCAACGGAACAGAAGGAACACTGACG
>CAVHYP010000006.1:4899-54076 GCA_963640465.1 Bacteroidaceae bacterium | reverse complement strand
CACTGACGCTTGCCAACCAAAGCGTGATTGCTGGCCTCGGCTTCCACGATGAGCGGATCGAAGGTTCGTTCACCGTAGACGGCACCATAAACAACAAAGGCATTGACGGCACCATGACCATCGACCTTCCGTTTGCCGACATCCAGGCGCTGGGACTGAGCGACGATCCACTCACCATCCATGCCACACACGGTGACTTCAAAGCCAACAGCAACTTCGGCAACATGTTCTTGCTCGATGCAGTGGTAGACGGTGTGGAAGTGGCTTACAAAGAAGACAGCCTCGTCACCGAAAAATTCAATCTGTACGCACAGAGTACTGCAGACACTACGAACATCAATCTGAAGACAAGCGACTTCGACTTCGACCTCCATTCGCCACGAAACCTTTTTGCCCTCATCGATGATTTTACCAAGATAGGAGAGACAACAGTCAACCAGTTGCAGAACCATACCCTCGACCTCGACCACCTGCGGCAGATGATGCCGCTGACATCGCTCAAGGCAAACATAGGCAACAAGAACCCGATAAGCAAGTTCCTGGCTTTGCAGGGCATACGGTTCGACAAGATAGACGCAAACCTCATTACTTCACCCGACAGCGGACTGCTGGGCAACCTCTATGCCTACAACTTCAAGAAAGACTCAATCAGAGTCGACACCTTCATGTTCGACATCAACCAGGACACATCGCAGATCACGTTCAACGCAACCGTGGATTGTCCCGACCAAGACCTCTGCGCAGCCTTCACAGCAACGCTCAACGGATATATCTCGCCACGCAATGCCGATGTACGCCTTACTTATATGAACGACATGAAGGTGAAGGGTATTGACCTCGGACTGAAAGCCGAAGTGCAGAGTGATTCAGTCTTTCATGTTTCGCTCTATCCGCAGCAGCCAATCATTGCCTACACACCGTTTGATCTGAACGAGAACAACTACATCGACATACATAACGGCGAGAAAGTGTTTGCCGACGTGATCATGTACTCAACCAAAGACAGTTGCTCCATCTCGTTTTATGCCAACCCGGTGGATTCACAACTCCAGAACATAGAGGCAGTGGTGAAGAACGTGGACGTCGAGGGACTACTGACAGTGATGCCGTTCATCCCGAGGATGACGGGACTCCTCGAAGTAGATGCCAACTATATACAGACAGCGCAGGGATATACGGTCAACGGACTTGTGGCAGCCGACAACTTTACTTACGAAGGAACGAAAATGGGTAACATCATGACCGTGCTCAACTATCAGCCGACAGGCGATGCCGGACACGACATAAATGCCATGCTGTTCAAGGACGAAGAACACGTGGCGACAATAAAGGGTGACTACAATGTGAAGGGTACTGACTACCTGAATGCATCGGCAATGCTCGAACATCTGCCGCTTTCGATGGCAAATGCCTTCATGGACGATCCTGTGTTTGCACTGAGTGGCTATCTCGGAGGAATGGTCACTGCCACCGGAAAGATTGATTCGCTGCTGGTCAACGGATTCATTTCAACCGACAATGTCCATGTGGCAAGCGACATCTATTCATTCGACTTGGCAGTGGAAGACGACAATCTGCTGTTCAACAACAGTTGTGTAAACCTCGACACAATAAGGATATACGGTGCAGGAGAAACTCCTCTTACGGTGAACGGCTCCGTAGACTTCAAGGACTTCAACGAGATAAAGATGAACCTAAGCCTTTACGGACAGAACTTCCTCGTGTTTGATGCAGAGCGCACCAGCAAGACTGCACTCTTCGGTAAGTTGTACGGCGACTTTCTTGCCCGTGTGAACGGAACGACCGACGACCTGAAGATTCGCGGACTGATAAACGTGCTCAAGAGCACTGACATTACGTATGTTATGACGAACACTCCGTTGACCATTGACTACCGACTCGATGACATCGTCACCTTCGTCGATTTCTCGGCTCCGCCATCAGAAGGGGCAGTGGAACCACGCACGTTCATGGGAATCGACATGATTGTGCGATTGGAAATTGAAGACGGAGCGAAGATGCGCTGTGAGTTTTCTGCCGACAAACAGAGTTACGTGAACGTGCAGGGTGGGGGAACTCTGACCATGACCTACACACCGGAGGGAGTGTTCAACCTCCTTGGGCGCTATACGCTGAACGAAGGCGAGATGAAATACACCCTTCCAGTCATTCCGCTCAAGACCTTCACCATCGAGAAGGGATGCTACATAGAATTCACTGGCAAGCCTGCCAACCCGACAATGAACATCACAGCAACGGAACAGACGAAAGCCAGTGTGAGCAATGCCGACGGTTCAAGCCGCACAGTGCTCTTCAATGTAGGACTGAAGATAACCAACACCCTCGAGAACATGGGACTTGAGTTCACCATTGATGCTCCCGAGGACATTACGGTGAGAAACGAACTTGCCGGCATGACATCGGAAGAAAAGAACAAACTGGCAGTGGCTCTGCTTGCAACGGGAATGTACCTCTCAAGCACCAACCAGTCGGGCTTCAGTACATCGAATGCCCTCAACAACTTCCTGCAGACAGAAATCAACAATATTGCAGGCAAGGCGATAAGTACGGCAACGAAGATTGACATGTCGGTGGGCATGGAGCAGACCAAGCGTGACGACGGCACCACACGTACCGACTATTCGTTCAAATTCACCCGACGTTTCTTCAGCGACCGACTGAACGTGGTTGTCGGAGGACGCATAAATGCCGACGGCAACAAGAACGGCAATGAGTCAGGCGCATATATCGACGATGTCTCACTCGAATGGCGACTCAATGACGGAGGTACTCAATACATCCGACTGTTCCACGACAAGAACTACGACAATTTGGTGGAAGGCGAACTGACGGAGAATGGTGCGGGTATTGTTCTCCGCAAGAAACTGGATAGTATCACTGATTTATTTATTTGGAAGAAGAAAAAGGATGGCAAGGACAATAAGTGACTGTATACTGACGGTGTGTCTGGTTCTGACAATATGCGCTTGCTCCACTACCAGTGGGCTGCAGGAAGACGAAGTGCTGTACACGGGTATCAAGAAGATAAAGGTGGACGGCAAGAAGAACACTTATGCCGAGAGTGTGGCTCTGACTGAAGTCGAGGCAGCACTGGCTTACGCTCCCAACAACTCCTTCATGGGCAGCTCGTCCATGCGTTTTCCCGTGCCTGTCGGTCTGTGGTTCTACAACGGACTGGTGAACAACCAAAAGAACGGCTTCAACAAATGGCTGTTCAACACTTTCGCAACCACACCTGTCACACTGACGATGGTCAATCCCGACACTCGTGTGAAGGTGGCAACTAACACGCTGCAGAACTATGGCTATTTCCAGGGATATGTGGACTACGACATTCTGAAGCAGTCAAACCCCAAGAAGGCAAAGATACAGTATAATATCAAATTGGGAGATCCTTACCTGCTCGATTCCATCCGTTACGCATTCCCCAATGCGCAGGACAGTCTGATAAAGTCAACGACCGGCGACACCTATCTGCATCAGGACGATGCATTCAGCATTGTGGATTTGCAGTCGGAGAAAGACAGGGTGACAAATCTCTTGCGCGACAACGGCTTCTATTACTATCGGTCGGACTACATCAAGTACTATGCCGACTCCATGCTCATGCCCCAGCGGGTGAAGCTGCTGGTCATGCAAGACCCGGAAACACCTGCCAAGGCAAATCATAAATGGTATGTCGGAAAGATAAGTGCATATATCCGTGGCAGACAAGCCGGCAACGGCAGCAACAATGCTCTGCAGACATTCACTGACTCCATGGATATGAGAGGACTGAAGGTGGCATGGACTGGCGACAAATGTCCGATAAGCCCTACCACCATATTTCGCAATTTCCGCTTTTGGAAAAAGCAGCCTTACAGTGAGGCGAAGATGAGCGAGACCTTGTCGAACCTCAGCAATATGCAGATGTTCTCACAACTGCAGTTTGCCTGCACTCCACGCGACACCACATCTTCATGTGACACACTGGATGTAAGGCTCGATGTGGCACTCGACCAGCCTATTGAAGTGGAGTTTGACTTCAGCCTTACCCAAAAGAGCAATTCGCAGATAGGACCGAATGCTAAAGCCACTTTGTCGAAACGAAATGCCTTTGGCCATGGAGAAACCCTGTCGGTCACTCTGAACGGGTCGTACGAATGGCAGACCGGGAACAAGAGCAGTGCCAGTGGTTCGGACCAGATAAACTCATATGATGCAGGCGGCGGCTTGTCTGTCACTTACCCCTGGCTTGTGTTCCCTGGGTTGAGTACCAAGAGATTCAAGTATCCGGCATCAACCTTGTTTAAGTTCGATTTCGACCATCTTAACCGCTCTGGCTATTATCGTCTGCTCTCGTTCAATGCCGAGGCAACCTATTCATTCCAGACATCAGAGCCGTTTACCCATAAGTTTACACCTCTGTCAATAACGTATGACCGCCTCGAACACACCACAGCAAAGTTCGACTCCATTGCAGCAAACAATTCAGCCTTACTGGTCAGCCTTCAGGACCAGTTCATTCCAGCAATGCAATACACTCTTACGTTCGACAACAGTTGGAATACTCAGTTGAGGAACACCACATGGCTGGAATTGTCGGTGAAAGAGTCCGGCAACATAATCTGTGGTGTCAGTACCTTGTTCGGCAACAAGTTCAATGATGAGGGGAAGAAGATATTCAGTTCCCCTTATTCGCAATTCCTGAAACTGACAATGGACTTGAGAAATAAGTTCCGTCTCACGGACAAGAGCCTTATAGCAACCCGTCTGTTTGCTGGTGTCTTGTGGAGTTATGGCAACAGTTCAGTTGCTCCTTACAGTGAGTTGTTCTATGCCGGCGGTGCCAACGACATAAGAGCCTTTGCTGCACGCAGCATTGGTCCAGGAATGTACTTTGATTCTGAAGGACGGGGTACATACCTCGATCAGGCAGGCGACTTGAAACTGGAGGCAAACATTGAATATCGTTTCAACTTGGTAAGCAATCTCTTCGGAGCCTTGTTCGTTGATGCAGGCAATGTATGGTTGATCAAACAGTCCGATTCGCATAAGTCTGGTGATATAGGCTGTGGCAACTTCCTGAAGAGTGTGGCACTTGGCACCGGATTCGGATTCCGCTATGATATGGAATATCTCGTGTTGCGTCTCGACTTGGGAATCGGACTTCATTCGCCTTACGACACAGGAAAGGACTGCTACTTCAATATCCTTAAGTTCAAGGATAGTCTCGGACTGCATTTTGCCGTTGGCTACCCATTCTAAGGGAAGGGACGGTGGCTTGTGGAGTTGGCGAACATTAATTTGTGGAATTGTCGAGCATGGGCTTGTGGAGTTGATAGGTAACTTATAGAGTTAAAGGGTGATATTATAAAACCTCCCGATATTGAGAAGCAAAGCGGACGTCTCGACAGAGACCGGGTTTAGGGATAACAGAAGGCTGAGTTTAAGTGGAACAGAGCCCGAGTTTAGGGATAACGAAGAAGAGAAGACAAAGATATGGCAAAAGAAAAAATAGCATATGTATGCACGTCGTGCGGATATGATTCTCCCAAATGGATTGGGCGTTGCCCGGCATGTGGCGAGTGGAACACTTTTGTGGAACAGAAGGTTGGAAAGAAGAACAAGGCAGGTGAGGCCTCTTCCGAGTTCAGCCTCATGTCTAAGTCGAGCCCTATATCCATGAGTCAGATTGAGGTGAAGGAAGAAGAACGCATCAATATGCGCGACGGAGAACTCAACCGCGTGTTGGGAGGCGGACTTGTTCCCGGTTCCCTCACTTTGCTTGGCGGTGAACCGGGCATCGGAAAGTCCACGCTTGTCTTGCAGACCGTACTTCACCTTACAGGTATGAAAGTGCTTTATGTGAGTGGTGAGGAGAGTGCAAGGCAACTTAAGATGCGTGCTGACCGCATACTTGAGAGTGTGAACAGTGGCGACAAGCAACCGCTGTGCGACTGCCAGGTGGTGTGCGAGGTTATGATTGAGCGCGTATTCGAACACATAAAGAGCGTCGGTCCCGATTTGGTGGTAATTGACTCCATCCAAACCATGGCAACCGAAGATGTGGAGAGTAGTCCGGGCAGTGTCAGCCAGATACGGGAGTGTGCTGCTTTGCTCCTGAAGTTTGCCAAGGAAAGCAACATCCCGGTCATTCTCATCGGACATATAAATAAGGAGGGCTCGATAGCAGGTCCGAAGATATTGGAACACATGGTTGACACCGTGCTTCAGTTTGAGGGCGACCGCCATTACATGTATCGCATTGTGCGTGCCATCAAGAACCGCTTCGGAAGCACTGCCGAACTGGGAATTTATGAGATGGTGCAGAACGGACTGCGACAGGTGTCCAATCCTTCAGAACTGTTGCTTTCAGACGTGAGGGACAGCGAAGGTTTGAGCGGAGTTGCCATTGCATCTGCCATCGAAGGAGTGCGCCCTCTTTTGATTGAGACTCAGGCATTGGTCAGTACTGCTGCTTATGGTACTCCCCAGCGCTCAGCCACAGGCTTCGACCTGCGCCGTCTGAATATGCTGTTGGCTGTGCTTGAGAAACGTGTGGGTTTCAAACTTGGACAGAAAGATGTCTATCTCAACATTGCCGGAGGCATACGGGTCACTGACCCTGCCATCGATTTGAGCGTGATAGCAGCCGTCCTGTCGAGCAATGTGGACACAGGGATAGAACGTGATGTGTGTATGGCTGGAGAAGTGGGACTGAGTGGCGAGATTCGTCCTGTCAGCAGGATTGTGCAGAGAGTTGCAGAGGCTGAAAAGCTCGGTTTCCGTCGCATCCTCATCCCGGCATCGAACATGGGAAGTACTGATACCGACAAAATGGCAATTGAGGTCAAAGGGGTGAGAAGGGTAGAGGAAGCCTTGCGCGAACTCTTTGGGTAGGCCTTAGCCCGTTGCACACAACATTTTCTCTTCTGCATCTATAGTGAAAAGTGTGCGATGAATAATACTTTGGTTTGTAATGCTTTATGTATTTTCTTTGAAATAGAGTGCAAAAATATTTTGTCGTTCGAAGTATTTGTGCTAATTTTGTATCGTAAAATTGTAGAACAATGCAGAAAACTCGTAGTTTATTAGTAGACACGGCTAGACAGTTGTTTGCCAAGAATGGCTTCGAGGCAACGATGATGAATGAGATAGCTCAAGCCTCAGGCAAGGGCCGTCGTACCCTTTACACTTATTTCAGCAGTAAAGAAGAAATCTATTTTGCAGTGATTCAGAGTGAGCTCGACCGTTTGACAAATCGAATGGAAGAGGTGGCTCGTCAGGAGATGTCGCCTGAGAAGAAGATGGTGAAGTTGTTTTTCGCCCATCTGGAGTTCGTCAAGGAAACAGTGTCGCGCAATGGAAACCTTCGTGCCGAGTTCTTCCGTGATTCATGGAAAGTGGCAAGTGTGAGGAAAAATTTCGACCGAAGCGAGATAATCATATTCCGCAGGGTCATGAATGAGGGCAACGACAAGGGTGTGTTCAATATCCGCAACGTGAAGCTCACTGCATTGATCACCCACTACTGCCTGATGGGCTGCGAAGTGCCGTACATCTACGGGCGTATTGGTGTGGATTCGCCCGAAGACCTTTATCCTTACGTGTTCCGTATGGTCAATAGGGCTATGGGCAATGATTCATACAGAAGAGATTACAGATATTGAATCTCGTGACTGATATATATATTGATTTTCATAACTAAATAATAATATAAAATGGGATTATTAACTGGTAAGACAGCCCTCATAACAGGTGCTGCCCGTGGTATTGGAAAAGCAGTAGCGATGAAGTTCGCTTCTGAAGGTGCAAACATCGCATTCACTGATTTGGTTCTTAACGATGATATGGCAGCCGGACTTGAGGCTACCCGTAAGGAAATCGAGGCTCTTGGCGTCACTTGCCGTGCTTATGCAGGCAATGCGGCTGACTTTGTCGAGACCGACGCTGTAGTAAAGAAGATTCATGGGGATTTCGGATCTATCGATATTCTTGTCAACAATGCCGGTATCACCAAGGACGGACTTATGCTTCGTATGTCTGAGCAGCAGTGGGATGCAGTGCTCAATGTGAACTTGAAGTCAGCATTCAACTTCATCCATGCTTGTTCTCCAATCATGTTGCGTCAGCGCAAAGGTTCAATCATCAACATGTCGAGTGTTGTAGGTGTTCATGGCAACGCTGGTCAGTGCAACTATTCTGCATCAAAGGCAGGTATGATTGGTCTTGCAAAGTCAATCGCTCAAGAACTTGGTCCAAAGGGTGTTCGTGCCAACGCTGTTGCTCCTGGATTCATCGAGACTGCAATGACTGCTCAGCTGCCTGAAGAGATTCGTGCTGATTGGATGAAGAAGATTCCACTTCGCCGTGGCGGTCAGGTTGAGGATATTGCAAATGTTTGCCTCTTCCTTGCTTCCGACATGTCAAGCTACGTATCTGGACAGGTTATCCAGATTGACGGCGGTATGAACATGTAATTGGAATCAACCAAACGCTACTTAAGAAGAAATGTAGAACTGACGGTTGCAATTTGTTGAACCTTCAGTGAAACTTATAAATGTCATAAACTCGTGAATATAGTCTATGAGGACAATCACATCATTGTCGTTTCAAAGCAAAGTGGAGAAATAGTACAGGGCGACAAGACTGGAGATACTCCATTGTGCGATATGGTGAAACAATATATCAAGGAAGCCTACGCCAAACCTGGTGAGGTCTTCCTTGGTGTTGTCCATAGGCTCGACCGTCCTGTGAGCGGTCTTGTCATGTTTGCACGTACAAGCAAGGCCTTGGCACGGCTCAACAAGATGTTTGCCGACGGAGAAGTCCACAAGACTTACTGGGCAATCACCAAGAACTGTCCTTCCCAACTCGAGGGACATCTAGAGCATTGGTTGGTGCGCAATGAGAAACAGAACAAGTCATATGCTTACGACCGCGAAGTTCCGCATTCCAAGCTTGCCATCCTTGATTACAAAGTCATTGGCAAGTCGGACAACTATTTCCTTCTGGAGGTGGACCTGAAGACAGGACGTCATCATCAGATTCGTTGTCAGTTGGCAAAGATGGGGTGCCCGATAAAAGGCGATCTAAAGTATGGAGCTAAGCGGAGCAATCCCAATGATGACATAAGTCTGCAGGCTCATTCCATGGAGTTCGTTCATCCGGTGTCAAAGAAATATATAAATCTGACTTTGAAACCGCAGGGTGAGTTCGCAATGTTCAAGCCTTTGCAGTGAGCCTTTGTAGTAGACCTTTGCGGTGAGCTTTCTCTGTGAACCTTTGCAATAAATCTTTATGCTGGATTTTTGCAGTGATTTTATGTTATGAATGCTTCTGATGGTTTCTTGCAGTGAAATCCATAAGTTACAATAAATTAGCCCCCACAATTTAATTTGTAGGGGCTATTTTACTTTCGTAGAGAGATGCAGAATCGGCTTTGACAAATGTAGCTTTATTCCACTACATATGCTTTCACAACCTTCACATCGGTGAGTGGACGGTCGTTGGCATCAGTTTTCACCCGTTCTATTGCGAGCACTGTTTTCATTCCTTCCACAACTTCTCCAAACACGGTGTATTCACCGTCGAGCCATGGTGCACCGCCTATAGTTCTGTAAGCCCTGCGTTGTTCCTTGTTGTAAGGAGCAGGAGGATTTTCCGACACTTCAAATTTTGCCTCGTCCAGCAGTTTCTCCAGCAGACTGCTTACTCCATTGGCGTCACGCTCCTTGCGCATTGCCTCCAGTTTGTCGGCATTCTTTGTCATCTTCTGGTTGTATAGTGTTGCTACTGCCTGCTGTGTCCTTGCCGTTTCCAGTTCGTTGAGTCCATCGTCTACATAGGTTCTGCCGGTTACGATGTAGAACTGTATTGGGTCGGACATCTTCTGTGGGTTGATGTCGTCGCCTTCACGTGCAGCTGCCACCATTCCGCGCTTGTGGAAGTGGGTGGGGTAGACTATCTCTGCCTGAATCCATTCGTAGGGATCTGTCTGCAGTGTGTCGCCATTGGCATTGGTGCTTACTGGCTGTTCTCCAGTCTGAATCATGAAGTTGCGTATGATTCGGTGCCAGGTGCAATTGTCGTATTTCCCTGCCTTCACGTTGTTGATAAAGTTGTCACGATGGATAGGGGTGTCGTTGTAGAGTTTGATGCGAATGTTGCCCATGTTTGTTTCCAACATCACTTCAGTCTCTTTCTCCCCAGTCTGTCCGTTGCATGCGGTGAAGATACACAGCAGTGAAGCCAAGCCGAATATCAGTTTCTTCATGTCAGAGTGAATTTTGTAGTTTCTTTAGTTTGTCTCTTCCGAACAGTTCTTTTCCTTAGTTTGCTCTTCCGAACAGAATTTTTCCTTAGTACGCCTCTTTTGAGTAGTTGTCTGTCGGGTTGTAGCCGTCTGGCTCAATATTGCCCAGCAACTCATAGTATGCGTTTGATTCAATAAGGGAGATGTATGGGCAGGCAGCGAATATACCTACGCAGCAGCACAGGAATCCAACGAAGACGATGCCGATAAATGCTACCAGCAGTCCAAGTATGCTCCAAAAGTTTCCTTTTGACATTCTCCATCCAGCAGTCAGTGCCTGTTCGATGGTTGCATCCGGATGGTCAACCATGTAAATCGGTGCAAAGTTGAGCTTGACGGCAAGGTAAATGCCAGGGATTATGCAAAGGCAGCATCCCACACCAATGGCTAAACTACAAATAATCATTACTGCGAAAAACTTCAGATACGCAATGACAGGACGCTTGAATGGGCTGAATGAAACGGCAGACAATGTACCCTTTGCGAGTTGGAGGGTAATTCCATAGAATCCAAAATGAAAGACATATCCAACCACTGCTGCCAACAATGAACAGCCGATTATAATTCCGACGTTTGTCCCTTGCTGTGTTAATATGGTAATTGGTTCACTACCATATGGACCATAGCCACCAACATAGTACTGCTGAAACGTGCTGACGAGATTGAGCGGCATTGTCAGAATTTGGTATACAACGTAGTAACCAAAATAGATGGCTGCCAGTGACAGTCCGTACTTCTTGAATTGTTCCCCGCCTATGCTGATACAATTTGAAACTGATAAATCTTTCATTTCCTTTTTTGTTTAGGGTTGTTGTTGTTATTGTTGTTGATTGAGTTTGTAGTTTTCTTCTTGTTTACATAGAAATAAAGCATGGTGCCAACGATTACTGCCAAGAAAAGGCATAGGATGACGTAGGTGATGATGGGAGTACCATCTTCTTTGGCATCAGTGCCTACACCCCTCAGTTCGTTTGTCTCCTTCACTGCTTTAATCAGATAGTCCACTGTCCGTTGGTCGGGAGTCACGGCAAACGATTCGGTGCAGTAGACAGGCAGAATTTCTTTCACCTGGTTGAGTGAATAGCCTCCGAAGTGGCTTGATGGCGGAGTTACCAACAGATAGATTCTTATGTCCTTCTCTGCACAGGTTGACATCAGCTGACTCTGCAGATACTTCAGTCCTTGGGGATTGATTGGCACGTCACCCGCCAGCGGGGTTTCGTTGAAGAAGTCCGACAGAATAAACGCTCTCACATAATGGCTCCTTGTGTGTGATATGAGCGAGTCCAGACCCTCAAGCATGAGTGTCATGTCACTGTATTTGTTGAAGTCCTCGCCGACAAACGCTTCTCTCTCGCACAGCGATTTTGCAAAGCTGTATGCGTGAATCTCGTCAGTCTTGGTCACTTCGGTGTAGAACGTGTCGATGGCGTGCTGCAGTCCCTCGATGTAAATGTTACCGCCTTTTTCGCTTGAGGTGTCGACAATCCACAAGTAATTTACCTTCTCGTTTTGGGCATTTACGAATGTCCCTACCGATGAGGCAACGAAGCATGCCAACAGTACTGCTGCTTTCTTTATATTCATCATCTGTTGCTGTTCTGTGCTGTTTTTGCAATTTTAATTTCCTTTGCAAAGGTAGTAAAATAATATATGACGAGCAAACTTATTCATGATTATTTTTCTCAAGGCTGTCACTCTTGTACTTTATTGCCGTGAAACGGACTTTCTGATACACCTTATCGTATATACACCTTATTACATATAAGGCAACGTTGCAGTTTCAGCCAAAGCTGACTGTGCTTTCTTTTCGGCTCCGGTCCTATGGCCTGCCATGCCGGGAGGCCTGTCACATAGTTTGAAGCCTTGATAGCGGACAATGTGGCAGAAATTCCTCCTTTTTTTCATTATGCGTAGTTTCTGTCATGTCTGTCATTTCCCGTTGGCATTCATTTTGCTTTATGCAGAGTGTGTTCGATGCCCGGTGGGCGACAGTATAACTGAAGCTAGGGCAGGACCAAAACAAAATTGTAAAACGAATAAAACATTAAATATTATGGGAAAGATAATTGGTATAGACCTTGGAACAACAAACTCATGTGTTTCAGTCTTTGAAGGCAATGAACCAGTAGTCATTGCAAACAGTGAAGGAAAGCGTACAACTCCGTCTGTGGTCGGCTTTGTCGATGGTGGTGAACGTAAGGTGGGTGACCCTGCCAAGCGTCAGGCAATCACCAACCCGAAGCGTACAGTATACTCCATCAAGCGTTTCATGGGCGAGACCTACGACCAGGTCCAGAAGGAAATATCGCGTGTGCCTTATTCAGTAGTGAAGGGCGACAACAATACTCCACGTGTCGACATCGACGGACGCCTTTACACTCCACAGGAGATTTCAGCAATGATTCTCCAGAAGATGAAGAAGACAGCAGAGGACTATCTCGGACAGGAAATCACTGAAGCAGTCATCACCGTTCCAGCCTACTTCTCCGACTCACAGCGTCAGGCAACCAAGGAAGCCGGACAGATTGCAGGTCTTGAGGTTAAGCGTATAGTCAACGAGCCAACAGCCGCAGCACTTGCCTACGGTATCGACAAGGCAAACAAAGATATGAAGATTGCAGTGTTCGACCTTGGTGGTGGTACATTTGATATTTCCATCCTAGAGTTCGGTGGCGGAGTGTTCGAAGTACTTTCTACAAACGGTAACACCCATCTTGGTGGTGACGATTTCGACCAGGTAATCATCAACTGGCTTACCAACGAGTTCAAGGCTCAGGAAGGAGTCGACCTTACACACGACCCGATGGCAATGCAGCGTCTGAAGGAAGCAGCAGAAAAGGCAAAGATAGAACTTTCAAGCTCTACTTCTACAGAAATCAACCTGCCTTACATCACTGTTGCCGACGGTATGCCAAAGCACCTCGTAAAAACACTCACACGTGCCAAGTTTGAAGCACTTGCACACGACTTGATTCAGGAATGTCTTGAGCCATGCAAGAACGCAATCAGCGAAGCAGGCATCAGCACATCCGATATCGACGAAGTAATCCTGGTAGGAGGTTCAAGTCGTATTCCTGCCGTGCAGAAGGTCGTTGAAGACTTCTTCGGAAAAGTTCCTTCAAAGGGAGTCAACCCCGATGAAGTAGTAGCCGTAGGTGCAGCCATCCAGGGTGCCATCCTCAACAAGGAAGAAGGTGTAGGCGACATCGTACTCCTCGATGTAACTCCATTGTCAATGGGTATCGAAACCCTCGGAGGAGTCATGACCAAACTGATTGATGCCAACACCACCATCCCTTGCAAGAAGAGCGAGACATTCTCAACTGCAGCCGACAACCAGACAGAAGTGACCATCCGAGTCCTTCAGGGTGAGCGTCCGATGGCAGCCGACAACAAGCAAATCGGTATCTTCAACCTCACCGGCATTGCACCTGCACGCCGTGGAGTACCACAGATTGAAGTGTCATTTGACATCGATGCCAACGGTATTCTTAACGTAAGTGCCAAGGACAAGGCAACAGGCAAGGAACAGTCAATTCGTATCGAGGCTTCATCAGGTCTGTCGGAAGACGAAATCAACCGCATGAAGGCGGAGGCAGAAGCTAATGCAGAAGCCGACAAGAAGCAGCGTGAGCGCATCGACAAGCTCAATCAAGCCGACTCAATGATATTCTCTACAGAGAACTTCCTCAAGGAGAATGGCGACAAACTGCCAGCTGATAAGCGTCCACAGGTGGAGGCTGCTCTCAATAAACTGAAGGAAGCCCACAAGGCACAGGACTTGAATGCTGTCGACTCAGCAATGGCAGAGCTCAACAATGTCATGCAGGCAGCATCCCAGCAGATGTACCAGGGCGGTGAAAGTCAGCAAGGAGCAGGTCAGCAGGGTGCAGGCCGCCAGTCATCATCAAGCAACAGCCAAAGCGGAGCAGATGATGTTCAGGATGCAGATTTCGAGGAGGTGAAGTAATCTAGTGTTAGGCACAGAATTGATAATAAAGCGCGAGGTTCATAACGGGTCCTCGCGTTTTTTTCTTTGCTATAAGCCGGCATTAGGAACTAACCCTCTTCGAGGGCATTAAAGTGTGTGTAGGATGTGGAAGGAAAAATAAGCGAGTCGGTTACTCCTCTTGTCAGTACTCTGTCTTGTCGGAGGTCTCTGTCCAGACGGCGAATGGCTGGAGGGCTTCGGTGGGGAGGATATTCTCGGTTGGCAGGGTGCGCAGGGAAGGGGCTTTGGACAGTTCGCGGTAGATGAATTCGTCGCCAAAACCGATGGCATCGGCATCGTGCTGGGTGGCTCCGTAGTAGAGGTGGCTGATGTGTGCCCAGTAGATGGCTCCGAGGCACATGGGGCAGGGTTCGCATGATGAATAGATTTGGCAACCATCGAGCTTGAAGGTGCTGAGCTTGCGGCACGCTTCTCGTATGGCTAGTATCTCGGCATGGGCGGTGGGGTCGTTGGTGGATGTCACGCGGTTGGTTCCGGTGGCGATGACTTTGCCGTCTTTCACTATCACTGCTCCGAATGGTCCGCCGCTGTGGCGGATGTTGTCGATTGCCAGACGGATGGACTGGCGCATGTATTCTTCGTGCTGCATGGGCATATGTTTTCTGTATATATAATGTATGTAGTATATAATATGTGTACTATATATTGTGTCGGGAGATGGGGCTATTTCAGGATTCTCATTTCGTAGTCGTTGACGAACTTGCGGATTGACGACTGGTCTTCTTTCTTGCAGATCATGATGATGTTGCCCGTTTCAATCACTGCGTAGTCGTGGAGGCCCTGTATCACTGCCACTTTGCCATGGGGTATGCTGACGATGGTGTTGTCGGTGTCGTAGAACATTGCCATCCCTGTGCCGGGTTTCTGTCCTTCGGGGGTGAGCACCACGTTGTTGCTGCCATCGTGGGGCATGACATTGAAGAGTTGGGACCATGTGCCGATGTCGTTCCATCCGAAATGGCAGAGCATGACGTCGACATTGTCCACTTTCTCGAGTACACCTGTCTCGAGGGGTATATTGGGACAGATGGCAAATGCGTCTTCAATGAGTTGTGGGATGCTTTCCTCTGACTCGATGATGTTTTGCAGATGCTGGAGTATGTCGGTCACTTTGGGCGAGAGGTTGCGTATGGCGTGGAGGAAGGCGCTGGCGCTCCAAAGGAAGAGTCCGGTGTTCCAGAGGAACTCGTGGCTTTCGAGAAACATGTTGGCGAATTCTTTCTCAGGCTTCTCGGTGAACGACTTGACTTGGTGGATGTTGTCGGCTCTCAGTGCTCCCATCTGTATGTAGCCGAATGCAGTCTCGGGCCGGGTGGGAGTGATGCCCATGGTGAGCAGTCGGTTGTGACGGCTCACGTAGTCGAATCCTTTCTTCATGTCGGCTTCGAAGGCTGCATAGTCGGTGATGAGCTGGTCGGCAGGGGTGACGAGCATCACTGCCTGAGGATTGCGCCGGATGAGATGGATGGCTGCCCAGGTGACGCTGGGTACGGTGTTACGGCGCATGGGCTCGAGCAGGAGGTTGTCGGTCGGCAACTGTGGCAGTTGCTGGCGGCAGAGGTCGGCGTATTTCTCGTTGGAGAGTACGAGGATGTTTTCTTTGGCTATGAATTTAGAATAGCGGCGGAAGGTGGCTTGGATCAGTGTTTCGCCGGTTCCGAGTATATCGATGAATTGTTTGGGCTTGGCTTCCTGGCTGCATGGCCACAGGCGCATGCCTATGCCGCCTGCCAGTATTACGCAATAGTGATTGGCATTCATATAGAAAAACTGTAGTTGTTTTATGTTCGGACTTTCTTTAGTTTGTCTGCCTGTTTTGGAGGCTGTGCTATGTGGGTGCTAAATTACTTATTATCTTTGAGAGCAACAAATTTATTTGTTATTTAACTCGGAAATTAACCATTGTTAGTCTTCTGTGTGCACTTCATTGTATGTTCTGACTTGGATTTCGGTAGGTGTGTCTGTGTGGTAGTGTAATTTATGGACTGGTCCTTTTGTCATTCCAAATATATTGAGTAAATTTGCCTTGTGAAAGAAAAATGGAATTGCGGATGTCGGACTATGCGAACAACAGGCGTATTGCGAAGAACTCTCTGACGCTTTATCTGCGGATGTTCTTCTCGATGGCTGTGGCGCTCTACACCAGCCGTGTGATGCTGAGGGTGTTGGGTGTGGACGACTATGGCATCTACAATGTGGTGGGCGGAGTGATTGTCTTGTTCTCGTTTATGAACGTGGCAATGTCGGGCGCCACTCAGCGTTTCCTTACGTTTGACTTGGGTAAGGGTGACGCAGATCATCTGAAACTGGTGTTTGGCACGGCACTGCAGATTCATGCGGCGATGGCTCTCGTGGTTCTGCTGCTTGGGGAGACGGTAGGACTGTGGCTGGTGGTGAACAAGCTGGTGATTCCTCCGGATCGGATGGATGCAGCCTTGTGGGTCTATCAGTTCTCGGTGGCAGCATGCATGGTGTCGGTGGTTGGCATTCCGTTCAATGCCTGCATCATTGCCCACGAAAGGATGAAAGTGTTTGCGGGAGTGTCGATGCTCGACGTGACGCTGCGCCTTGGTGTGGTGGGAGTGCTTGCTTTTGCCCCGTGCGACAAACTGGTGTTCTATGCAGCGTTCGTGCTGTGTGTGCAGGTACTGGTGCAGGTGATGTATGCTGTGTATTGCCGGTTGCAGTTTGGCGAGGCGAGGTTTTCTTTCATTACAGACCCTGTGCTGTGGCGTGAGATGTCGGGCTTTGCCGGTTGGTCGTTGTGTGGCAATGTGGCTTATGTACTCTATACTGAGGGTGTGAACATGGTTCTCAACTTGTTTTTCGGTCCGGCTCTGAATGCGGCTCGCGGCATTGCGGTGCAGGTGCAGGGTGCGGTGTCGGGGTTTGTGGCTAATGTACAGATGGCTGTCAATCCGCAAATCACCAAGTCGTTTGCCCAGGGCAATCTAGCGAGGATGCACAGCCTCATGTTCGGCAGTTCGAAGTTCTGCTTTTTTCTCCTGTTGATCATTGCCTTGCCGCTGGGCATCGAGGCTGATGCTGTGCTTGGTGTGTGGCTTGGCACGGTGCCGACTCACACAGTGTGGTTTCTGCGCCTGGTGCTTGGCGTGATGCTGGTGGAGACACTTGCCAATCCCTATATGGTGGCTAGCCAGGCGACGGGCAGAATACGGGCGTATCAGATAGTGTGTGGCGGCATTCTCCTGTGCATCGTGCCGCTGTCGTATGTAGTGTTGAAGTTGGGCGCATGTGCCGAAAGTGTTTATGTGGTTTATCTTGTGATGGCTGTGCTGGCGCAGGTGGCGAGGGTGGTGATCATGCGAAGGTTGATTGACATGCCGTTCCTCACTTATTGCCGAAAGGTGCTGGTGCCGGTGGCGGTTGTAGCAGCTGTGGCTCCGGTGCTGCCTCTGCTGGTCTATGCGAACATGCCGGCAGGAGTGGTACCATTTCTTGTGGTATGCATGGTTTCGGTGGTTTCCACTTCTTTTGCAATATGGCTTCTGGGACTGACGAGGACGGAGCATGAGTTTATTGCATCTCTGTTGCAACGGAAACTATCGGTGCCGGTGGATGAATTGAAACGGGTTGTACTGAGGTTGCTGAACACAGTCTATACGTTGGTGCGCTACCGAGGACGTTTCCTCTTGGTGAACTGCTATGTGGAACAATGGTTCGGGCGACTGAGCAAAAACAATCTTGGAGACGAACTCAATGTGTATCTTCTTGAGGCTTTGACGGGAAAGAAGGTGGTGAACAGCAACTGCGTTTATCTGCCGTTCCTCACCGACTATATGGTCATCGGTTCGGTGGTGGAGAACTACTGCCGCAGGAATACGGTAGTCTGGGGTGGTGGAGCCATCGATGGCGACCATCTGCCGCTGTGTTGTGTGCCGAAGCAGATATGTGCCGTAAGGGGCAAGCGTACGAGGGATTATATGATGAGTCACGGGGTGAACTGTCCGCAGGTGTATGGCGACCCGGCTCTGTTGATGCCCCGGGTGTACAATCCCGATGTGGAGAAGAAATACCGGCTGGGAGTAATTCCTCATGTGGCAGACATGGACACTCCTTTCATGCAGTCACTTTGCCGTTCTCTGCCCGATGGTGTGACAGTTATCTCATTCCGCAACTACGGCGACTGGCACGATGTGATTCGGCAGATAAAGTCGTGTGAGTTCATTGCCTCCTCGTCGCTTCATGGCATTATCCTTTCCGATGCATACGGTGTGGCAAACGTGTGGGTGAAGATGTCGTCGAACATCATTGGCGGCGACTATAAGTTCCTGGACTATTTCTCGGCAGTGGGCCGCAGAGTGGATGGCGCCGTTGGTGTTGATGCATCCAATTCTTGGCAGTCGCTTCTCGAATACCGCCAGCAATACACTCCGATTGCTTTCGATTCCGATGCGCTATCACGCGCGTGCCCCTTGCATGCTTTGCGGGTACCATTGAGTAATGAATAGGAGCTAGCTTTTCCGAAAGCGTAAAAACGTGTGAAGGCTTGCGTGCTGTACATTATAATAAGGTGTATAGCGAGTTGCACTCTGGGTGCAATCGTCTACGCCGTCAGAAACGACTGACTCCTATGAGGAATGATTTTTCATTCCTCTTTTTTGTATCTGTTTACAGCCGGAAAATGCATTTTCCCCGACAGTTTTACTTAAGCAAAACTTGTATTTACTTGTGCACTTTTTTTCTTATCCATTTTCTCTTGTCCACCCCGTCCAGACTCCCTAACTTTGCAGCGTCAAAACGAAAAGGCAAAAGCCGCCCGGCATTCGGGTGACAGCCACTAAAACCTTGACACATTATTATATGCAAAGTAAAGAAACACACATCATCGAGATGGATGTAAGCATCACGATTCATGCGAGATGCGAAAGGACGACGGAGAGTGTAGTAAGGGGAGAAGCCTCTCCTAAATCCTCCCCTGAAGGGAAGGACTTACCATCCGGACGCAGGCTAGAAGCACATGCGCTCGACAAACGTAAAAGCGCTAGGAGCTAGCTCTCTCCGAGAGCGTTAAAGCGAGCGTTGATTTCGTGCGCTGTAAAACAAAGCGAGCTGCGCCCTGGGTGTCATCGTCTACGCTCTCGGAGAGAGCTGACTTCTACATGACGATGGTTGAACGATTTGAGTACATGACGTGTGTGGAATGCGGACAAAAAAAGAAAGTAGGAGAAAGACAATTCTGTTTCCTCCTACTTGATTTTATGCTTCTGCCACTTTCGTGCGGCGTTGCGGTTTAGAGTCCTCTGCCGTGGCAGTTCTTGAATTTCTTGCCGGATCCGCATGGGCATGGGTCGTTGCGTCCTATCTTCGGTCCTTCGTTGCGGATGGTCTTGACGATTTGCTGTGGTCCGCGGGTGTCGGCGGCTGCTGCCTGTTGCATTCCTTTCTGGACTTCTGAGGGTCCTTCGAGGTTTTGCTTTGATTCTACGTACTGTGGCTGGCTCGGCTGACGTGGCTGTGTGGGTGCCTGGTGTACTTCTTCGGGATTGGACACTGGCAGGCTGCAGCGCATGAGCACTGAGATGGTGCCGTCGTTGATTTCGTTTATCATGTTGTCGAACAGGTTTACTGACTCGAGCTTGAATATGAGGAGCGGGTCTTTCTGTTCGTAGCTTGCGTTCTGTACGGAGTGTTTGAGCTCGTCGAGCTGTCGGAGGTTTTCTTGCCATGCTTCATCGATGGTGTGGAGAAGGATGAGTTTCTCGAAGTAGATGAAGATGTTCTTGGCTTCTTTCTCGTAGGTTTCTTTGAGTGGGAGTGAAATCTGATAGACGCGGCGTCCGTCGGTGAGTGGTATGAGGATGTTCTCGTACATGTTGCCTTTGGTTTCGTAGACGTCTTTTATGACTGGCCATGCTGCTGCGGCTATGCGTTCGCTGCGTGACTTGAAGTTGGCGAGTACGGTGTCGTAGGTCTTGTCGAGGAGTTTCTCGCGGCTGTCGTCGAATTCTTTTTCTGTGAACGGGGTTTCCATTGAGAAGAGGCGGAAGAAGGTTTCTTTGCATCCTTCGAAGTCGTTGTCCATGACGGCTTTGTAGACGCGGTCCCAGATGATGTTGGAGATGTCCATTCCGATTCTCTCTCCCATGAGGGCGTGGCGTCGGCGCTCGTAGATGACTTTGCGCTGTTTGTTCATCACGTCGTCGTATTCGAGCAGGCGCTTGCGGATGCCGAAGTTGTTTTCCTCGACTTTTTTCTGTGCGCGTTCGATGGACTTGTTGATCATGGGGTGTTCGATTACTTCGCCTTCTTCGAATCCCATGTGGTCCATGATTTTCGAGATGCGGTCGGATGCGAAGAGTCGCATGAGTTTGTCTTCGAGGCTGACGAAGAATACGGATGATCCGGGGTCGCCCTGACGTCCAGCTCGTCCGCGGAGCTGGCGGTCTACGCGCCGGCTTTCGTGGCGTTCGGTTCCGATGATGGCGAGTCCGCCTGCTGCCTTGACTTCGGGTGAGAGCTTGATGTCGGTTCCTCGTCCTGCCATGTTGGTGGCGATGGTGACGCGTCCGGTCTGTCCGGCTTCTTTCACGATTTCTGCTTCTTTGGCATGGAGCTTGGCGTTGAGCACGCTGTGTTGTATCTTGCGCATGCTGAGCATCTTGCTGAGCATCTCGGATATTTCGACTGATGTGGTGCCGACGAGTACTGGGCGGCCCTGGTAAACGAGTTTCTCGATTTCTTCGATGACGGCTTTGTATTTCTCGCGGTTGGTCTTGTAGACGCGGTCGTTCTGGTCGTCGCGTATGACTGGCACGTTGGTTGGGATTTCGACGACATCGAGTTTGTAGATGTCCCAGAATTCGCCTGCTTCGGTGATGGCTGTTCCGGTCATTCCTGCGAGTTTGTGGTACATGCGGAAGTAGTTCTGGAGGGTGATGGTGGCGTAGGTCTGTGTGGCTGCTTCCACTTTCACGTGTTCCTTGGCTTCTACTGCCTGGTGGAGTCCGTCGGACCAGCGGCGTCCTTCCATGATTCGTCCGGTCTGCTCGTCGACGATTTTCACTTCGCCGTCGATCACCACGTAGTCGTCGTCGATTTCAAACATGGTGTATGCCTTGAGGAGCTGTTGCATGGTGTGTACGCGTTCGCTCTTGATGGCATAGTTCTGCATGAGTTCGTCTTTCTTTGTGAGGTATTCTTCTTCGGGCAGGTGTTGGCCTTCAAGGTCAGACAGCTGTGTGGTGATGTCGGGCAGGACGAAGAACTGGTCGTCTTTCACGATGTCGGCAATGAGTTGGTTGCCTTTGTCGGTCATTTCGACTGACTTTTGTTTTTCGTCGCACACGAAGAAGAGTGGCTCTACGGCTTCGGGCATGCGGCGGTTGTTGTTCTCCATGTAGATTTCTTCTGTCTTGAGGAGTCCTGTCTTTATGCCTGGCTCGGAGAGGTATTTGATGAGTGCCTTGTTTTTGGGCAGTGCCTTGTAGGCGCGGAAGAGTGAGAGGAAGCCTGCCTCGATGTCTTTCTGGTTGTCGCTGTCGATGAGTTTCTTTGCTTCGGCGAGGTATTGTGTGGCTTGCTTGCGCTGCACTTCCACGAGTTTCTCGATGTATGGGCAGAAGTCGTTGAACATCTGGTCGTCGCCTTTTGGTATCGGTCCGGAGATGATGAGCGGGGTGCGGGCGTCGTCGATGAGCACGGAGTCCACCTCGTCGACTATGGCGTAGTTGTGCATCCGCTGCACGAGGTCTTTGGGGCGCATTGCCATGTTGTCGCGCAGGTAGTCGAATCCGAATTCGTTGTTGGTTCCGTAGGTGACGTCTGCCTGGTAGGCTCTGCGGCGTTCGGGTGAATTGGGCTGGTGCTTGTCGATGCAGTCGACGTTCATCTGGTGGAAGAGGAAGATGGGTGAGTTCCATGCTGAGTCGCGCTTTGCCAGGTAGTCGTTGACGGTGACTACGTGTACTCCGTTGCCTGTGAGTGCATTGAGGAATACTGGCAGGATTGAGGTCAGTGTCTTTCCTTCTCCTGTTGCCATTTCGGCTATCTTGCCTTGGTGGAGCACTACGCCTCCGAAGAGCTGGCAGTCGTAGGGTACCCATATGTTGGGCGCTCCGTCGTGGACTTCGTGGATGAGTACTTTGTCGTCTGCGATTTCCACTACTCCGGGATAGCGGCTCACTGCTTCGCGGTCGAAGTCGGTGGGGGTGAGTGCGAGGTCGTCGATGGTCTTTGCTTCGCGGAACCGGCGGCAGGTGTCTTTCACGATGGCATAGACTGTGGGCATTATCTCGTCGAGTTTCTTGTCGAACACTTCAAGGATTTCTGCCTCGAGTTTGTCGACTTTGTCGAAGAGTGGTGCTCTGTCCTGGATTTCGGTCTTTTCGATTTGTGCCTTGACTTCGTCGATTTGCTTTCTCAGGTCGGTGGCTGTGTCTTGAATCTCTCTCTTCAGCTCCTGTGTCTTTGCACGGAGCTCGTCGTTTGACAATGCTGCCATTGTGGGGTAGATCTTGTTGATTTCCTCCACGAATGGTTTTATTGCCTTGATGTCTCTCTGTGCTTTGTTGCCAAAGAGCTTGGTCATGATGTCATTGAATCCCATTTATCTTTCTTTTTTTATTCGTTTCTGTTTTGGTTCCGCAAAGGGGGTGTTTTGTTTTCTGTCTGGGAAATGTCTTCTCCTGACTGGAGGTATTGTTTTCTCTGACTGGAGAACAAAGTTCACTGTTTCTCTAAACAGCAAAATAAGTACCAACGGCACTATTGCGATGTCGTAGGTCTGTGGGGTTATGAGGAGTGTGGCTCCGAAGGCTATGAGCTCTGCCAAAATGACAATTGTGGCTATCTCCCTCTTGCCCATGGCGAAGAGTGGTGCCCACAGGAGGGAGAGGGGGTTGAGCAGCAGTATGAGCATGTTGGACCCGGTGCCGGGGTGCTGAGAGAAGAAGAAGAGGAAGGCGATTAGTGTGCCTGCCAGTCCTTCTGCCAGTTGGAGTGTTGCGTCAATCCATTTGTATGTCTTCCTCCGCCTGAGTTCCGTGATGGTGATTGCCAGGGTGAGTAGGGCAATGGCGGAGAATGTCCAGAGCGGACTGTCGGTTTTCCCGGTCGCAGTGGTTGGGATGACAGTGAGCAGCATTGTCTTTTCTCCCACCAATGGCTGCACTGTTCCGTCGGATCTCGTGATGGTGGCGCTGTCGGCGTCGGCTGCGTATCTTGACGGGATGAACATCTGCTGGCGCAGGGTGAGTGCGGTATCGAGTTCGTAGCCGAGTATGAGGTTTTCTCCGAATTCTATCCAGCGGTCTGCTTTTGAGAATCCGTGGAGTATCTGCCGTGCTGTGATCTTGGGGTTGTGTATGTAGTACTCGATGTGTCCGTCTATGCACCGCTCTATCATGTCGCGTGCACGGGTGGTGCAGTTGTCGTAGAGCCAGCTGTATCTGTAGGTGCGGTTTTGTGGCTGGAGGTTTTCCATCAGTGCTGTGTATGTCTTCTGACATTCGGCTTGGCTGAGGTTGAGCACTTGTTCCTCGATGCTGTGTCCTTGTGCCTGGTAGCGCTGAATGAAGTAGGGGAGGGATTCTGCTCCGAGCACGTAGTCGGTTTCGCCTCTGACGAACTTGTAGAGGAAGTTGTCGGAGCTGTAGTTGAACATACCGTAGTTGAACACGATGTCGGTGCCTGTCGTGATGTTGTGCACTCGGATGGCTGTGTGTCCATACATGGTGTAGGCTTCTTTGCCGGGTGAACACGTGAGCAGCGACACGCGGAGAGAGTCTGCCTCTTCGCGGATGCTGGCATCTGTCTCTGCGGGTTGTGCTGCCAGCAGCTGGATGCTCAATAAAGTCAATATGACGGCAATAAATCGCTTCACCTTATTATAATGTGTATTATATAAGGTACAAAGATACGATAAATAATGATTCGCAAGGTCGGCAATCGGATAAAATAGGCTGTTGCCACTGCAAAAAACATGGTAAAACAGCGGAATCCGATTGCGGACATTGCGTTGGGGCGGTGTTATTTCTCGTTTTCCTCGTATTGTTTCTCAAACTTGTGCTTGAATTTCGGACGGCTCTTGCTGTGCTTCGTGTTGTAGTAATTCACTCCGTACAACAGGTAGGTGTTGTCGTCGTCATGTCCGATGTTGATGAAGTGTTCGCTCATCTCGTCGTAGTACATCCGGAATCCCTGGTCTTCGGTGCGGAGGTAGGGTCCGTAGGTGAACTTGATGAGGTCGCAGATGGTGGAGTAGTGGTCGCGCGGATAGGTGTACCTCACGCTGAAGAGCCGGTGGTTGATGAACATCACTTCGATTTTCGTGGGGTTGGTCCTTGCTTCTTCGTCGGACTTTGTCTTGATGATGTAGGCGTCTTTGTGTGAGGGCGACTGCTCGTATGCCACTTTTCTTGCATTCCATTCAGCGAAAGCTTTAGTGTCTTTGCTTCCCAGTGGCACTCCATACAGTGAATGGTAGATTTGGGCTGATGCAATAGTGGTGCTGAGCAACGCTATCATCAAAAATAATAACTTTCTCATAGCTCGGTCGTTTTTAGTGTAAATAATATTCAGTTCGTTATTAGTTCGATTGTTTCGTTCTCTTGGCTGCAAATATATGTAATTATTTTGATATGACCAACAATATTATTAAAAAAATGCAAGAGTTGACGGTTTGTCGGGTATTATTGTGATGTTTGCCGTGTGTGTTGGCTTCTGCTGGCATCGGACTGTTGGAGAGTAAGAGGGATATGTGTTTGTATGTCAGCGTATTCTTTCTCTAAGGCAGGTGTGCGGAAAGACCATGAAAGTTTTCGGATTAGACAACTGGGCGTATAGGCTCGGACAATCGGTCGTAAAGTCTTGGACAATCGGTCGTAAAGACTCGGACAACCGGACGTATCGGGCTGGACAATCGACTGAATGGCCCGACACAAGGCTTTGTGCCTGTCAGCCGCATTGTTTGCTGTTTGCCGGACGGATTATTCCTCGTGCAGATTGCCGGTGTAGCTGCAGGCGGTGGCGTTGCTTGGGATGAGGTCGATGTAGATTTTCCCTTCGTCGTATTTGGTCACAAGGAAATTGTAGACGATGGTGCCGCGTTTCACCTTAAAGCGGTAGCAGTCGGCTGTGCCTTTCTTGTTGCGGAACGACTTGAAGTCGGTGTAGGGCTGTGCATAGTCGAGCCGTTCGTCGGGGTTCATGGATGGTGTGAACACTTCGCCCATGTAGGGAAGGTAGACGATTGCGGAGTCGTTGCGCAGTTCCATGGTGAAGCCTGGCGACAGGTTCTTCGATTGGAAGCGGAGTGGATTCATGTCGGTGATGTCGACTTTGAAATGTGGGGACTTCTGACTTGTCTGGGCTTGCATCGTGAGTGACACAAACAGTGCTGTGATGATTGAAATGAAATGTTTCATATTATTAAGCCTTTTGGAGGTTTATGGGTTTCTGCCGTTTCCTGTTTCTGTTGCTGCCATGTTTTGCAATTCTTGCAACTGTTCCCTGCCATGGTTCTTGTCATTCGTCAATCGATATTTGCATCGCCATCGACGGAATGGAGGTGGGGCAGTGAGAGGTGGTAGCGTATGGAAAGGAAACGGATGAACAGGATGATGATGAAGGTGACTGTGGCGCACACGGTGATGTCTGTCCCAAGGTAGAACATGGTGCAGTAGATGGCGCCGCCCACTACGCTTGCCATGGCATAAATCTCGCGATGGAAGATGACAGGGGTGTTGTTGAGCAGAACGTCGCGTATGATGCCGCCTGCACATCCGGTGATGGTTCCCATGGTGATTGCCACCCAGAACGGGTAGTTCAGGTCGAGGGTTTTCTGCATGCCGACTATTGTGTAGAGTGCAAGTCCGAGTGTGTCGAACACGAGCCATGCGTTGTTGAGCCTTCTGATGAGTTTGCCGAACAAGAGGACGCATATCTGTGCCATGACTGTACAGATGATGTAGAGCGGATTGGTCATCCAAAACGGGGTGGCTCCTAACAGCAGGTCGCGCACGGTTCCGCCGCCTATTGCCACTACGAAACCTACGGTGAACCCTCCGAACCAGTCGCATTGCTTTGCCGATGCATGGCGGATGCCTGAGATGGCATAGGCAAAGGTGGCAAGCAGTTCAGTGATGAACATCAGCTGGTTGACTAACTCTGGCTGGTTTCCTTCCATGACTTTCTTTCTCTGTTTGGCTGGTTTATGTTTTTTTGTTGCATCATAGATCTCTTTCCCTCTGCATCAGAAACTGTAGGAGAGTCCAAGTGTGAAGTATTCCTTGAACTGGAAATAGCCCAGGTTGTCGTCGTAGTAGCGTCTGCCGCGGTTGTCGTCGAAGCGCCACAGGGTGTTGAACTCTGACGAGATGTACTTGGAGAAGGCGAACGACAGGGTGTTCTCCAGTTCTGCTTCCACGTATTCGTAGGAGGTGAAGCAATAGCTGCGGCATCTCCATGTGATGTTTTTGCAGAGCTTGATGTTGGTGTTCACTTCTATTCGCGAACCGTAGTCCTGGCTTGTGCTTCTGCCTATGAAGTTGTAGGTTTTGTGGATGTTCTCGTTGTCGGTGCCGATGTAGCGCAGTTTATATGAGAACGGAAGCAGGGCAACGGACAGTGAACCGTTCTTGATGCTTGGCTTGAAGTCCATACCGACTGACACTGCCACATCGAGCGGGGCAATGAACTGCGAGAACTTCAGACGGTTGTTACTTCGGTAGCCTGGCAGGAACTGGGTCTTTGCCTCGGTCGAGACGGTGTAGCTCCAGTACTTCACTGCCTTGTAGCCCAGTTTGCTGTTGAGCTGGATGCGGTCGTTGTTGGTGAGGAATGTGTGGCAGGTGTCTGATGTGGTTGTGATGAACCCGAGCCTCATGTCGAGTGTGTTTTCCCATGTCAGCCTTTTGGTGTCGTTGTAGTTTGCCCTGAGTGTGAGTGTGGCAAGCAGTGTCCCGTTGTTGTTTCCTCCTCTGTACCAGTTTTCGCTGAAGTAGTTCTGGGTGAACTGCAGCTTTGCCGATCCGCTGGTTGTCCAGAAGTTGGGACGGTGGATCTGCAGGTCGATATCCATGTCTTCCATGGCTGTCTCGTCTTTGATTGGTGCCACGACCACGTTCTTCAGCTCGTTCTTTATGTCGTCAGTCGGCTTGACGTCTTTCTTGCTTGTGTCGATAAGTTTCTCGTCACCGAACTGGCTGTCGTAGTGTGTGGCTACTGAAGGCTGGCTTGTCTGGAGCTTCAGTATCTGCATGTCGATGGGGTATTGCGATGGTATGGAGTCGAGTGAGAGGACGTTCTTCGTGACATTGGAATAGTAGGTGCTGGGGAAGAACATCTGGAAGTAGTACGGATTGGCGTCGGATGAGGTTTCGGCTTCCGTACTCTTTATCTTTGCCACTTTCAGCGAGTCGACGTAGCGTCGGACGATGTTGCGTGTCTGTGCATTGGCCGTGATTGCCAGTGTCCAGAGTGTCAGCAGGTATATGGCCTTCTTCATTGTTCGGTAGGGGTTTTATTTGTTCTGATTGTTGTTGGTAATCTCATTCCGCTTGCGTTCTGCGTAGAGCTGGTATGTGTTGACGAGGTTGTGCCACACGGCATAGAAACCGCCAGCAAGGGCTGTCACCGGGCTCATGAATGTGTAGCCTATCCATATGCAGAACGCGGTGTTCTTTTGTCCGAGGCTTTGTGCTCCTGCTACCGGCTCGCGGTGGTGCCTGCCGATGATTCGTCCGCAGACGAACTGGAGGATGCAACAGACGATGGAGACGAGTGCAATGCCAATGTAGTTGCCTATTGTCTCGTGGCTGTGTACCATGGCTTTGGTGGTGATGCCGATGGCAAGGGTCAGTGCCACTGCCCACAGGTAGAACGATATGTAGCTGATGCGTGCTATGAACGCATGGACTTTAGGTGCGAGATATTTCACGGCAAATGCCAGCATCAGTGGCAGGATGAGAAGCGGGAACACTTTGCCGATGATGATGGTGAACGAGGTGATGAGCCCTATGTCGTTTGTCGTGCTGTGGAGCACTGATACGACTGCAGGGATGAGGATTGCTGCCATGAGATTGTCGATGCAGGTGTAGCTCACGACTGCGTTCATGTTTCCGTGGAGTTTGTTGGTCACCACTGCTGCTGCTGTGGCTGTGGGACAAATCATGCAGAGCATTGCGCTCTCGATGATGACTCTGCCTTGCATCTGCGGGAATATCATGATGGGGATGGCAAGCCCGATGAACGAGAATGCCTGTATTGCCAACAGTTTCAGTTGCCACCGGTGAGGACGCAGTTCCCTCATGTTTACTTTGCAGAATGAGAGGAAGAGCATCACGAAGATGAGCATCGGCTGGGCAAAGTTGATGAAGTGGTTCATGTACTCGTGTGTCCCGTCGAGTGCATGGATGTTGACATAGACGAAGTAGAGTACTACGCCCATGACGATGGATATTGGCAATGTCCAGTTTTTTATGAATCGTATGAGTTTTCCCATTTATCTGTCTCCTCCCTTGCTTTTTTGTACTTTCTGCTTGCTCCTGCTGACTGCGGGTTTGTTGCTTGATTCGGCAGGTTTACTCTTGCTGACGGCAGTTTTGCTGCTTGATTCGGCCTTGGCATTCTGAAATTGGTAGACAACGTGCTTGGCTTTGCTTTCAGCTTCTTTGCCATTTGCCTCTTCGCCATCAGCCTTTTTGTCTTTGCCTTTTGTCTCTTTGCTTTCGCCTTCGTCTTGCTTGTATTTGTTGTTGCGTATATCTTCCATTCTGAGCATCTCGTCGCGATATTGGGCTGCCATGAGGAAGTCCATCTTCTTGGCTGCCTGCTGCATGAGGTTGCGTGTGTGCTCGATGGCTTTGTCGAGTGCTTCCTTGTCCATCTTCATCACCACGGGGTCTTCTGCCGCTTTCTGGAACGACTCTTCTATGTATGCCTTGCCAACGTAGTCCACGTGCTTGCCCTGGGCGATTGCCGTCTGCGACTTCTTGATTTGCGTAGGCGTGATGTGGTGGTCCTCGTTGTAGCGCATTTGTTTTGCCCGTCTGCGGTTGGTTTCTTCAATTGTCTTGTGTATGCTCTCGGTCTCCTTGTCGCAGTAGAGGATGGCTTTGCCGTTGACGTTGCGGGCAGCGCGTCCTATGGTCTGGGTGAGCGACCGGTAGTTTCTGAGGAAGCCTTCCTTGTCGGCATCCATGATGGCTACGAGCGACACTTCGGGCAAGTCGAGTCCTTCGCGCAGGAGGTTGACTCCCACGAGCACGTCGATGTCGCCGTTGCGCAGTTGGTTGAGTATCTCCACTCTCTCGAAGGTGTCGACATCGCTGTGGATGTATGCGGTCTTGACCCCATTCCGTGTGAGGTAGTCTGACATCTCTTCTGCATGTTGCTTGGTGATGGTGGTGACGAGCACCCGCTCGTGATGTTCGATGCGCTGCTGGATTTCTTCCATGAGGTCGTCGACCTGGTTGTGTGATGGGCGCATCTCGATTTTGGGCTCGAGCAGTCCGGTGGGTCGGATGACTTGCTCCACGATTACTCCTCCTGCCTTCTGCAGTTCGTAGTCGGCTGGGGTGGCTGACATGTAGATGGTCTGGTGTGTCATCTCTTCAAACTCGTCGAATGTGAGCGGACGGTTGTCAAGCGCTGCTGGCAGTCGGTAGCCATATTCCACCAGTGTCTGTTTTCTCTTCCGGTCGCCTCCATACATGGCTCTTATCTGCGGAATGCTTTCGTGGCTTTCGTCGATCACCATCAGGAAGTCTTTGGGGAAGAAGTCGAGCAGGCAGTAGGGGCGTTCGCCCGGTTGGCGCCCGTCGAAGTAGCGCGAATAGTTCTCGATGCCTGAGCAGTAGCCGATTTCGCGTATCATCTCGATGTCGTTGGTCACTCGTGTCTCGATGAGGTCGCGCTTCACGGTGTCGCCTATCTCGTCGTAGAACCTGATGCGCTCGTTGAGGTCTTTCTTTATGTTTTCTATTGCTGCCTGTGCACGTTCCTTACTGGTGGTAAACAGGTTGGCTGGATAGATGCTGTATTCTTCGAACGATTCTATGAGGTCGCCGCTCATGGGGTCGACTTCTTCTATGCTTTCGATTTCGTCCCAGGCAAAGCGTATGCGGACTATCTTGTCGTCGTAGGCAAGCGAGATGTTGACTGTTTCGCCCTTTACACTGAACTGTCCGCGTTTCTGCTCGATGTCGTCGCGCACATACATGCTGTCGACGAGCTTCCGCAGCAAGTCGTTGATTTCCATGCTTTGTCCCACTTTTATCTTCGTGGTGTTTGCCTCGAAGTCAATGGGTGATCCCATGCCGTAGATGCACGAGACGGAACTGATGACCACCACGTCGTTTCTGCCCGAGAGCAGCGAGCGGGTGGCAGCGATGCGCAGTCGGTCGACTTCTTCGTTGATGGCAAGGTCTTTCTCGATGTAAGTGTCGGTGGCAGGCAGGTAGGCTTCGGGCTGATAGTAGTCGTAGTAGCTTACGTAGTATTCCACTGCATTGTGAGGGAAGAACCCTTTCATCTCGGTGTAGAGCTGGTGGGCCAGGGTCTTGTTGTGGCTCAGTATGAGGGTGGGGCGGTTGATGCGGCTGATGACGTTGGCAATGGTGAAGGTCTTGCCCGAACCGGTCACTCCGAGCAATACTTGCGCAGGCAGCCCTTCCAACACTCCGTCGGTGAGTTGCTTGATTGCTTCTGGCTGGTCGCCTGTCGGCTTGTAGTCGGATGTCAGTTCAAATTTGTTCATTTTGCTTTTTGTCCTGCAGCCATTCTTTGTGGGGAAATGCTGCTTAGCCTTAATATCACGTTTCGCCTTGCCTTATATCTCTTGCAGCCTTATTTTATATCTCTTGCTGTTTTGCCTTATATCTCTTGCTGTTTTGCCTTATATCTCTTGCAGTCTGCCTTATCTCTCTTTCCTTTACACCTTATATATATTATAGGAGTGATGTCTCAATCCTTATAGAAATCGATATTCTCGGTCATGAGGAGGTCGATGCCTACGTAGTGAACCACGGTTTGTTTCACTTGCAGCACGCATGAGTTGACGATGCTGCGGAAACAGTCGAGTCCTTGCTGTTGCGGGTGCTGTCCGATGAGGAAGTCCACGTAGCCTTCGCGCAGACATCGGATGTTTGCCTCGATGGCATCGTAGCCCATGAGGCAGATGTGGTGATGGTCGGGCATTTCGTGCTTGAGGAAGTCGCCGATCACGTGGATTGACGAGTTGAATGAAATGCCGTATTCGATGTCTGGATGCTTGGTGAAGAACTCATGTAGCGAATCAATCACTCCCACTTTGTCGTAGACATAGAGGTTGTGGTCGATGATTCTTGTTTCGGGACTGTGCTTTGCCACGTATTCGCGGAAGCCTTTCTCGCGTCCCAGCTGCTGGCGGCTTGCCACACGTCCTTCGCCCATCATCTTGAACAGTGCAATCTTCTTCGATGCAGCCGCTGCCATGAGCAGCACGCGTGCAGAGAATGCACCGCTTCGTTCTGCATCCTGTCCGTAGAACGACACAGGATTGAAGTCGGGCCAATAGGAGTCGAGCAACGAGTAGGGCAAGTTCCTACTTTCAAGCTTCTTGGTGAACTTGGTCATGAGCAGATTGTTGAATATCGGTCCGATAATGACTGCTGTCGGCTTGTATGCCAGTAGGTTGCGGGTCTGTTGCTCGAACGAGTCTTCGTTGAACTGGTCGTAGTAGAACACTTTGAACGACAGCTTGAAGTCGGTGTAGCGCTTCACACCCTCGTGCAGTCCTTTCTCCACCCGTGCCCAGTAGGAGTCTTCCTCGTGCATCGGTATGATTGCAGCAAACTTGTAGGTCTTGTTGCTTGCCAATGCGCTGGCATAGTGGTTGGGTTCGTAGTTGATTTCCTCCAACACTTTCTCCACCTTTTCCAAACTCAGTTTAGATACGTTGGCACGTCCGTGGAGAACTCTGTCCACGGTGCCCACACTCACTCCCGCCATTTCGGCGATGTCCTTTATTCTAACTCTTGACTGTTGTATGTCCATCAATTGCCGGTTATGTTTCTTTTCTTTCTTGTTGGCCAGATAAATTTCTCTGACTGGGAAAAACTTTTTTTCTGACCAGGAAAATAATTTTCTCTGACCAGGAAAATAAAATGCGTTCGTACGCTCTGCAAAATTACAACTTTTATTTGACATGGCGACTCTTTGGAGGGGCAAAGTCTTGAGGCCGGTTCTAAATTCCCGCAAATCGGCTGATGAACCCATGACGAGAGAAAAAATAGCACTGCACATATTGGTGCTTTCATCGATTTTTACTAACTTTGCAAGCAAAATAAGTTTTAGTAGAAATGCAGAAAATCATTATTCTCGATTTTGGCTCACAGACCACGCAGCTCATCGGTCGCCGAGTGCGCGAGCTCGACACGTTCTGTGAGATTCTTCCATACAACAAGTTTCCGTTTGAGGACGAGTCTGTGATAGGCGTCATCCTGAGCGGTTCGCCTTTCAGCGTGTACGACGAGAAGGCGTTCCATCTGGACCTGAAACCAATCATCGACCGCTATCCAGTGCTCGGAATCTGCTATGGAGCCCAGCTCATGGCACAAACCTTCGGGGGAACAGTGGAACCCGCAGGATTGCGCGAGTACGGACGTGCCAACCTCCAGTGGATGGAGAAAGGCAACCCGCTGTTCAACAACTTCGTGGACAACAGCCAGGTGTGGATGAGTCATGGAGACACGATAACCCGGATTCCCGACAATTTCCGCAAGATTGCGTCAACCGACACCGTAGAGTACGCTGCCTATCAGCTTGAAGGCAAACAGGCATGGGGCGTGCAGTTCCATCCAGAAGTGTTCCACTCGCTCCAAGGCACACAGTTGCTGAAGAACTTTGTGGTCGACATTTGCGGAGGCAAACAGGACTGGAGCAGCGCTTCGTTCGTGGAGTCAACAGTACAGGAACTGAAACAGCAGATTGGCACCGACCGTGTGATTCTCGGCCTGTCAGGTGGAGTGGATTCATCAGTCGCAGCCGTACTGCTCAACAAGGCAATCGGCAACCAGCTCACCTGCATCTTCGTAGACCATGGTATGCTGAGAAAGAACGAATTCCATGATGTGATGCACGACTACGAGTGTCTAGGACTCAATGTCATCGGTGTGGATGCCAGCAAGAAGTTCTTTGCCGACTTGGCAGGAGTGACCGACCCGGAGCAGAAGCGCAAAATCATAGGACGCGACTTTGTGGAAGTGTTCAATGCAGAAGCAAAGAAAATCAAAGATGCCAAGTGGCTTGCCCAAGGAACCATCTATCCCGACCGCATCGAAAGTCTCAATATCACTGGCAAGACCATCAAGAGCCACCACAATGTGGGCGGACTGCCGAAGGAGATGAACCTCTCGCTGTGTGAACCTCTGAAATGGCTCTTCAAGGACGAAGTGCGCAGAGTGGGGCGCAGCCTCGGAATGCCCGAGCACTTGATTACCCGCCATCCGTTCCCTGGACCGGGTTTGGCAGTGCGAATTCTTGGCGACATCACGCCCGAGAAAGTACGAATCCTCCAGGATGCCGACGACATCTATGTGCGCGGACTTCGCGAATACAAGGTAAAACTCTCGGGCGAGGAAGCACGCAGAGTGCTTGCAGCAGGAGTGCCAGCCGACATGAAGGACGGAGAAATCGAGGTGAGCCTCTACGACCAGATTTGGCAGGCAGGAGCAATTCTGCTTTCAACCGTGAGGTCAGTGGGAGTGATGGGCGACGAACGTACCTATGAACATCCGGTAGCACTGCGTGCCGTGACCTCTACCGATGCAATGACAGCCGACTGGGCAAAACTCCCTTACGACTTCATGGCAAAAGTGAGCAACGACATAATAAACAAGGTGAAGGGGGTGAACCGTGTTTGCTACGACATCTCCTCAAAACCACCAGCAACTATCGAGTGGGAATAAAGAATACTATAGGACTGGTTCCGGAAAATTACATTGGAGTGAAGTCTCGATGAAGCGAGATGACATGAAGTGCGAAACTCCTGTCAAGCGTGAAAAATGAAACTCGGAATTTTCCGGAACCCGTCATTAACCAATAACCAACTAAAAACCGAACTTATATGAACATCAAATCTTTAGTGCTGTGCCTCATGCTGGCAACACCGGCAGCAGCTTTTGCACAGGCAGGGCAACTCTCAAACGAGGTGATCGAGACAATCATGGCCCGACGCTCAGTAAGAAAATACAAGGATCAAGCCGTGGAACACGCTAAGCTGGAAGTCATTGCCAAGTGTGGCATCAATGCTCCGAATGGCATGAACACGCAACCATGGGCAGTGACCGTAGTGGAAGACCCTGAATTCATCAAGGCAACTACAGCCCTCTTTGTGAAGGCAAACCCGGAGATGGCAAAGCGCGACAAGAACTTCAAGAACATGTACCGAAATGCTCCTGCAATCATCTGTATAGCCACTCCCGGAGGCAACGGATCGATTGACAGCGGACTGCTTGGCGAGAATATGGTGCTGGCTGCACAGTCACTTGGCTTGGGCACATGCTGTCTTGGCGGGCCGGTGAATTTCCTGAAGACATCTGAGGACGCAAAGCCTTACATCGAGAAACTCGGTTTTCCCAAGGGCTACGAGCTCTGCTACATCATAGCTGTCGGTTATCCTGACGAAACTCCGGAGGCAAAACCAAGAGATGCGTCAAAGATTAAGTTCGTCACCGGCAACAAATAAGTCAGATTCAGAAAAATAAGTCAGATTCAGAAAAATAAGTCAGATTCAGTAGAAAGACGATATTGAATACTTGGGCTGACATAGAAGAAATGTACTTCTCCGATGTGACGATGAAGGAGAAGTACAAATTTTTTTACGACACACTGCATCGTCTGTGTGCCGCGATTGTCGCTGACCAAGGCATAGTCTACAACGACTTTTTCTCGCAGCTTCAGGCAGTTTGTCGCAAGAAGAAATACCGACTCTATGAAGTCGACCGGTTCAGGTGGAGAGCAAGACAAGTGAACCAGGGCGAGGCAGAAGCCGAGGAAAAGATTTATTATCAAGATGTGGTTGCATTCTTCGATGCCTATGCCCATTTCTCCGAAACAGAAATTCCGGAGATATTGCGTGTTGACATCAGCCGCCAACATCCAGATGCGTTGAAAACGGCACGGGGGAAACTCGGTGTGAAACAAGAGCAGACTGCAAGGTCAATACGCTTTGTAGTCGAGAAGAAAACAGATGATTTTATCTTTGCCGTTTCCCCGCTCTATCCAAGGGCAAAACCCTGGAAAGTGGACTTCTCCCAAAACGACCACACACGGAAAGCTGCCTCCATGCTGACGGAAGGCATGCAGTTCAATGCCGTGTCGGCAGTTGTCGATGAGAAGGCAGGGACGGTAAGTCCAGAGATGATTGTGATCGAGCCCGACTATCTGGTCGACGTCACTTCCATCTGCGGTTGCATAAAAGACTATGGCGAGTCGCCCCTCAATTATCTGCTCAAGAAGTTCGAACCGGGCGAAACCACCAAATACATCGTTCTGGGAAACATCACCGGACAGTTCCTCGACGATTGCATCAACAATCCCGAAGTGTCGTATGTGCAGTCTGTGCGCAAGGCATTCAAGTCGAGCTTGGTTGACATCACAGCCTGCGACGGCATTGATTCCGCTTTCTTCAAGGAATGTGAACGGCAGTTTACCAACATAAAGAACACGATCTGCCAACTCTATTCTGACCCGAACTTTGTTGGTGTCGAGGGTAACGTGATGCTCGAGCCGTCGTTCTTCTGCGAGGCACTGGGCATCCAGGGACGATTCGACTTCCTGCAGTGCGACTACAAGAATTTGATAGAGATGAAGTCCGGACAGTGGGACAAGTTCCGTCAGAGTGCCAAGGTCGAACACTTGATGCAGATGATTCTGTACAAGGAAATACTTTATTATAACCTCGGGATTTCCCGACAGAAAGTGTGCGGTTATGTGTTCTATTCCAAATATCCAATGATGCTCGAACAGCGGTCGGCACGCGAGATGGTCTACCGGATGATGGACATACGCAACGGGATAGTCTTGCTAGAGCGTGGAATAAAGGACGGACATCTGCACGATTATCTCGACCGGCTCACTCCAGATATCTTGAACGTAAACCATGTGACGGGAAAACTGTGGACCGACTATGAGCGTCCCGACATTGAAGCGCTCCTACTGCCTTTGCATACAGCCGACCCTCTGGCGCTCGACTATTTCTACACGTTCTTTGCGTTCGTTTCGCGTGAGCAATATCTCGCAAGGGTGGGCGACGGCAGTGTGGGGTCTACACGCGGAATGTCGAACTTGTGGAATGCCGACCTCGACACCAAACTGCAGAACGGCGACATTATGATAGGACTGTCGCTGAAGTGTGAGCCTGACGGGCGCATCTCCACAGTCGCAGACGAAGGAGACGAAAATGTCATCTCGTCCGTAGTCCTACTCAAACCCAATGATCCCGAAGCTGCGTCTCCCAATTTCCGCATCGGCGATTCAGTTATTCTTTATCAGAGAAACAGCAACTCCGACACAGCCATAACCCGCCAGGTAATACGCTGTGGAGTGGAGACATTCGACGAAGACTCAGTCACGTTGAGGCTGAAGCATCCACAGTCAAACCCCAAGCTGTTTTCCACCAAGAGTCTCTATGCAGTCGAGCACGAATACATGGATTCGTCCATACGTCCACTTTATCGTGGACTCTATTCCTTCCTTACCGCATCGCAGAGCCGGCGCGATTTACTCCTGTGCCGTCGTGATGCAAGGGTCAATACCTCCGTAAAACTCAAGGGAAAGTACATCAATTCCCAAATCGACGATATAGTGCTACGGGCAAAACAGGCAGAGGACTATTTCCTACTGCTCGGACCTCCGGGCACTGGCAAGACATCGATTGCGCTGAAGTCGATGGTCGAGGAATTCCGGCTTGAAGAACAGACGCTTCTTCTTCTTGCCTACACCAACAGGGCGGTTGATGAAATCTGTGAGACTTTGGGCGATTGCAACTATCTGCGTATCGGGCGCGAACTCTCCTGCAGTCCAGCTTCCCGTTCTCATCTCATTGAGAACATGGTGGGCGATGATGTGCGCCGAGAGTCCGTAAGGAAGTTGATTGCCGACACACCGATAGTCGTGGGAACAGTCAGTTCCCTCGTCTCCTCGTCTGCCATTTTGAAAATAAAGCACTTCGATGCTGCAATATTCGATGAGGCTTCACAACTGCTCGAGCCCCAACTTCTGAGTTTGCTTTGCGATGAGCAGGACGGAGTGCCGTCCATCAGCAAGTTCATCATGATTGGCGACCACAAGCAGTTGCCTGCAGTAGTGGTGCAGGACGAGGACTGTTCGAGAGTTGAATCCGCACGATTGCAGGAGGTAGGCTTGACGAATTGCCGCAATTCCCTTTTTGAAAGGCTCTACAATCATGTGTCCAATCATGTGTTCGACAATGAGTCTAATAATGAGTCCAATTATGGACCCGACAATGAGTCCAATCATGAGTCTGGCAATTCGAACCGCTCACTTTCCTTTTCCTTGCTTTCTACCCAGGGACGCATGCATCCCGATATCGCAGACTTTGCAAGCAATGCCTTCTATGAGGGAGTGCTGCAGCCAGTAGGTTTGCCCCACCAACAGGGCGAACTGCCTTATCATGTGTTTACCGGGGAAGAACGCTTCGTTGCAACCACCCGCTGTGGCTTCATCGATATTCCTTTGCCACCAGTCAACAAACGACGTACAAAGATGAACTATGCCGAAGCAGTGCAGATTGCAGCGATAGTGAAACAGTTGAGGCATTTGGCAACTGAAAACAACCTGACACTTGAACTTCCGCGTCAGGTAGGTATCATCGTCCCGTTCCGCCGTCAGATAACGATGGTGCGCCAAGCCCTCTACGAAGCAGGCGTGCCCGAAGCCAGTGACGTGATGATTGACACTGTGGAGCGCTACCAGGGAAGCCAGCGCGACATCATAATCTATGGTACTACCATTTCGTCTGAATATGAACTCGACATCTTGTCGAATATCGTAGAGCAGAATGGTGAACCGGTCGACCGCAAACTTAATGTGGCAGTGACCCGTGCCCGTCGTCAGTTGTTTGTCCTTGGCAACAAACAACTTCTGTCATGCAACCCAATCTACCGACGCCTCATCGATTATGCAGACGAGGGAAATCTTATTTAAAGAAACCCCGTCTAAAGACGTCTCGCCTAAAAGAGAAAGATTACTCCTAACATTCGCACGATAATTGCACAAGCACTTGATTTGTCATCAACGGATGAGAATCTTCTGGTGATTGATGATATAGATGCCTTGGGGCAAACTGATTGTGGTGGTGCCTTGTGGTATTTGGATGGTGTGGAAGAGTATGCCACCGGCAGTGTAGATGCTGATTTCCGATGAGGTGGTGGCTGTGACTGTGAGGCGGTTGCCGCCTGAGAGAGTGTAGCCAGAGTCGGCAATAAGGGAGTTGATGCCGGTGGTGAATGAGCAGTCGGCTTTCACTGACGGCACGCGTTCTTCATCGCCCGACATGTCGGCAAGGCGTATGTGGGTGAGGCTCAACTGGTCGGTGTGGTCTTGGTCGACTCCAGTGGAACTGAGCACGAGATTTGCCACGGTGGAGGACATCGGGAAATTGATGTCAGAATAGACGATGATGCGACGGGTGTTGCCTTGCGATGAACTTGAGGAAGATGTATCGGCAGTGTCGTCGGTCCCGGATGATATCTCTGCATGATGGTTGTTGTCGGTATCCACGCTTTCGAGGGTTATTCCCTGGGGTAGGGTTAGGTCGAACTGGAGTGCGGTGTAGGAGTCTTGAGATTGCAGCAAAATGGGTACTTCCATTGTTCCGTTGTCGACAACGATGTTGAACGGTTCGATGCTGATGTTGGCATCGGAGAAGGGTGTGCGCCATTCGGGATAGGTGGTCCACTGGTAGTTGGCCACTTGTTTTGCTACAGTGCGTCGGTCGAGCTCGCTGACGATTGCGTCGGAGTCGGTGTCGGCTTCATGGAAAAGAAATTTTGCTTTCTCGCTGCCGTTGATGTAGTCGGTGATCATTACGATGTCACCCACGCTGAGTATTTCGTCGCCGTTCACGTTGCCCTTGAGGTCTTGTTGGAGGGAGGCATAGGAGTAGATGGCATATTGTCCAGTGATGTAGGATGCGCGTTTCTTGAGCCAGTTGGTGGCATTGTCCAGCGAACTCTCGTAGTTGGATCCATCGCCCCACACTTCGTTGTTGTGGACGAACGAGGGTTTGGCATAGTCGAAATAGTCGTGCACATAGTCGAGCAGTTCATCGAGGTGATTGTCCACGAATTCATTGCATAACTTGTTGTAGTATCTCAGCAGTGGAATAGAACTGAGCAACTGGAGGCGGAAGAATGGTTTGGCTGTCCAGTCTTTGTCGAACAGATTATTGGTGGACGAACTCTTGAAGTAGTTGGCTGAATTCTCGTAGCCGAATGCCCAGTCGAGGTCCCACACTGGTCCGAACACGTATTTTGATTCTTCGTAGTTGCGGTGGTCCTTATATAAATATGTGCTTTTGGGATGATTGATCTCAAAGTTGAGAATCATGTTGTTGACAAGAATGTAGCGACAGAAGGCATCGACATCGATGTAGTCGGTGTACTGCTTCGTGGATACGGCTGTGGCATAGGCATTGAAGTCAGACTTGATACCGCTGAAGTATTCGTCGGCATAGTCTGCAAGGGATTCGTCAGTGAGGTCTGGTTCATGGAGGTTAACTGGCAGGTTGTAGCTGGCTGACTTGAAACGGTAGGTCTCGTCGTAGTACTCATCGAGCTCGAGTAGCAGTCCATCGGTGTCGTCGATGTCGATGGAGTTGGCTGAAAGTCCCACTTTCTCTGTCAGATTGTAGCTGCCCATATATTTGCCGTTGATATAAAGTTCCACTGGTAGTATGTGGTTGGCTCCGGGTGTGCCCACGAGCTGTGCCACTTTCATGCCTATTGCGTTTGCCATCATTGAGCCTTTCTGTGCATTGGCAAGTAACACCCAGTTCTTGCCTTTTGTCAGTCCGAACGGACTTACTTTGTGGTTGAACTTCAGCCGGTAAGGTTTCTTTGAGTGGTTCCAACTACTGTTGCCGCGTCCCTTGATGGAGACAGAGTCGTCCATGCTCGGGAACACTCCGCCTCCGTCGATTTGAATGCGCGCCTGCAGGTAGTAGTCCTTACTGGTGATACTTGCTCCGCCGTCGACATCGATGCGGATGATGGGCACATTGTCAGCCTTGTCGGTCAGCCAGTTGATTCGCACCGTGTAGTCGGTGGAGTGGGGCTGGAGGATGAATTTTCGGGAGATCGAGTCGTAGGCTAGAATCTGTGTGCGGTCATCTTCGACTGTGTATTTGACATCCTCGGCAAAGCGAAGTCGGCTGCACTTGGAGATTTGCTGTTTGCCGTCGACGAAGACTTTTACTCGGGTGTCGGACAGCGTGAATGTGGGTGTGAGATATTTGCCTATGCCTTCCACCTCAAACTCCATGAAGTTTGACGGACTTTTCTTGGTGTGGCTCTCAGTCAGTTGGTCGTTCAGTTTCTTCTTGAAGCCGAAGGAAGTGAACTGAGGAGCATCGGGCAGTGCGTCAAGATATTTGGCAGAGTCTATTTCCTCGGATGTGAATGTGAAGCTGTCGCCATTGGTTAGGCTGACATTGATGGCTGCTGACGTGAAGCCAACAGAGTCGATGTATTCACTAGGAAAGACGGTAGAGGTACCATCGGTGTGGTACACACAGAAATGCCTTTCGTCCGCCAGCATTGCTGTGGACGAGAGAAACATGAAGGTGGCAAATATCTTGCTGAAAAATCCCATAGTTTTGTGTTTGCAGAAGAATCTGGTTGTGCTGCGCCTCCAATCATTGAGGGAATGGATGAATGCACGAAGAATTGTTGTCTTGAGTATATTCGGGGGCAAAATTAAAGAAAAAGGCCGAAAGTTGCAATTTTCTATCTTCCTTTTTGTTAACAAATGATTTATTCTTGCTATATTTGCACAATAAAGCAAAAGTTGAGTGGACTTCATGAATGAATATAAGGAACAAGAGAAGTGTTTTAATCTGCTTCTTGAGAAATCGGTAAAAAACAATTGGATGCATCCTGCATTGTCTGATTATGGCAGTTCCATGCTTACCTACGCACAGATGGCGGAGCAGATGGAACGATTGCATCTTGTGTTTAGGGAAATCGGAATAAAGGAAGGCGACAAGATTGCCCTATGCGGCCGCAACTGCAGTGGGTGGGCTGTGGCTTTCTTTGCCACCATCACCTACGGGGCAGTGGCAGTGCCGATTCTCCATGAGTTCAAGACAGAACAGATTCAGAACATTGTGAACCATTCGGAGTCACGCCTGCTGTTTGTGAGCGACAACATATGGAAGGAACTGAACGAGGAGAAGGCGGGTGTCAGTGTACCCGACTTCATCGGAGTGCTCAATCTTGTCGACTTTTCGGTGCTGGAAGCCATTCAGAACAAACTTGTCAGCGCTTTCGACAGCCTTGACAAGAATTTCGCATCGGCATATCCCGACGGACTGAAGGCTGCGGACATCAACTATGTGAAGCGTGCTGGCGATGTGCTGGCAATAATCAACTACACGTCGGGCAGTACCGGACGCTCGAAGGGCGTGATGATTTCGCAGAAAAACCTGTGGAGCAACGTGCAGTTTGCCATCGATAATCTGGGCGACAAGATTGCAATGGCAGGCGAGGGAACTACGGTAAGCATACTGCCGATGGCACACATGTACGGACTTGCTTTTGAAATCCTCAGCGAGATATGCCTGGGCATGCACATCCATTTCCTTACCAAACTGTCTCCAACCATCATCTTCAAGGCTTTCTCGGAAGTGAAACCCACTATCATCATCTCAGTGCCGCTTATCATCGAGAAAATCATACGCAGGGCTGTGATGCCAAAACTCAACAAACCAAGTGTACGACTCATGATGAAAATACCGGGACTCGGGACTTTCATCCGTCACAAGATTTGCAAGAAGATAACGCAGGCTTTCGGAGGACGTTTCTTCGAAGTCATCATCGGTGGCGCTGCATTGTCGGAAGATGTGGAAGAAGTGCTCAAGTACATAGATTTCCACTATACGGTGGGCTATGGAACCACCGAATGTGCTCCGCTCATTGCCTACGACCATTGGTTTGACTACAAGAAAGGCAGTTGCGGAAAACCCATCGACCGTATGGAAGCAATGATTGACAGTGATGACCCGACAAAGGTCGTGGGCGAGATACTGGTGCGCGGCGAGAACGTGATGCTGGGCTATTACAAGAACCAGGAAGCAACCGACCAGACCTTGATTGACGGTTGGTATCACACCGGCGACCTCGGTGTGATGGAAAGCGACGGCACCATCAGCATTCGTGGCAGGTCGAAGAACATGCTGCTCGGACCAAACGGACAGAACATCTATCCAGAGGAACTCGAGGACAAATTCTGCAGCATGCCGCTTGTCGGCGAGAGCGTGGTAATCCAGAAGAAAAGCCGCCTCTATGCACTTGTATTCCCCGATGCCGATGAAGTGAAGCGCCTTAACCTCGACGAGAAATCGCTGGCTAGGGAACTTGAAAATATCCGTATGCAAGTGAACAAAGAACTGCCTGCCTATGAACAGATCGTGGGAGTGAAGGTAATGTCAAAGGAATTTGAGAAGACTCCAAAGAAAAGTATCAAACGATTCCTCTATCTCGACGAGGATGTTTGATGCTTAAAAGCTCAAATGAGGGCTCTTTCTGGATGGACTTGCATAAAACACATTCGCAACATGATATCTACACGCAAAGCAACATCCTTTCTCAAAGTGATGGAATGCGTGTTCCTCTTACTGTTCATTTTCTGGCTCAACGGGCATAAACTGGGCTACCATATGTACGGATACACGGGTTTCGAAATGGATATGACGCACTACCTGAAGCTCGTGCTACGCATACAATCCACGCACGAAACAGGCACAATCCGGGTGAAAGTCACCGTCGAAGGACTGCCCCAACCGTATTATCTGGACATCCCCGTCAAGGGACATCCATAGACGACAATGTGTATCAGACAGATGACGGACTTACCATACGAATGAGTGGGTAGGAATAGGAGCTAGCCCTCTCCGAGGGCGTTAAAGCGTGCGCGGGAATTAGTGCGTGGCAGACAATGCGAGCTGTCGCTTGAGTGTAATCGCCGACGCTTTCGGAGAAAGCTGGCTCCTAGTTCTGAAATATGCCATTGCGTGGACGCAAAACCTTCATTCACATCGAAAAATAGGTGTTGTTTGTATGCAAAACCTTCATTCGCATTGAAAAATAGGTATTGTTTGCATGCAAAGGCTACTTTCACATCGAAAAGTAGGTATTGTTTGTATGCAAAGGCTACTTTCACACCGAAAAGTAGGTATTGTTTGCATGCAAAGGCTACTTTCACACCGAAAAGTAGGTATTGTTTGTATGCAAAGGCTTCTCCGAGAACTCAAAAGTGCCGTTGATCGCGATCAGAGCCTTCTCTCGGAAGTCGAAAATGCCATTGATCGCGATCAGAGGCTTCCCATCAACTAAAAAATGCCGTTGATCGCGATCAGAGGCTTCCCCTCAATTAAAAATATGCCATTGATTGCGATCAGAACCATTTCCGGAAATGAAATGAAGCTATTGATCGCAATCAGAGTCGTTTTCGGAAATACAGAGAAGCTGTTGATCGCAATCAGAGCGTATATGGAATTGTGAGCTATATATAATATGTTGTATAACGAACTGTCGCTCGAGTGTCATTTGCTACCGCTTGTTGAAGTCGACGTGTTCTTTGCCGCAAATGACTTTGAAGGGACAGAACCGACAGGCGTCATCGGTGGCGTTCTGAGTGAAGTGGGTTGTTGGGTCGAACACTTCGGACAGCAGGTTGTGCAGATATTGGTTGAATTTGTTGTGACACTGCGCCTGGTAGTTGTCCACGGGCTGTTTGCCTATCTTGACAATGGATCCGGAGTCGTCGGCTTTCAGCTTGATGAAGAGGAGGGCAGGGGAGAGTGGCGGCAGGGTTTTGCCTTGACGCAGGGTGTCTGCCATCATCACTTCGCTGTAGTAGAATGTCTGGAAAATGTAGCCGGCACGCTTGGGCGAGGGTTGGAAGAGTGACTCGACGGAGGGGGCTGTCTGCTCAGCAGAGGATGTCTTGTAGTCTACGATGCGCAGGTATTCGTCGTTGCCTACGGTGATGCGGTCGATGCGGTCGATGATTCCTCCAAGTTTCACACTGTGGGGTGTGCCGTCGGGTGTCGTGAACTCGAAGTCGACATAGTGACGGCTTTCCTGCTCGAGGATGGTAAGCGGACATAACTGTGAATCGTTGGCTATTTGCTTCTTCACATAACGGCAGATGACTTCGTGATTGAGCAGTTGTGCTCCGTTGAGTTCGAGCACGAAGCGGTCGTTCTCCACATCTTCTTCCTTTTCCTTGAACATCTCGATGGCGAAGGCACGGTCGACGCAGCGTGTGATGGTGAATTCTCCTTCCTTGGTGGCTTGTCGCTTGCCGTTTTGGTCGGTGTAGATGTATTTGCTGAAGAAGGACGAGTCGAGCTGCTTGCCGATGTAGGGTCGGTAGAAGTGCTCCATGGCGCTGTGGAAGATGCTACCGAAGATGTTGTCGGCTACGTTTTCGTTGATTTCGTCTTCTTCGCGGAATCCGCATACTTTTGCCAGATAGAACTGAAGTTGGCAACCCAGATACTGGTTGAGGGATGATGGCGAGAGGCTCTTTATCTTGCTGAGCCCGTTGAGGACTTTCACATTTGATTTGTCTACGGCAAGCAGTCCGGAGACATCGGACTTGACTTCTGCAGGAAGCTGGGGAACGGTGGCTTCGGTGTCGGAAACGGACACGAGGCTGCCTTCGTGAATCTTGGTGGACTCTGAAAGGATGGTGTTGCCTTCGTATTTGAGCTGCATCATGAAGCGGCTCATCTCGCCTTTGTGGAGTCCGTCGGTGGAGGTGTTGTAGACGAGACGTATGGTTTTAGCCCTTTGCAGGAGCCGGTAGAAGTAGTAGGCATAGAGGCTTGTCTGTCGCTTGACGGTTGTCATGCCGTAGGTCTCGCGCAGGAAATTGAGAATGAACGAGGTGGAATGGCTGGCTTTGGGCAGTGTGCCTTCGTTGACTGACAGCATGACGACGTTTTCGAAGTCGAGGTTGCGGGTCTCGAGTATTCCCATCACCTGCACTCCCACTGCCGGTTCTCCGTGAAAGGCAATGGATTTTGACGACATCGACTGGCGGAGGAGACGTATGAGGGTTTCGGGGGAGTCGAACGTGAGTCCGCGCTGGTCTATGAGGTCGTGGAAACGGTTGAGGATGGTCCATGCGCAGTAGATCGACTCTGAGTAGAGTGCATTGATGCCGCTCTGCCGTGACATTTTCAGTGCCACTGCCTTCACTAGTTCAGCTATGTGGCGGATGTTGTCTTTGATTGAGGCTGACGGCTCGCGGAATACGTCTTCGATGAACGGTCCGCGGAATGAGTCTTGACGGGGGAAGGTGTTGTTGTTCTTCTTGAATTCTGCTAGCAGGGCGAGTGAGTCCTGGCGGTTCATCATCAGTGTGTAGGGGTGTTTCAGCACTTTGTCGACGTAGGTGTAGCGCCATCGTCCGACGCTGCTCTTGCCACTCTTGGGCTTCCATCCTCGGAACACGAGCTCGAGGAGCGACATGACAAAACCAGCTACTGGAGTTTGCTGAAGTGGATAGCCCATGGTGATGTTGAGTTCGGTTGATTTACCGTCGGCATAGGTGTTGGGGACGGAATGGAGGAGTGGTTGGAGGAGGTTTTCGTCGCACAGTACTACGACTGTCTGATTGAGCGGTTGGTCGGCTGTCAGATGGTTTTTGAGCCATGTGCCGGCATAGCTGCACTGGGCGCTGTCGGTGGCTGAGGAGACGAACTGTATGCTTTTCTCCTGACGGAGGTTGTCGAACACTTTTGTTTCGGCAAGGCGGTTGCCGAAGAGTTTGATGTTGTCGCTGATGAATGTGCCAGCCTCGAAACTGCTGCCTGCCTGGGCATAAGTCTCGTCGTAGTCCCAATAGAATGATGCATGGTGATTGTCCTTGAGGTAGCGGAGGAGGGTTTTCTCTGTTTCGTTGAGTACATTGAATCCCACGACGAAGGGATGGCTGAATTCGGATTGGAGCAGTCGCAGGTCGTCGGCATCGAGCCGTCCTTCCTTGATTTTCTCTGCCACTTTGCGCTTGAGCATGCCCGAGTAGGCGAATTTGTCGTGGGCAAGCATTGACTTGAAGGTAGTGTAGATCTGTGGCATGGCATTCCACATCTTCAGATAGCGCTGATGGAGCTGGGTGGTGGTTTCGGTGCTGAAACTCTCGAAGAGTCGGCGGATGGCTTCTTCCTGTTCCTGGTCGATATAGTCGAAGTTGCTCAGCGATTCGAGGTCGGTGATGTTGATGAAGAGTTTCGATGCGTCGACCATGTTGTTGTCAATGTCTTCGAAGTCGTTCAGCAGCACTTCGCCCCACGAATAGAACTGGTCGAATTTCTCGGTACTGCCGGTGGCACTGACGAATGCCTGGTAGAGATAGTAGACAAGGAGTACGGGGTCGGCTACGGTGAGCTGGCTCATGGACTGGAAGAGTTCGCTGATGGTGGAGTAGCGCGGTGCCCAGAAGGGTGACGGCATGTATTTGGCGAGCTGCTGGTTGAGAAACAGGCTGGCGCGCTTGTTTGGGAAGATGACGGTCATGTCTCTCAGTTGTCCGCCAAACTGCTGGTTTGCTACGTTGGACAGGTCTTCTGCCACTATATCCAAAAATGTTCTCATGTCTTATTCCTCCACTTTCTCTATTCTGTTGTCTTTCATGTACCAAAGATAACCGGTAACATTGGGCATTCCCATGCCGGCGAGCTGGTGCATGTAGTCTTTCACTTGCTTTTGGTGGGACGGGCGGCGTTCGCCTGTCTTGTAGTCGATGACAATGGTCTGCCGGTCGTTGAATATCACTCGGTCGGGACGTTTGGTCTGCAGTTGTCCGTCGGTGAGGGTCACGATGTCGCGCTCGTTGAGCACTTGCCATTCGGGAGAGAACCACTGGCGTATGTTTTCATTGGCAAGGGCTTCGCTGACGAAACGTGTGATGTCGTCGTAGAACTCACGGTCTTCCATCACTCCTTCCTGGTCGAGTTGGCGCAGGATGCGTGGGGTGTCGCTGAAGTCGGTGATCATGGAGAACACTTTGTGGACCACGAGTCCTTTCTTGATGTAGGCTCCGCTGTCGTCATTGCTGTCGTCTTCGTCTGCCACGAACTCGCGCGACTGGTTCGACTGTTTGAACACTGGTGTCTGCTCTGTGTTGACGAATTTTACGGGGATGTTGCTCACTGTGTCGGCTCCGCCTTTCGATGTGCGGTGGTGCTCGATTGTCCCTGACTGGAACATCTTGCAAGTTCCATCCTCTTCCTTATTTATGTTATTGCTTGTGGCGTCTTTCCCGATTTCAGCAGAATCTTTCTCCATCTCGGCAGAGTCTTTCTTCATTCGCCCAATGGTGTTTCCAAGCACTTCGTAAAGGGTGTAGGCTGATTCCTTGTCCTTATTTTTGTTGTCGCCTTCCTTGTTGCAGCCTGTGTTTTCAGTCATGATGATGAGGTTGTGGGATGCACGGGTGAAAGCAACGTAAATCAGGTTTTGGTTGTCAACATAGTTCTTCAGCACTTCTTTCTCGTATTCGTTCTTGAAGTCGGTGTCGTTGATGCCTTTCTGGCATTTCACTGGGATGACGGGCAGTTGCCCTTCGTCGGTGGGACGGCACCAGATGGTGGAGTTCTTCACTTCCATGCTCCAGTCGCAGAAGGGGATGATGACGGTGTGGAACTCGAGTCCCTTGGATTGGTGGATGGTCATCATGTGGAGTCCTTCGGTCTCGCCTGCCGGGATGGTTTGGTTATACATGTGTTCGTTCCAATGGGTGAGGAATCCGTCGATGTCGGAGCTGTTGTCCATGGCATAGGCATCCACCTGGTCCATGAAATAGAATAGGAAGGAGGACTGGTCGCCGAGCCGGTCGAGCTGGAAGATGCTGAATAGGCGTTCGCTCAGTTCGTAGAGTGGCAGGGTTTGCAGTTCGTCAATCTTGTCGACAAATCCTTCGGGCAACAGACTGAACAGCTCGTCGGCATTTGCCAGGCAGACTTGCTCCAGTGTGCAGGGACGGTGGAGGATTATGGTCTGATAGCGGTAGGCAAGTGTGGCGCAGTGGAACATGTTGAACGGCTTGGGTTCTTCCGTATATGAATCGCGGTCGAAGTTGGCAATCACTCTCATGGCTGAGATGATGAGCTGTACTGCTTCGGACGAGTCGAGCCGGTAGGCTTCGCTGCTGACTATGTTGATGTCTTTGAACTGCTGTTCCAGATATTCGGAGATGAACTGCAACTCTTTGTTGTAACGTGTGAGGATGGCAATGTCGGATTCCTCCACTCCATGATTCTTCAGCTCAATCAACTTGTCCTTCAGTTGTTCAAGCACTGCCTGCCGGTAGAGTTCTCTGTTGCTTTTCTCTTGCTTCGGCTGGGCGTCATCTTGGCTTACATACTTGTTTTCATCCAGTGCTTCATTTTGATTTGCATATTTGCTATCGTCCTGACTGTCGTCTTGGCTATCGTCCTTGCTCTCGACTTGGCTTCTGACATCAATCACTTCCACGTAACCTCTGTCTTCATATCCTTTGCGGATTTTCTGCGTCACTTCGTTGTATGCCAGTTTGATGTCTTTGGTTAGTCCGTTGTTGCCGAACAGCGATTCGTAGTGGCTGGC
>CAVHYP010000006.1:0-4889 GCA_963640465.1 Bacteroidaceae bacterium | reverse complement strand
GTTGCTGGCTTCGCGGAAGAACCGATTGTTGAAGTCCACCACCTTTCCGTCGCTTCGGTAGTTGGTGTCGAGTGCTTTTCTCATCTCTTCCTCATCGATACTGGTACCGAAGTCGGTGTCGGTGTTGATGTTGTTGAGAATTCCCCAGTCGCTGTTGCGGAATCGGTAGATACTTTGTTTCACGTCGCCCACAATGAGGCTTGGACGTCCGTTGTCGATGCATTCCTTGATGAGCGGCTTGAAGTTTTTCCATTGCAGTTCGCTGGTGTCCTGGAACTCGTCGATCATGATGTAGCGGAACGAGGAAGCTGCTTTTTCGTAGATGAACGGGATGTCGTTGTCGCTGATGATGTCGTTGAGCTTGTGGGCATTGTCGGCAAGGATAAAACGGTTTTTCTCGCTGTTGATTTGGCGCAGCACGGCATCCACCTTACTCAGTAGTCCCATCTGGTTGATGTATTGCAGCACGGTCTCCACTGTGTTTTTCTTTCTGCGCAATTCCTGTTCTTTTTCGAACAGCTGCATGAAGAAGGGTCGGTGGGTGACATCCTGATCACTGCTCTTCATCCATGGTGCTTCGGGGTCGTCCCTCAGTGCTTTCGGAAGGTCTTTGGGTGTTCTGCCCTCTGCAATCTTGGGAAGATAGGCATAGACTCCTCTGCTGCCGCCTATGAAGTCTTTGGGCTGGAGACAGTTGAAATCGCAATGATCGATGAACTTCTGTGCGTTTTGTTTCCTCTCATTGTCGATTTGGTCTCTCTTTTCATAGAGCATCTTCTTGTAGTTGCTGTAGAATCCGGGAGCTTTGGTCTGCTCGTTGATGTTCTTCTCCTCCTTGAGGTAGTTCTCGTTGAAAATGTTCTTGCTGAACTTGGTCACTTCGGAGTCAATCTTCCAGCTTTTCTTCTCGGTCTCGAGATTGTCCTCTACATACGACAGGACAGCGCGGTACACGTCGTCGCCTTTCTTCATCCGTTCAATCATCTGTGCCACGGCTTCCTCGAGGGCTTCTTCGCTGTTGAGGTCCACGCTGAGGTTGGCGGTGAGGTTGAGTTCGCGTGCGAGGTCGCGTATGATGCTCTGGAAGAAGGAGTCGATGGTCTCGATGCGGAAGTGGCTGTAGTCGTGGAGTATTTTCGAGAGAGCAAGCTGGCAGCGCTCGCGTATGGTCGCAGCACTCTCTCCAGTCTTCTCGTGCAGCTTGTCCTCAATGATTTGTGCACTGGAATGACTGGTTGCCACTTTGTGCAGCGTCTCTATTATTCGGCTTTTCATCTCGTTGGTCGCCTTGTTGGTGAAGGTGACGGCAAGGATGTTGCGGTAGTTGTCGGGGTTCTGCACGAGCAGAGTGAGGTATTCGAGTGTGAGGGTGAACGTCTTGCCACTTCCTGCCGACGCTCTTCCCACTTTCAGCTTTCCGGAATCAGTCATTGTCGATGCTTATATAATAAAGGAGTTTGTAGAAATTGAACAGGCATACAGCCGGATGGTTGCTGCACAAGTTTTGGCGAAGGGGACTGCAGACAGCGGTGGACAGCAGACGCAGCAAGGGGTAAAGTCCGATGCGCCTCAGTTGTTCGGATCGGTCGAGCAGGGTGACGTTGCCTCTCAGCTTGTCCTTGAACTGGTGGAGTGTCTGCAGTGCCTCTTCTGTCTTCCTCACGAAGTCTGGGTTGTTCTCGATGTCGTCGTTCATCAGCGGATTGTCGATGTGGAAGATTCTGAATCCGGCTTTCCGCAGGTCGATACCGTATTTCACATCTTCGTAGCCGTAGCGTCCGAACTGTGCGTCCATCGTCACGGTTTCTGCCACGTTGCGCTTTATCAGAAAGCAGAAGGACCGAAACTTGCTCAGCACATCGGAGTTCAACTTGTCGACGGACAGATGGCGTTCGTAATTCTTCTCGTACCGGTAGCGCAATGAATAGTCGGGTGGGGGTGTCTCGTCGGAGTGGATTATTCCTCCGCAGACCACATCGTGGCTACGGGCTGTATCCAGGTATTTGCGGATGAAGTCGCCTCTCACCACCTTGCCATCCTGGTCCATGAACAGCAACAGACAGCCCTTGGCTACGGATGCGAGGAAGTTGCGGATTTGGCTTCTGCCCACGTTTTGTTCTCTCCTTATGAAGGTGCAGTTCTCCAGTCCGTTGATTTTTTGTTCAAGCTCGTGCCACACTGGCTGGCTCGAACCGTCGTCTGCCACAATGATTTCGTATGCCGCACCGCAGTCGTCGCACTGACCCTTCAGTGCAGTCACCAGCTGTGAGCAGTCGTAGTTGTATGTAGGAATTAGAATAGAAAGCATCATGTCCGCCAAGTATTGGTTATGCAAAGTTACAAGAATTTTGATTTTTACATGACAATTATACTGAAAAGTGACGGGGAAAATTTTGTTTTCAGTGGAAAACGAAGAAAAAACGTCGTGAATTTTGTGCTACAATCCGAAAATCCGTATATTTGCTGCGCAAAACTAATAACGATATATACTGACAACTGATAAAAAGACTTGACTTATGAATAAATCCAGTAAACACCTCAGACTGATTGCCGTATGTGTGGCAATGGCAGTAAGCATGTTGTCTGCAACAGCTGGTGCAAAGGACAATGCGCGTTATGTGATTGCATCAAGCCGATGCATCAACCACGTCCTTATTCCCGAGGGCAGGAAAGTGAAGATGGAAGTGGGGAAGGACGGCGACCAAGTACATCAAGCCCAAAATGGTGAAATAAGCCTCTGAGAGTGCCATTTCCATAGGCTGTTGGCACACAATGTGGGTACATTGAGCGACAAAAACAAAAATATACATGCATCGTACACTGCGATTTGTGCAATCTTTCGTAACTTTGCATGGAAAACAAATAAAGTTAGGATTATGGCATTGATTACTGTTAGTTCATACGATGAGTTTGCTTCCTATCTTGGCAAGGAGTTAGGACAATCAGACTGGTTAGAAATCACTCAGGAGCGTATCAACCTTTTTGCAGACGCTACGCTCGACCATCAGTGGATACACGTCGACGTAGAGAGAGCAAAAGTGGAAAGTCCGTACAAGTCAACCATAGCGCACGGCTATCTCACACTCTCGCTTCTCCCTTATCTTTACGAGCAGATTATCGAGGCAAAAAACATTAAGATGCTCGTCAACTATGGAATGGACAAGATGAGGTTCGGCATCCCAGTACTTGTGGGTAAGAAAGTGCGACTGACAGCAATGCTCTACAGCATTGCCAACCTCAGAGGCACAGCCAAAGTGGAAATCAAGTTCAAGCTTGAAATCGAAGGCGAACGCAAACCTGCGCTTGAGGGAATTGCCACATTCCTCTACATGTTTGAAAAATAAACATCATTCAATTTTTATATTTTTTTTACGGTACGGCTTGTCATTCCGGTGGCGAGTCGTACACTTTTGAATCACACTTTTGGTTGGCTTCCAATCTTTTCTGCAGTTGCATGAAAGAACAACGACATTGCATCAGCATGAAGCCTGCCATAACACACCTACAGACATGAAAAAGCAAATCCTCGACTATGTGGGAATCGTCATCGGATGCTTCATCGTTTCCGTGGCATTCGTATTTTTCATCAATCCCTACAAGATGGTGCCGGGAGGCGTGTTTGGAACAAGCATCGTGCTCCATTCCCTTTATCCCCACATCCAGGTCGGCACGTTCGGCTACATCATAGCCATTCCCCTGCTCATCCTCTCATATTTCTTCCTTGGCAAGAACATCGGAATCAAGACACTGGTGGCAACACTCATCACCCCGTTCCTCATGAACACACTGTCGACCCTTGCTTATCCTAACGAAATGGCACTACGTCACCTCGATTCCTCAGCCCTTTGCGGAGGTTACATCGACCTGTCCAACGACCTCATCCTTGCATCAGTGCTCGGACCTGTACTGATTGGAGTGGGGGAGGGTATCATCTTCCGCTGCAACGCCACTTCGGGAGGATCGGACATCGTTGCCATGCTCATACGCAAGTACTGCCACGTGAAATTTGCCAATGCGCTGATGGCAACCGACGGCGCAGTAGTGTTCTTCGGACTGTTGGTCATCGGAATGGGAATCGGCACCGAGATGCCAAGCGAGCACAGTTGGTTGCTCTCCGGCTATTCGCTCATCTGCATATACATCACATCTAAAACCATTTCCTATGTCATCTCCGGAAGCAAGAACACCAAGCTCCTGTTCATTGTCACTGAGGCAGACTCTAAGAAGATGCAGGAATTCATCCTCAAACGGCTCGACCGCACAGCCACCGTACTGAAGAGTCACGGACTCTATTCGCAGAAGAACAAAGACACGCTGATGATGGTGGTCCGCCAGCAGGAAGTCGACATCATCACCAAATGCATTTCTGAAATCGACCCCAACGTGTTCGTCATCGTAAACGACTGCTACGACATCTACGGATTCCGCTGGAAAGACTTCCCCGACAGCTCTACCCTCACGGTGAACTGAATTTGGGATACATCTCCCTGTCCCTCTCCTGTAGAGAGGAAGTTGTATCTGGATGGGGCGAGCGCATGCGAGCTGGGAGCACAAACGCTTGACATGCGTAAAAGCGCTAGGAGCCAGCCCTCTCCGGAGGCGTAAAAGCTAGCGTGGGAATTTACGTCCAAAATGCAAGCGAAGCTCGAGCGTTGTTGGGATACCTAAATCCCTTATTCCTTTACTGGCGGGTGAAAACGAAACAAGGTGCATCTTTGTGGGATGCACCTTGTTGGTGTATGAGCATTGTCTAACGGGTGCAAGTCCCGAACAAGCCGCTAATAGCGGGAATTACATAGGCAAGAGCAAGGGTGTTCATCGCGAGGTGGAATCAGAAAGAAGCTGGCGGCAAACATCTGGTCTAACGAACAGAAACTTCATATAAGGCA
>CAVHYP010000005.1:48732-68507 GCA_963640465.1 Bacteroidaceae bacterium | reverse complement strand
ATTACAGGAAATCGGATGCTATCGTGGAATCCGCCATCGTATTGGTCTTCCTGTACGTGGACAGAGTACAAAGAACAACGCTCGTACTCGTAAGGGAAAGAAGAAGACAGTTGCAAACAAGAAGAAAGCTACTAAATAATAATCAGATATGGCAAAGAAAACAACTACTGCTAGAAAGAGAAATGTCAAGGTTGGTGCTCAGGGACAGCTTCATGTTCATTCATCATTCAATAACATCATTGTTACTTTGGCAAATAGTGAAGGTCAAGTCATTTCATGGTCTTCAGCAGGAAAAATGGGATTCAGAGGCTCAAAGAAGAACACGCCATATGCTGCTCAAATGGCAGCACAGGATTGTGCAAAAGTTGCGTATGATCTCGGTCTGAGAAAAGTAACCGCTTATGTAAAAGGACCAGGCAATGGTCGTGAATCGGCTATCCGCGGTTGTTATGCTGCAGGAATTGAAGTGGTGGAAATCATCGATGTTACCCCACTTCCACACAACGGTTGTCGTCCTCCAAAAAGGAGAAGAGTTTAATGAGTAAATAACTGCATGACGGAGTGTATTAAAGGTGACATCTTTCCTTTCTGTCACCGCTGCTGCACACAATGTCGATGCGTAAATCAGATTTAATATGGCAAGATATATTGGCCCTAAATCAAGAATCTCTCGTCGTTTCGGAGAGGCAATTTTTGGACCTGACAAAGTTCTTTCAAAGAGGAATTATCCTGCAGGTCAGCATGGTAATAATCGTCGCAAGAAGTCTTCAGAATATGGACTCATGCTTGCTGAAAAGCAAAAGGCAAAGTACACTTATGGAGTTCTTGAGCGTCAGTTCCGCAATTTGTTCGAGAAGGCAGCTTCTGCAAGCGGTGTGACTGGTGAAGTCCTCCTTCAGCTTCTTGAAGCTCGTCTTGATAATGTGGTATACCGTTTGGGTATAGCTCCTACTCGTGCAGCTGCTCGCCAGCTTGTAAGCCACAAGCATATTACTGTAGATGGTGCTGTTGTCAACATCCCATCTTATTCAGTTAAGCCAGGACAACTGGTGGCAGTTCGTGAAAAATCAAAGTCTCTCGAGGTTATCGCTGCTTCATTGGCTGGCTTCAACCACAGCAAGTATCCTTGGACTGAATGGGATGAGGAAGCTAAAGGTGGTAAGCTTTTGCACTTGCCAGAACGTGCAGATATTCCAGAGAACATTAAGGAGCAGATGATAGTCGAGTTATACTCTAAATAATAAATAAACAATGGCGGTATTAGCATTTCAAAAACCAGAAAAAGTAATAATGTTGGAAGCGGACGACAGGTTCGGAAAGTTTGAGTTCCGTCCTCTGGAGTCAGGTTTCGGAATTACCATTGGTAACTCCCTTCGTCGTATACTTCTCTCTTCATTGGAGGGCTTTGCAATCAATACAATTCGCATAGCTGGTGTTGAACATGAGTTCTCCACTGTTCCGGGGGTGAAGGAAGACGTAACCAACATTATCTTGAATCTCAAGCAAGTGAGATTTAAGCAACTAGTCGATGATGTGGAGACTGAAAGGGTTTCTATTTCAATCGCAAATTCCACTGAGTTTAAGGCCGGGGATATAAGCAAATATCTGAATGGATTTGGAGTGTTAAATCCTGAATTGGTAATTTGTCATTTAGATTCTCAAGCAACACTGGATATTGAATTGAATATCAACAAAGGTCGTGGTTATGTCTCTTCCGAAGAGAACCGGCAGTATTGCAGGGAAATTAACGAACTTGCTATAGATTCAATATATACACCAATACGTAACGTGAAATTCTCTGTTGAACCTTATCGTGTGCAGCAGAAGACTGACTACGACAAGTTAGTTCTCGAAATCACTACAGACGGTTCCGTTCATCCGAAGGAGGCTTTGAAAGAAGCTGCAAAGATCTTGATTTACCACTTCATGCTCTTCTCTGACGAGAAGATTACATTGGACAACAATGATATGGATGGTGCTGAAGAGTTCGATGAAGAGGTTCTGCGTATGCGTCAGTTGCTTAAGACTAAACTCACTGATATGAATCTTTCTGTTCGTGCCCTTAATTGTTTGAAGGCCGCAGAGGTGGAAACTTTAGGTGATTTGGTGAAATACCAAAAGAACGATTTGCTGAAGTTCCGTAATTTCGGTAAGAAGTCTCTCACCGAACTTGATGACTTGCTCGACCAGTATGGTCTGTCATTTGGAACTGACACTTCTAAGTATAAATTGGATAAAGATTAATCAACGATGAGACACAATAAAAAATTTAATCATCTGAGTCGTAAGTCTGCTCACAGAGCTGCAATGTTGTCTAATATGGCAACCTCTTTGATCCTTCACAAGAGAATTACTACGACTCTTCAGAAAGCGAAAGCTCTTCGTGTATATGTAGAGCCACTGATTACAAAGTCAAAGGAAGATACAACTGCTTCACGTCGTGTTGTATTCAGCTACTTGCAGAACAAGTATGCAATTACTGAGCTGTTCGGAACTGTTGCAACTAAGATTGGTAGTCGTCCAGGTGGATACACCCGTATCATTAAGCTTGGAAAGCGCCCTTCTGACGATGCAGATATGGCTTTTATTGAGTTGGTGGACTTTGACGAGAATATGGCAAAGGGCGAGAAGAAGACAGCTCGTACACGCCGTTCTAAGAAATCTGCTGCTAAGACTGAATCTCCTGCAGTTGAGGAAGCTCCTGCTACTGAAGCTCCAGTTGCAGAGGCAACTGAAGCTGAGGAGAAGACAGCTGAATAAATCATTTGTTACAATAACTCCATTAATGGCCGTATGTTCTTGCATGCGGCTATTTTTGTTTGCGGGAGTTGGATTGAGGACAACGTCTGTAGCCTATATCGATCATCTGCTACCAGATTTGTGCGTTGCTGAAATCAACCGATGTAAAATTTCGTCGTGCATTGAGCCAATGTCTCATTGACTGCAGAGTCAATATCTCATTGTCTGTTGATCCTATGAATCAATACCTCGGCTTTGCCGTGATGCGTCTTTAGTTTGGCTTTAAGATCTGCATCTTACCAAGTGTATCTTTTGTATGAAATCCGTACCTATGACCATTCCTGGACAACATCATCCGTAGGATGACAACACTGCGTTTGCTTGCCCCTAATACTACAAATCCTACCCGTTTCCTCAAAAAATAGAGTCCTCAAGTGATTTTTTTGTTAAAAGGCTCTACTGGCAAGAAAAAAATAACTATGTTTGTATTGTATTTGAAATACTCTCATATACCAATAACGTTATAACGAACGATTGATGAAACTTGCAAGCAAAATATTAACACTTATGACCGCCGCCAGCGTGGTTCAACCTACTATTGCACAAAATTGGTATAGGGTTAATGTGAATCGTGAATCCGACTGCGATTATGAATGGAGCTTCCCTTATTCGGTAGACCAATTCTCTTACTTCGATTTCTCTTCAAAAGACGGCGAGATTCGTGCTCATCGTGTTGATGAAGAGGAAGGTACTACTACTTATGTGCCTTTCTCAGTGGACTATATTGACAGTATCACGTTTGTCAATGATTTGGCAGAGGAAGAGCAGACTCACAACAAGTATCAAGTCTATACACTCAACGTTACTACCAATGGCTCGGTAGGTGTTACTTCCAAAGAGAATTATGTAGATTGCTATATATCCCTTGATGGCAAGGACGGCTACAACAGCTATTCTGGCTCAGGACGTATCCGTGGGCGTGGTAATTCTACATGGGCTTGGTATGACAAGAAACCATATCGCATTAAACTCGATAAAAAGAACAAGATGCTTGGTGTTGGCAAAAGCAAGGATTGGGTTCTTCTCGCAAACTATCGTGATGTTACAGACTTGATGAATGCGTTCATGTTTGAGACAGCTCGTTGGATGGGTATGGCTTATGTCAATCACACTCGCTTCGTCGAACTTTTTCTCGATGGTGATTATAAGGGTATCTATCTGTTGACAGAACAGGTGGAGCAAGGTAAGAACCGCGTAGAAATTGCTGATAACGGCGGTATCCTTCTTGCGATGGATTATGATGACGGACCTAATGGTGATACTAGCTCTGATGCTAGCTTCGCATCTTCTGTATTTAAGATGCCAATGTGTGTGAAGTATCCAAAGGATGCTACTTCAAGCCAGGTCGATTCAATCAAGGGGCTTCTTGCTACACTTGAAACTGTAATTGAAAATGCCGATTATGAAGCGCTTGATGAGATAATGGACATAAAGTCATTCATGACAATGGCAATGCTTCAGGAGTATGCAGAGAATGTCGAGATTTGTGCTCCTCGCAGCATGTATATGTACAAGGATGCAGGCGGTAAATGGTTCATGGGACCTTTTTGGGACTGGGACGCAGGCTTCGATTTTGATTGGAGCGATATGACCACTGGACACACTTACTTTCAGAACTACAAGGAACTCGTTCTCGGAACAGACCCAGCCAATCGTGTCGGAATGTATGGTTCTACTCCACGTTTCTTTACTGACATGTTCAAGTCTGAAACTTATACTCAGGCTTATCAGAATCTTTGGAACTCTGTTAAGGACTCAATCTTTACACGTAATTGGGCAGAGATGGAGAAATACGTTGCAGAACTGAACAAGGGCGCATACGACCGTGATATCACACGTTGGCCTTTGACTAATTCCTGGGGAGAGAAGTTCGATGTGCCTGAAGAAATCACAAAGATGAAGACTTGGCTCCAAAACCGTACAGCTTATCTTGACAAGGTTATCAATGCATATTCAAAGAATGAGACTTCGGAATATACAGTCTCAGGCAATGTGATGACAATAAATGTAGAACTTGATTATGAAGCAGGTTATGCGCAGAGTGTTGGAGTTGTAATCGATCGGGCTAAAATAGCAGAGATGCTTGGCGTATCAGAAAGTGCTTTGACATCATCATCCGTTAAGTGTGTCCCACTCAATGCAGGTGGCTCTATTGGACGTAATACAGCAGCCAAGACATATGGCGCTTGGTTCGGTAAAACCGGCAACACTGTAGATTGGGGAGATGGTCATGTCTATCTTGAGTCAGATGCCATGTTCAACTTTTCTTGCGGATGCCATCCATTGAATTGTAGATATGGTGATACACATACGATCAGAATGCAGTATTCAATGACTGTCAACGGAACGACAAAGACTGCAATTGTCAAGGTCAATTTTGGCATTAATACTGATCCAGTGGATGATGAGACAGATGTTTCATGCATTTATCGTGGGTCAGATGCGAATGGGTTTCTTGGTATCGATGAAATCATGGTAGGCAAGAGCGGGATTCCTGTAGACGATGAGATCGCGACACGAACTTACTGCTTGAGTAACATGGAAATAATCAGAGAAAACAAAATATAAATATTCAAATTAATTAATGATTCAAAAAATTATGTTGTTAAACTTTCAGAGTAACAAATTATGCAGACATCTTCTGATGGGAGGTGCTTTGTATGCTGCCGCTCTAGGTTTCAATGCATGTACGCCAGATTATAATCTGGATGAAGATCAGCCTACAGGGTTGAACACCATCTATGGTTATATGGCTGATGCAGGAAACTATAAGAATTTCCTGCGGCTAATTGACGACCTGGGTGAGACTGAGACATTGTCGAAGACAGGTAGTAAAACTCTGTTCATTGCAGACGATGATGCTTTTGCGGAATTCTATGCAAACAATGAATGGGGCGTTAAGAGTTATGACCAGTTGTCAGAAGCACAGAAGAAGGTAATTCTTCGGTCTTCAATGGTCGATAACCCTTACTCAATCAGCTTGATGTCAAGTGTTAAGGGACCTATTGAAGGTGAGTGTATGCGTCGTACAGCTTCACTTCAGGTGTATGACACTGTATCTGTAATTCCAATGAACTCTCCAGAGATTCCAAACACATCTTATTGGAAAGCTCTTGCACAGACACACGACACTATCTACATGGTTAAGGATGCATCCGGAGCAGCACCTATGATTCATTTCCTTCCTCGCTTCTTGGAACAGAACATGATAACAGGTACGGATGTTGACTTCCTTTACAATGATCCAGCAGGAACACACGTTTCTGATGATGCTTATGTTAACAGCTGTAAGGTTGTAGAAGCAAACATTTTCTGTAAGAACGGATTCTTACACAAGGTAAATAAGGTGATGCTTCCTCTCGACAATATGGCAGAAATCATCCGCAAGCAACCTAATGCCACTCAGTTCAGTGCTTTGGTTGAGCGTTTTGCTGCTCCAATCAATTCGGGAATCACAAATACATTCAATCAAATTAATAAGTTGGATGTTGATACCATTTATCAGAAATCCTATTTTGCTACACGTGGTAGTGGCAGTTCTGGTATTACTTCAACAGAACGTAGTACTGACAAGGATGGTAATTCCATTGAGGCACTTCTTAAATACGATCCAGGATGGAACCGTTACAGCCCGGGAAGTATCAGCGACAATACCCGTGATGAGGTGATGGAGGATATGGGCTGTATGCTTGTTCCTACCGACGCGGCACTTCAGAACTGGTGGGACAATGGAGGCGGTAAGGTCCTTAAAGACAACTATGGTACATGGGAGAATGTTCCTAACAAAGTTGTCAGAGAGCTTATCAAGAACAACCAACTTATGTCATTCGTTTCTTCTGTTCCTTCAAAGTTCAACACCATTCTTAATGATGCTGCAATGGAAATGGGAATTGAGACAACTGACGTAGATAGCGTCATCCTTGGATGTAACGGTGCTGTTTACCTTACCAATAAGGTGTTCGCTCCTACAAGCTATTCTTCGGTTCTCTTCCCTGCATTGGTTACAGAGGCAATGAGCGTAATCTATAATGCAATCAGCGTACTGCAGTTCGATGCATATCTGAACTCAATGGTATCAACTTATAGTTTCTTCATTCCATTGAATGATGGTCTGCTCACATACATTGATCCGGTTTCTCTAGGACAGAATGAAACTCATATGTGGAAATTCCGTTATGACCCAGAGGGTACTAATCAGTATGCACGTATCAGAGCTTCTGTCTTTAAGGCAACAAAAGCTGAAGACGGAACTTGGGTTCAAGGCGATTCTCTTAGAGTAATCGTTGGTTCATCTAAGACCGACCAGGTTTACGACCGACTTGAGGATATCCTTGACAATATCATCGTAATCGGTGCTATCGAACAAGGTCAGTCTTATTACAAGACCAAAGGTAACAACTTCGTAAAGGTTGGTGGACAGGTTAATGTTGTTGGTTCTATGACAGCAGCCGGTGGATGGCAAATCGAAAATGATACTCCACTGCCTGTTCAGCAGATATATGATATGGAGAATGGTAAGTCTTATGTCCTTGAGTCTCCGCTTTGCACAAGCCACAATGCTTGTAGCGATGTTCTCAGCTCAAACGATGACTTCTCGGAGTTCTATTCTATACTTGAAGCTTGCGGCGCTTTGTCGACCAGCACAAGCTCAAAGATCAACTGGTCATCAGTATCAAAGAAAGGTAACTTGATTTACATTCCAGAAAATTCAAGCGAGAGTGTCAACTACCTTTTGAATACTTATCATTACACCATTTACGCACCTACAAACGAGGCAATGGAAGAAGCATATGCAATGGGACTTCCTACTATTGAGATGCTTGATGAGGCAATGGCAATTGACAACGATGACTCAACTGAAATCTACAAGGAAATCGAAGACTCTGCTGCACACCTCAGAAAGGTCATGCTTGACTTTATCAAATATCATATCCAGGATAACTCAATCTATATCGATAATGGCTTTGAGTCTGGAAACTATGAAACTGCCAAGACCAATACCAATACAGGTCGTTCATTTAAACTCGCAGTTGAAGTTGATGCAAACGACATGTATGTCTCAGGTGTATGTTCAGAGCGCCAGAAGATAAACAAGGATAAGATGTATAATGTGACAGCCCGCGAGTATTGGCTTAACAACTACAGGGTGGAAAATGCGACATTGATTGAGACTTCTTCAAGTGTAGTACTTCATGCTGTTGATCACCCACTCTTGTACAAGTATAAGTCAGGTCCTGGCGTCGATATGTCCTTGCCTGAAAATAATCAGTTCATCTATTCTCCTAATGATGTATATACAGAAGAGGAAGAAGAGGCAGTAAAAACGCGTAAATAATAATGAGTATGAAAAAGATATTATCAATGCTAATGCTTTTGACTTGTTTCTGTACATTGGCTCAGGCACAGGTGAAGGCAGGCGACATAATCTCGGGTACTGTCTCAGATGATATTGAACCGCTGATGATGGTAAACGTTGTTGAGGTAGATAACAACAATCGTATCGTTGCACATGGAGTTACAGATATCAATGGTAACTTCTCTTTCCGTTGTGTGAGTCCTAAGGACCATATCCAGGTATCATATATCGGATATCAAAAACAAACCCTCCCTATTAATAAAAAGGTGTTCAAGATTGTTTTGAAGAGCAATACTCAGATTCAAACCGTCGAGGTCAAGGCTGTGCGTAAGACACAGAGCTCTGGACTTCAAATTCCTGTGACTGAGATTTCAACTGCTCAGCAGACAATCGATATGAAAGAGTTCGAAGGTCTTGCACTTACTTCTGTTGATGAAGCTCTTCAGGGACGTATCTCCGGACTTGATATCGTGATGAACTCAGGTAGCCTTGGTGCCGGTACTACAATGCGTCTTCGTGGTGTAAGTACTATCACAGGTAACGCTGAGCCTCTGATTGTTGTCAATGGCAATATCTGGGAAGAGGATGTGTCTGACGACTTCGATTATAGCTCTGCAACAGAGGAGCGATTCGCAGAACTCCTGCAGGTCAATCCAGAGGATATCGAGAGTATCACAGTGTTGAAGGATGCATCTGCAACAGCCATCTGGGGTGCCCATGGCGCAAACGGCGTTATCGAAATCAAGACAAAACGTGGTCAGAAGGGTAACACTCGTGTGAACTACTCTTATCGTTTCACTGGTACATGGCAGCCTGAAGGAATGAAGGTGCTCAATGGTGACGACTACACAATGTTCTTGAAGGAGGCTTACTTCAATCCGACTTTGAACAGCTCTATCGCTGACAATACTTCAAGTTCTTATATTCCAGAAATCAACTACGATAAGAACTATTCTCAGTACAACATGTTCAACAACAATACAAACTGGGAGAAGGAAGTAAAACAGTTCGGACAATATCACCAGCACTATGTTTCAATCACTGGTGGTGGTGAAAAAGCCCGTTTCCGTGTTTCTGGTGGTTATGACTCTCAGAAGGGTGCCGCCATTAATGAGAGACTTAACCGTTTCACTACTCGTGTAGCCCTTGACTACTACATCTCAAGTCGTATCACAGTTCAGACCAACTTCAGTTTGTCTTATACAGACAAGAAGGATTGCGATAAGGGTTTGCTCGGTATTGCATACCAGAAGATGCCAAACGTTGCTGTATATGAGGAAGATGAAAATGATGTTTCTACTGGTGATTACTATATCATGCAGAGGGAATATACTTCATCTCAACTCAGTGACCAACTTGGCATTGCCAACCCTGTGGCTAAAGCTTATTTGCAGAAGACACGTTACAACCAATTGAATTTGTCTCCTGAGTTTATCTTCAGATATGATATATTGGGTACTACCGGTGATTCACACCGACTCACTTATCAAGGTCAGGTTAACTTCAATGTATCAAACTCTGACAATAAGTCATTCAGTCCTTCTGAGCTTCAGACTAGCGGCTGGACTGGTGGTAGTTCAAACCTTGCTTCAACAAGTCAGAGCAAGAGCAACAGCTTCACGACCCGTCACAGTTTGACTTATGTTCCATATTTCCACAACAGAGACCATGCAATGCAAATCCTTCTTCGTGGTGAGTATGGTTCAGGAAGCAGCTCTTCACAGTCTCTTTCCCGTAAATGGATAGCAACTGGTGATATCACTTCTGCTCTTGCCGGTGGTGTTATTTCAAGCTTCAATTCTGGTTATGGCCGTTCAAAGTCAGAAAACTTCGCATTCCAGACTCACTATGCTTTCCGTGGTAAGTATGTGTTCGATTTCACAGCACGTTTTGATAAGTCAAATGGTAACCCAAAGAACTGGGGTGCTTACTATGGAATATCAGGTCGTTGGAATATCTCTGATGAGAAATTCATGGAGAAGCTTGATTGGGTCGACATGTTGTCACTTTCTGTGGGCTGGGGCCGTTCAGGTCGTCCGACAGGTGGTGCAACATCTATGTATAGCACATACAGTTCAACTGGTTCGTACATGGGAGTTACAGCTGTTGCTCCTCAGCAGATTCGTTTGTCTGTCATTCGTCCTGCTAACCAGGATACTTGGAATATTGGTTCTTACTTCGGTTTCTTGAATGACAAGATTACCGGTGACGTTCAGGTTTATACAAACAAATCTGAGCAGGTCGCTTCTTACCCAATACCTTATTCTTCAGGTTTCGCAAACATTCCTGCAAGACTTACCGGTAAGGTCCGTAATACAGGTTGGGAGTTCAACATCAATGGTAACCGCATCATCAAGAGAGGTAACTTCTCAATGGATTTCAACATGTCATTCTCTAACAACCGTAACCGTATCCTTGAGATGAATTCAATCATTCTTGATGGATATAACTCAGAGTTCAACTACTCAAACGGTCAGTACTTGTCTCGTGTGCAAATCAACAACCCAATCGGTTCTATCTATGGTTTCCGCTATAAGGGCGTGTATGCATACAGTGAGTATAGTGCAGAAGAGGTTCCTGGAGTAAGTGGACCTGATGCACCTGTTGCACGTAATGCAGAGGGAGAGGTTATCCTCAACCAAAGCGGTAATACCAAGGATATGGTATTCAATTACAGTGGTGTAAACTATCAGTTTAAGGGTGGTGATGCCAAATATGAGGATGTAAACCACGATGGTGAAATCAATGAGCTTGATATTGTCTACCTCGGATCTTCACTTCCAAAACTGAATGGTGGTTTCGGATTCAAGTTCAAGTATAAGGACTTTGGAGTTAATGTTCAGTTCGTTTACCGTCTCGGTCAGAAGGTTGTCAACTCAGCTCGTATGAATGCCGAGAACATGTATAACAACAACAACCAGTCACGTGCAGTCAACTGGCGTTGGCACAACGAAGGTGATGTAACTGAGATACCAAGAGCATTGTACAACTACGGTTACAACTGGCTTGCATCCGACCGTTTTATTGAAGATGCATCATATCTGCGTTGCAACTATGTAAGTTTCTCTTATAACTTCAAACCAACCTTCTTGAAGCAGTTTGGTATCAGAAGTTTGGCGGCTTACCTCAACTTGAACAACCTGTTCATTCTGACAAAGTACTCAGGTGTTGATCCTGAAATCTCTCAGAGTGGTTACTCAGCAGCAACTGACTCAGGACGTACTCCACGCGCGAAGTCATTTACTCTTAATTTAAATGTTGGATTCTAATAAATCAAAGACAATGAAATTATATAAAAATATAAGGGCAATAGGATTGGCAGCATGTGCAAGTATGGCATTGGTCTCTTGCGATGTGGAGCTGCTCCCATTGGATACGATTATCCTTGAGAACTATTGGACTAATAAGGATGATGTCAATAGTGTTGTCACTTCCTGCTATCAGGGTTTGACTTCAAGCGACATCGTGAACCGTATGATTGTATGGGGAGAGTGCCGTTCTGATAACATTAAGGAGGGAAAGAGAATTTCCAGTGCAGGCAACGACCTGAAATATATCCTTAATGGAAATACACTTGAGACCAACTCATACTGTAACTGGGCATCTTTCTATACTATAATAAATAGGTGTAACACCGTAGAAAAGTATGCTCCGATTGTACAGGAACGTGACCCGAACTTCACTGAGTCAGACCTTAAACAGGCATTGGCAGAGGTGAAGACGATACGTGCTCTTTGCTATTTCTATCTGATTCGAACATTCGGTGATGTGCCGTTCTCTACTGAGGCATCAATTGAAGATGACCAGAACTATGTTATCCCTGCCACAGACGATGGACTGATTCTTGATACATTGATCATGGATCTTGAGCAGAATGGTGTATATGCACCTAAGAGGTATGTGGAAGAGAAAGAAAATTCTGGCAAGATATCTCGTAATGCAGTTTATGCTTTGTTGGCAGATATGTATCTGTGGAGAGCTTCCGATGCAGCACTAGATCCTGCACAGCGCAATTCACTTTATCTCAAGTGTGTTGAATACTGCGATAAGGTTATTCAGTCAAAGGTTGATGAGTATAAGGAAGACCGTTATGGTTCACTGAGACGTCAGATTGATCCGGATATCTATTCAAAGTATGGTTATCCTCTTATTCAGGAATGGTCGTCATCCGATCAGGCTTCAGGCCAGGGAACTACAGCCAAGGCTTATAATCTGATATTCGGTACCGGACATTCTTTCGAAAGTGTCTTTGAATTGTCATTCTCTTCAAATGAGACTGCTCAGGGTACAAAAAACTCGGCTGTAGCAGCCATGTACGGAGATAATGATTCAGGTTTTGATAATGGCGCTTATCTGGCAGGAAACGAAAATATGCTTTCTGCAACGGCTTCCGGAACTTATGATTATGATAATGCCAAGGTATTCACTTCTTACGATTTTCGTAGCCAGGAATACTTCAAGTGGGATGAATCATCTTCATTCTCTATTGCAAAGTATGTTTGTTCGCAGATGACTGTAAATGTCGGTTCTGCTACTACTTGGGAAAAAGGATATAAGAAAACAACTTACACTCCGAGGACTCAGAATTATGCAAACTGGATTATTTATCGTTTGACAGACATCATGCTCATGAAGGCCGAGGCTGAAGTTCAGCTCGCTGACTACATTGATACATATGTGGCAGATACTGTTAGCGAAGAAACAAATCCAGCTAAGACTCGTGCTGCTTATGGCAATGTATATTCAACCTCTGTTGAGTACTATGATGATGCATTCAATATTGTCGAAGCCATATACATGCGTTCTGCTCCTAATGCCACAGCTGATGCCCGTCCTAAGAAAGCATCCTTGCTGAGTAAGACAATGTATGACAATCTTGTCGGTGATGAGCGCCGCCGTGAACTCTTATTCGAAGGCAAACGCTTCTACGATTTGCTCCGTCGTGCACGCCGTGAGGGAAATACAACTTATGTCTCTGGTAAGATAAGCAGTAAATACACTTCAAACTCTGCTGCAATGGGAATTAAGATGGCAATGATAGAGTTCCTCTATATGCCATACCACCATGATGAGTTGGAGCGTAATCCTCTCCTCATTCAGAACCCAGCTTATGATAAGGAAAAGAAAAATGAAAGAAATTTTTAATTATGAAATCAGTAATGTTTAAAAACAAATATATTGCGGTTGTAGTAATGGCAGTTGTTGCTTTGTTCGCAAGCTGTTCTGATGATCCGGGTGTGGAGAACTACTACACTGCAAAGGGAGATATGGCAAACACATATCTCACTAACGACCCTGAAACGTATAGTGAGTTCGTGTCAATCATTCAGAAATCCAACTTGGTTAGTTTCGACCTTCTTGGCACATACGGCTCATATACAGTGTTTGCTCCTACTAACAATGCAATCAACAAGTATCTTGCAGGTAAGGGACTGACTTCTGTCGATGAACTCTCCGTGGAGGATTGCGACACAATCGCTGCAACCCATATCATTGAGAATTCTGCTTACTTTACAACTGAATTCTCAAATGCCACTCTGCCTAATATGAATATGTTGGACCGTTATCTTACTATAACTTGTGACTCTGACTCTATATCTGAGCCAGGTAAGATCCAAATTGCATATTTCATTAATAAGAGCGCGCAGATTATTCTTGCAGACGACTCTGTTGAGAATGGAGTTGTACATACAGTCGACATGGTTATTGACGCAACAACAGAGATGCTTCCTGACCTGTTGGCTAAGGATTCTACAATCTCTCTCTTCTATCAGGCTTATCTGTTGACACATCTGAATGACTCGATGATGAACTACATTGATGAGGGTTACAGTTGTGATGATTACGACTCTACAGAGGTGGGACATACTTTCTCTACTGCAACCGAATATGATAACGTCCAATATATGAAGAAACGTTATTATGGATATACAGCCTTTATTGAAACAAACGATGTATTTGCCATGCGTGGTATCTATACTATTGATGACCTCAGAGAGCACGCAAAGACGGTTTATGATGAGATGTATCCGGATGATGCTGACGTGACAGATGAGACTGACCGTCGCAATTCATTGAACCGTTTTATCTCTTATCACTTCCTCGATCGTCGTGCATCCTATAATAATTTGACAGTCGACAATCTCGCACTTAATTGCTTCGACCGTCGTCATTGGGACGTAGCCGATTGGTATGAAACAATGATGCCTTACTCACTAATGAAAATTTCTTATCCGTCTGGATCGCAGGCAGGACGTTATGTAAACCGTCGTGGTGTCCAGAACCGTAAGGATTCGCGTGGCGTGTTTGTGGCAGGTGCTAAGATCCTTTCTCCTAGTGAAGCCTCTGTCAATCAAACAGCAGTCAATGGAGTTTACCATTATATTACTGATATGATTGATTATGGAAGGAATACTCAGGAAGTGGTGCTTAACGAACGTCTTCGTATGGATGCATCAACTCTTTCTCCAGACTTCATGACAAGCGGTGCCCGTGGTCACTCAGTAAGAGGAACCGGTGGCGCATCAAGCCGTCCAGGTGAGTATGGTGTATGGTCAGCAGATACCAATCCTAAGACAAATATCAATACTTGTCTTGGATTCAAGGCGGGTTCTGCAAAGTACTTTACTTATTCAGATGTTACAACCCATCTCCATGTTCGTCCTCGTTATTTGAGCTTCTGGTCATACCAAGGAGATGAGGTTACAATATGCGGTATGTATGATATCACATTCAAGTTGCCTCCAGTACCAGAGGGTGATTATGAGTTCCGTTTGGCTACTTGTATCAGTTTCTCTAACCGTGGTATTGTACAGGCTTATCTCGATGGTGCACCTTGTGGTATCCCACTTGATATGCGTATCTCTGGAACTAATGCAAGCATCGGTTGGAGGAGCGACAGTGATCTCGGTGATGATGAGGCTATCGCGGCATACGACAAGGCTTTGCACAATCGTGGTTGGATGAAGGGTCCTGCAAGTTATGGTAACATCGGTGCTGACGGAACAGGTTCTCCTGGTTACTTCCGTACTTACAGCAATACTCTGCGTCATGTGTTCGCCACATTCCACTCGGATGGTAAGACCGAACACTATGTGCGTATTCAGCAAAAGCTTGAATCAACAAACGGTACACTTGCATTCGACTATATTGAACTCTGTCCTAGAAGTGTATACAACAATGAACTCTATCCAGAGGACAAGTATTAATCGTCAAATATAATTTTCGTTTATGAGAAAGAATATAAAATTATCAATCCGCACAGGAGTTGTAGCAATGGCAGGTATTCTTGCCTGCTACTCCTGTTCAGATACATGGGACGACCACTATAACTCCACTATCAATGGAAACAAAGTGGATGTAACCATTTATGAGCAGTTGAAGTCGGATTCCAGACTGAGTGATTTTGTTCAAATCATCGATGCAACTGGTTATGACGCCCTGCTTGATGAAAGCCAGATAATAACTGTGTTTGCCCCAGTCAATGACTCATTCAATAAAGACAGCTTGTTGAATGAAATCAATGTAGGCCACAAGGACAATGTTATTACTCGTTTCGTGAAGAACCACATGGCACGTTTCAATTACTCTTCAACGATACATAAGCAGACAGTTCCCCTCTTGAACAAGAAGAACATTACACTCCAAAACGGAGTTGTAAGCGCAGACTCAGTAAAAACATTGGAGACTGAAACTGTTTGCAACAATGGTATTCTCTATAAATTGAATGGCGAACTTCCGTTCCATCCAAATATATATGAGGAAATGGCCGTGACTGCAGGTATGGACTCAATATACGGAATGCTTTCATATTACGACAAAGACTCTTTGGATGTCGGCCGTAGTGTTTACCGTGGTGTTGACGAAGATGGAAACCGCATTTATGTAGACTCAGTCACTATCAACAGCAATAAGTTGATGCAACGTTTGGATGCTTACATCTTGCGTGAGGACTCCAACTATATGGCAATCATTCCAAGCAATGAGGCATATACAAACCGCTTGAATCTCATCAAGAAGTATTTCAATTATAACATACATGAGGACGGTAGAGACTCTTTGCAGAATTTCTATGCAAACTACTACACTCTGAATACTCTGTTCTATAATATGAACACTAACTTGCATGATGAGGACTCATTGGTTACGAGCACTTACAGTAAGTACAACCCTGACCATTATGTTTTCTACCATCCTTATAAAGAGGAAGGTATTCTTGCTCCAGGTTCATACAATGATAAGATTAATTGCAGTAATGGTATAATCTATACTGTAGATTCATTCCCAACTTCTATCTACGATGCATTCTTCCATGATATCGAGTTGGAAGCAGAGGCAACAGGTAATGTCAATATAGATGAGGATGCAAAGGGTAACCAATCCTACACGAAGACTTGTACATACAATGTGGTTTCCGCAAATGACTCAATTTTGAAGGTGTCTGAGCGCGCTTATCTTGATGTTAAGCCATCTTCAAGTTCTGCCCAGCCATACATCGCATTCAATATTCCTGGAACTCTTGCAGGTACATATGACATGTATCTCGTGACTGTACCTTTGAAATATGGAAATGATGTTGCGGAAACAGACTCTCTCAAACCTTATCAGTTCCGTGTCAATATGTTCTATCGTACAAATAGAGCAACTGATACCAGCTCTTCACTGCCAACTTCAAAGAGTGAGACATTGAAGAACCCTATTGAGGGCGGTCAGAATTTTGTAAGCGATCCAAATCAGGTAGATACCATCTATCTTGGAACAAAGACATTTACTGAGTGCTACAAGAATGCATCCAATGTCGGAGTCCTGCTTCAGATTCAGGCTTATGTATCTTCTTCTCAGACTAAGAACTACTCTCGTCGTATGCTTCTCGACCGTATTCTCTTCCGTCCAAGTGGAATGCCTGATGATGAGTACCAGGTGTACAAGACTGCCAAAGACGACAAAGACGAATAGTGTTTAACTCCTAAAGATTGAATTATATGAAAACATATTTTAATAACAATATGCTGCGTTTCTGCAAAGCAGGAATTGCTACTATGATATTCTGCGTAGGAGTTCTTCCAATGTCTGCGCAAGATGATGAGGGAACCGAAGTCATCGAAGAGGCTCCTGTGAAAAAGAAAGTAAAGAAATCAATCAAGAAATATCCGATGATGGAGGTTTCCGGTAAGATTGTCGATGCATCAACTGGCGAACCTTTGGCAGGTGTGAAAGTTAAGTCTTACAATAACAGCTTCTATACTGCCATGACAGATGAGGAGGGAAACTACAAGATTAGTGTTCCTACTTTCGTAACATCATTGTCTGCTGCGCTTGAAGGCTACAATCTAGGTCAGGTTGCTATCAACGACCGCTCTCAGGGCGTGGACTTCAAACTCTACACAGACAGATATCTTGGACTCTATACAGACAAGACCAGTGCTTCAAAGGTTGTCGGTACATCTGGATTCGGTGAGGACGGAGCTTTTACAGCAGACCAGGAAATCCAGAACCGTTTGGGCGGAGATGTTCATACAGCTTCCCGCTCGGGTATCATTGGAAATGGTGTCAACATGTTTATTGAAGGTTTTCACTCTATCAATGCATCTTCTCAACCATTGGTTGTGATTGATGGTGTGATCCACGATCAGTTGTACAGCTCAACAATGATGCACAACGGTTACTTCAACAACCAGTTGACTTCACTCAGTATGGATGACATTGCAGATATCAAGATTATGAAGAATGGTTCTGCAATTTATGGTTCTCAGGCAGCCAATGGCGTTATCCTTATCACTACCAAGCGTAATACTACGATGAAGACAACCATTGATGTAAATATCAGCGGTGGTTTCGAATTCGTTCCTTCTACGCCTGACATGATGAATGCAGACGAGTACAGGTCTTATGCATCTGCACTCTTGAAGAATACCAACAGCAAGTTGGAGAACTTCAAGTTCTTGCAGACTGACCCTAACTACTATTATTATAATATGTATCACAACAACACAGATTGGAAGGATGTTGTCTACAGAGAAGCGTTCTCGCAGAACTATGGAATCAATATCCAGGGTGGTGACGAAGTTGCCAACTACAACCTTTCTGTAGGATACATGTCTGCAAAGTCAACACTTAAGCGTAATGATATCGACCGTTTCCACATTCGATTCAACTCTGACATTATCTTGAGTGACAAGTTGACTACCCGTTTCGACGTTTCTTATTCAAACCTTAAGCGCGACTTGAGAGATGATGGTCTGACTAGCACATTCCAAACCAATGCTGTTTCTTCTCCAAATGTCCTCGCTCTTATCAAGTCTCCGTTCGTTGCTCCTTATGACTTTGCAACAAACGGCGTGATGTCACATTTCATTTCCGATGCAGACGATTACCTTGACGAGGCAGTCGGAAGCTCAGCTTCTCTTGCCAACCCTCTTGGTTTGCTCGAGAATGGAGAGGCTCTTAACAAGAACCGTACGGACAATACTAACGTGAATATCGCAATCACTCCAGTATGGCATATCAAGACCAATATGACATTGCAAGAGCGTTTCAGCTATACTACCAACAGTTTCGATGAGAACTACTACACTGCAATTGTCGGTATGCCAAGATACTACATCCAGGATATCGGTGTTGTCGAAAATGAGGTGGGTTCAAACTTCTCAACACATAAGGCATTGATGAGTGACACTCGTTTCGATTGGGCAATCCCACTCGGCAAGCATCGTCTTGATGCATTTGCAGGTGTACGCTATATGAACGACAACTATAAGGCTTCAAACCTCTATGCTTACAGTACTGGTAACGATAAGACTCCTTCACTCGGCAATGCGTCAGGCAAGCGCCGTGTCGTTGGTACCGATGAAACATGGAAGTCAATCTCTTGGTACGGTAACCTCGATTACAACTATCGTGAGAAGTACTACCTTCAGGGCTCATTTGCACTTCAGTCTTCTTCTCGCTTCGGTGACGAGGCTGATGCCGGTGTCAAGATGTTTGGTGTTAGATGGGGATTCTTCCCTTCTATCCAGGGAACATGGGTAATCAGCAATGAGAAGTGGTTTAACTCAAGTAAGCTTGTGAACATGTTGAAGGTAAATGCCGGATTTGAGTCAGTCGGTAACGACTCATACGACAACAATGCGGCATACACCTACATGAGCAGTAATGCGTTCCTTTTGGATAAGGTTGTAGGTATCGGTATCACAAACATTGGTAATGCCAAGTTGCGTTGGGAAACTACCAACCGTTTCAATGCAGGGATTGAAGGAAACTTCTTCAACAATCGTTTGAATGCCAAGTTCAATTACTTCTATGCAAAGACAAACAATCTTGTAACACTTGGAACTATTGCTTATGTTTCAGGACAGAAGCAGTATTGGACCAATGACGGTGCAATGAAGAACCAAGGCTTCGATGTTGCATTGACTGGTAAGGTCGTAGACGAGAAGAACTTCAAGTTTGAGCTTGCTGCAAGTCTCGGTCATTACAAGAATGAGGTAACTCAGTTGCCTGAGAATGTAAGCTCAATGGAGTCAGAATACTATAATGCTACACTCCTTACTAAGGTAGGAAGCCCACTCTCAGTATTCTATGGCTACAAGACAAATGGCGTGTTCTCAACAACAGAGCAGGC
>CAVHYP010000005.1:0-48722 GCA_963640465.1 Bacteroidaceae bacterium | reverse complement strand
GTATACTTGATGATGCAGGCAACAAGGTTAACTTCAAGGCCGGCGATATGATATTCCTTGACAAGAATGGCGACAAGATTATTGATGAGAATGACCGCTATGTCATCGGTGATCCTAATCCAGATATCTATGGAAATATCCGTGCAACCTTCATGTTCGGAAAGAACTGGACATTGGGCGTCAACTTTAACTACAGCGTTGGAAATGATGTTTACAACTATCAGCGTTCAATTCTCGAAGGTGGAAATGATTTCTTGAATCAGACAACTGCCATGAACCGCCGTTGGATGGCTGAGGGTCAGTCAACAGATATTCCACAAGCTGTCTACAATGACGAGATGGGTAACTCTCGTTTCTCAGACCGTTGGATTGAAGACGGTTCATACTTGAAGCTGAAGAATGTAACCCTTAGCTATAAGCTCCCAGTATCCAACACATACATTCAGGGACTTACCATTTGGGCAGCAGGAAACAATTTGCTTACATTCACTAAGTACTTGGGCTCTGATCCAGAAGTGTCTTGTGGCAATTCATCATTGGTTCAGGGAATCGATGCTGGCTACACTCCTTTTGGTCGCAGTATAACTCTCGGCGTTAAGATTAACTTGTAAACAATCTCAAAATTGTCCCTCCTCTTCCGGGAGGAGGGCATGATAACAAAACAAAAATATATGAAAACAAAATCAATCATATTGTCAGGCTTGCTTCTTGCGTCACTTGGAGCTGCCACTACTTCATGCGATGATATGCTTAATGTTGAGGACGAGTTGCATACAACCAATCTTGCACCTCAGGATACAGTATACCAGGTGATGGGTATTCTCAATCGCATGCAGAGTCTGGTTGACCGTACCGTGCTGCTTGGTGAGCTCCGTGCAGACCTCGTTGACCTCAACGATGCAGTTGCGAGTACATCACTCCAGGAAATAATGGATAACAACATATCAACCGACAATGAATACAACTCTATCTCTGACTACTATTCAGTGATAAATGCTTGTAACGTTTACCTTGCATACGTTGACTCAAACTATGTTGAGCATAACAAGAAGAAGTATGAGAAGGAAATTCAGGCAGTGAAGACCTATAGAGCTTGGACATATCTTGAAATGGCAAAGGTTTACGGACGTGTTCCTTTTGTTACTGAGCCAGTACTTACTTCTGTTGAAGCAGACAAAATTATAGCTTCAACTAGCAATCGTGCCGACATGAATGAAATCTGCACTTATTTCATCAATGAGCTGCTTCCTTATGTGCAGAGGTCTAATCCTATTTCTGTACCAAACTATGGTGTAGATGGTTATCGCAGCCAGACTTTCTTCATTCCAGCTCGTCTGATGGTAGCAGAACTTTATCTTTGGAGAGGTAGCTATACGAATAATATAGAAGATTTTACAAATGCATGTACGTATTATTATGACTATATTAATACTGCCAACAACGTTGTTACAACAGGAACTGCGAGTGTAAAGTGGGATAACAACACGATGCGTCATGCTTCAGACTCTTACTCGACGAATTTCACAACTGCAGACACCATCACTATCATCCCAATGGATACATGCGCGTATGATGGAACATGGAGCCAACTCTATGCGATGTTCAATTCACAGTATGAGAACAACTACTATGTGCCTATCGTTCCATCGCAGCGTATCCGTGAAATCTCTGGTGAGCAGGTCAACTGCGTATATTCTGAGATAAACAATCAGCGTGATACAACCTATAGCACATCGAAGATTGAATGGGAAGACTCAATTCAAATGGGTGACCTTCGTCTTGGCGCTATTTACAACCGCTCTGCTGTGAGCAACATGTACACTTCTCAGTACAGTCAGGATCGCCAGCATATCATGAAGTATGCAAAAAGTTCTTCAAACTATGGATCTGACCAGAAACTGAAGTCTTACACAGTTTATCGTAAGAATATTGTTTGGTTGCATTTTGCAGAGGCACTTAACCGTGCAGGTTTCCCTCAGACAGCTTTTGCGATTTTGAAGTATGGCTTGACCAATGAGAATATGAGCAATTACGTGATAGATTATGAACGAAATGGACTTGCCACTATCCCTTCTTATATAAACGGAAATATCTCAGCTTGGGATTATGCTAAATTCAGAACAATACATTCTTCTAGTTACGACGCAGCGAACAACCCTGCCAATACTATTGGAATACACTCACGCGGATCAGGTGACTCTGAATACAACAAGTATTATGTACTGTCATACGATACAGCTGTATGGAATCCTGTAGAACGACTTGAGGATGTAAGGGATTCTTTGTATGCCATTGCGGCTCTTGTACGCGCTGAAGGTGTGTATACTGTGGATTCAACTTACACGGAGTATGATAGTCTGGGCAATAGTTGGACAGAAAATTATTACCATTATGAATTCGAATCAGATTCATTACGTATGGTTTATGCGGCTGCAGTTGATGCTGCAGATGAAGCCGACGCGGCTTGGAAAGAAGCAAAAGTCGCTGCTTATGAGTCATGCTGTTCAGGTTGGCAGGAAGAGGTTGCCCAAAAGATTCTTGACGAGGAAGCTCTTGAAGGTGCATTTGAGGGACAGCGTTTCTATGACCTGATGCGTTATGCAATGTACACAGGCGATGCTGATTATATCGCAAAGCAGGTTATCAAGCGCAAAGGTTCAGACACAACTGACTCTCGTGGTGAAAAACTTCGTGGTGGTAACTGGTATCTGCCGTTGCCTACAAGGTAAAGACAGGGTGATACAAATCATCTGACTATATAGGAGAGGGACGCTCGTTGCCCCTCTCTTTTTTTTATGGCTGGTTCTTTGGAAATCCGTCTTGTGTGCAATTCCTTGTATTGTAAACGATGGTTTCTCCTTCAAAAAGACATTTACCATTTATTTTCTTTGCTATTTATTTTGTCAACTGAATGAAATGATGTAATTTTGCAGTCGATATCATAGAAGGTATATATTATGAAGTCTATTGGCATTATCAACATTATTCTATCACTACGACTTAGTAAGCTCGGGGTGAGAGGGGCTGTGTGATAAATAAAGATGTTTCAAGACATTCATGTGGAGATAAATAAAGCCTTTCTTGCTCCGAGCGAGAGAGGTTTTTGTTTTTATACAGCAATGTTTCAAGTGCTGCGTATAATAACATTGAAATGAAGATTGTTTGATAGATTATTAAAATACGAAATATACAATGGAACGATTATTTATTTTTGACACTACGTTGAGGGATGGTGAACAGGTCCCCGGATGCCAGTTGAACACTATTGAGAAGATTCAGGTGGCAAAGCAACTTGAATTGCTCGGTGTAGATGTTATTGAGGCTGGATTCCCGATATCAAGTCCAGGCGATTACAACTCTGTCATTGAAATTTCAAAGGCTGTTACTTGGCCTACCATCTGTGCGCTGACACGTGCAGTGGAGAAGGATATCGATGTGGCAGTGGAGTCGCTTCAATATGCAAAGAGAAAGAGAATCCATACAGGAATCGGTACAAGTGATTACCATATCAAGTACAAGTTCAACAGCAATAGAGAAGAGATTATTGAACGTGCTGTGGCTGCAGTGAAGTATGCACGCCGTTTTGTGGATGACGTGGAGTTCTATGCTGAGGACGCCGGACGTACCGATAATGAATACCTCGCCCGCGTGATAGAGGCTGTTACAAAAGCTGGAGCCACAGTGTGCAATATCCCTGATACCACAGGCTTCCGTATACCGGAGGAGTATCAAGAGAAGATAAAGTACTTGTACGACCATGTCGATGCGTTTGCTGCAGGCAAGTCAATCTTGTCCACTCACTGTCATAATGATCTCGGAATGGCAACAGCCAATACTGTTGCTGGAGTGATGGGCGGGGCACGACAGGTGGAAGTCACCATCAATGGAATAGGCGAGCGTGCAGGAAATACCTCCCTTGAGGAGATTGCCATGATATTCAAGACCCATCCCGATCTTGGAATCGGGACAAACATAAATACAACCAAAATATTCCCTACGAGCCGTATGGTGTCAAGCCTTATGAACATGCCAGTCCAGCCCAATAAGGCGATTGTCGGTCGCAATGCCTTTGCTCATTCTTCAGGTATCCATCAGGATGGCGTGCTGAAGAATGCGTCTACATATGAAATCATGGACCCGAAGGATGTGGGAATCGATGATGCATCAATCGTGCTTACTGCGCGCTCAGGTCGTGCTGCGTTGAAATACAGACTTCACATCAATGGAGTGGATGTGAGCGATGAGAAATTGGATAAGGTATATCAGGAGTTCCTGGTTCTTGCCGACAAGAAGAAAGAGGTTACGGATGATGACATCCTTGTACTTGCAGGTGCTGATCGTTCTGCAGCCCACAATATCCAGCTTGATTATCTTCAGGTGACAACCGGTAAGGGCGTCCGCTCAGTGGCAAGCATCGGTTTGCAGATTGCAAAGGAACACTTAGAGGCTGCTGCATCTGGCAATGGACCTGTAGATGCTGCTATCAAGGCATTGAAGAGCATTGTCAAGCGTGAGATGATACTGCGGGAATTCACTATACAGGCAATATCCAAAGGTTCGGACGACCTTGGCAAGGTGCACATGCAGGTCGAGTACAATGGACACGTATATTATGGCTTCGGTGCAAACACTGATATAGTGACAGCTTCCGTTGAGGCATATATCGACTGTATCAACAAGTTCAAGGACTGAGCTGTAGTGACGACAGAGAATTAGTATAGAAATAACATTATAGGTAAAACAGATGAATACATTATTTGATAAGATTTGGGACGCACACGTAGTGCAGAAGGTGGAAGATGGTCCCACACAATTATACATAGACCGCTTGTATGCTCATGAGGTAACCAGCCCTCAGGCATTCGACACATTGCGTGACAAAGGACTGAAGGTCTTTCGTCCCGACCATGTGGTAGCCATGCCTGACCACAACACTCCAAGTGATCAGCAAGACCATATTGATGACCCGATAGGATGCAAACAGGTGGAAACACTGAAGAAAAACTGTGAAGAGTTCGGCATCAAGCACTTTGCCATGGGAACTAAGGATAACGGAATCATCCATGTTGTCGGACCCGAGAAGGCATTGTCATTGCCAGGCATGACTATCGTGTGTGGCGATTCTCACACAAGCACTCATGGAGCAGTCGGAGCAATTGCAATGGGTATCGGTACATCCGAGGTTGCCGAGGTATTGGCAAGCCAGTGCATCTTGCAGTCGAAGCCAAAGACTATGAGGATAAACATAGACGGTAAGCTCCATCCTGGAGTAACTGCCAAGGATGTGGCACTTTATATCATGTCGCAGATGACAACCTCAGGTGCAACTGGCTATGCAGTGGAATATGCGGGCAGTGTGGTTCGCGACATGAGTATGGAAGGTCGTCTGACACTTTCCAATCTCTCAATTGAGATGGGAAGTAGGGCTGGTATAATAGCTCCGGACGAGACTACATTCGCTTACCTCAAGGGTCGTGAATATGCTCCTAAGGGCGCTGATTGGGACAAGGCAGTAGAGGAATGGAAGAAGCTGAAGAGTGATGACGATGCTGTGTTCGATAAGGAAGTGACTTATAGCGCTGATGATATAGCTCCACGAATCACCTATGGAACCAATCCTGGAGCTGGAATCGCTATCGACGGATGCATTCCTGCACTTGAGGATATTCCTGAGGCAAAGCGTCCGCAGTTCCTTGGAATGCTTGAATACATGCAGTTCACTCCTGGTCAGAAACTGGAGGGAACGCCTGTAGACTATTGTTTCCTTGGTGCATGCACCAACGGACGTATAGAAGACTTTCGCGCATTTGCCAGTGTGGTCAAAGGCAAGAAGAAGGCCGACAATGTGGTTGCATGGATAGTTCCGGGCAGTTGGCTCGTGCGTAAGCAGATTATTGACGAGGGAATCGACAAGATTCTTGAGGAGGCTGGCTTCGAATTGCGCTTGCCTTCATGCTCTTCTTGCCTTGCAATGAATCCGGACAAGGTGCCGGCAGGCAAACTAAGTATATCCACGAGCAACCGTAACTTCGTGGGACGTCAGGGACCGGGCGCTCGTACCGTATTGGCTTCTCCATTGGTTGTGGCAGCCAGTGCCATCACAGGTAAGATAACAGATCCAAGAAAACTCTAATTTAAAAGACATGGCTAAGCAGAAATTCACTATAATTCAGTCGACTTGTATTCCTATAGCGATTGACAATTGCAATACAGATTTGATTATTCCGGCAAGATACCTTGCCAGTACAACCCGTGACCCTAAGTTCTTTGGCGATGCGTTCATGCACGACCTCCGTTATGATGCCCAGGGAAATAAGGTCGAAGATTTTGTAATGAACAAGCCCGAGTACAGTGAGGCACCGCACCTTGGCGTGCACGAAATCATTGTGGGCGGACAAAACTGGGGTTCAGGCTCAAGCCGTGAACATGCAGCATGGGCTATTGCCGGTTATGGAGTGCGTGTTGTCATCTCATCCAGCTTTGCAGATATCCACCGCAACAACTTGCTCAATTGCTTTGTGCTTCCTGTAGTTGTCAGCCCGGAGTTCCAAAAAGAACTCTTTGCCAGCGTTGCAGCAAATCCACAGACGGAAGTCAAGGTAGATGTGCCAAACCAAACTGTAACCAATATGGCGACCGGGCACAGCGAGACATTCGAGATAAACTCCTACAAGAAGTATTGTCTGATGAATGCGTTTGATGATATCGACTTCTTGTTGGAGAACAAAGACAAGATAGAGGCTTACGAACAGAAGCAATGTCAAAAAAGATAATTGAAATAATGGATACGACACTCCGCGACGGTGAACAGACCAACGGAGTGTCTTTTGTCCCCCACGAGAAACTGATTGTTGCGCGTATGTTGCTTCAGGACCTTAAGGTGGACCGCATTGAAGTGGCATCTGCACGCGTGTCGGATGGTGAGAAGGAAGCTGTCACGAATATATGCAAATGGGCTCTCTCAGCAGGATTGCTCGACCGGGTGGAGGTCCTTGGCTTCGTTGACGGCAAGCTATCGCTCGACTGGATAAACGACTGCGGATGTAAGGTCATCAATTTGCTTTGCAAAGGAAGTGAGAAACATTGCACTTACCAGTTGAAGAGAACACTGGACCAACATCTCGCAGACATCAAGCACTCTATTGAGTATGCACATCTGCTTGGCATAGGAGTCAACGTGTATCTTGAGGATTGGAGCAATGGCATGAAGGACAGCTCTGACTATGTGTTCAGATTTGTGGATGCATTGAAGGACTGCGGCATACGCAGGTTCATGCTGCCCGATACCTTGGGCGTGCTCAATCCGTTGACCACACAGAAGTACATGCACCAGATGGTTGAATGGTTCCCCGGCCTTCACTTCGACTTCCATGCGCACAACGACTATGACTTGGCAACAGCCAATGTGATGTATGCGGTGCTTGAAGGATGTACTGGTGTACACACATCAATCAATGGACTTGGAGAACGTGCAGGCAACGCACCGTTGAGTAGTGTTCAGGCGATATTGGCAGACCAACTCGACATCGCTACAAATATACAGGAGGAGAAACTCAATGAGGCTGGTCGTCTTATAGAGAGCTACTCGGGCATTGCCGTTCCGTCGAACATGCCAATCATCGGCGAGAATGTGTTCACGCAGGTTGCAGGAGTGCATGCCGATGGTGACAACAAAAACAATCTGTACTGCAACGGACTGATACCGGAGCGGTTCGGGCGTAAGCGCGAATATGCGTTGGGCAAGAACAGCGGCAAAGCGAATATACTTCAGAACCTGAAGGAACTCGGACTTGAACTGACACCAGAGCAGACACGCCGTGTGACCGACCGTATTATTGAGCTTGGCGACAAGAAACAACTTGTGACGCAGGAGGAACTTCCTTATATAGTAAATGATGTATTGAAACATACAACGCTGGACGAGAAGATAAAGTTGCTCAGTTACATGGTCAGCACAGCCTATGGACTGAAGCCGATGGCGAGTGTGAAACTTGAAGTCAATGGCGAGGTGTACGAGGGATCGGCAATGGGTGATGGAATGTATGATGCGTTTGTGCGTTCCGTCCGTCACATCTATCGTGACAAGCTCCACCGCAAGTTCCCCTGGCTTACCAACTATGTGGTACGCATACCGCCAGGCGGACGCACTGATGCCTTGGTGCAGACCACAATCTCGTGGATATACAACGAAAAGACTTACAGAACTCATGCGCTTGATGCAGACCAGACGGATGCAGCTATCAAGGCAACCATCAAGATGCTTAACCTTATAAATGAGGAGTAAGTGGGTTGCGGCTGATGTACAATGAGAATAAAGATATCGATTGAACAAAGAACATATTAAAAACAAAACACAGATATGAAACTGAAAATAGCAGTTCTGGCAGGTGATGGTATCGGGCCAGAAATCATGGAACAGGGTGTCAATGTGATGAATGCCGTGTGCGAGAAGTTCGGACATGAGGTGTCCTACAAGGAAGCATTGTGTGGTGCACATGCAATCGATGAGGTGGGCGACCCATTCCCGGAAGAAACATTCCAGACTTGTATGGATGCTGATGCAGTGCTTTTCGCATCAGTAGGAGACCCTAAGTTCGACAACAACCCAAATGCAAAGGTCCGCCCTGAACAGGGCTTGCTTGCCATGCGCAAGAAACTTGGACTGTATGCCAACATTCGTCCGGTAGAGACCTTTGATTGCCTCGTACACAAGTCTCCGTTGAAAGACGAACTGGTACGTGGCGCAGACTTCATCTGCATCCGTGAGTTGACTGGCGGTATGTATTTCGGTGAGAAGTATGAAGATGATGAAAAGGCTTATGACACCGACTACTATACTCGTCCTGAGATTGAACGTATCTTGCGTGTAGGTTACAGTTATGCAATGCGTCGCAACAAGCATCTCACGGTGGTGGACAAGGCGAATGTGCTTGCATCAAGCCGTTTGTGGCGCAAGGTGGCTCAGGCAATTGCTCTTGAATATCCGGAGGTCAAGACTGATTTCATGTATGTCGACAATGCAGCCATGCGAATGATTCAGGAACCTAAGTTCTTTGATGTGATGGTTACAGAGAATACCTTTGGCGACATCCTTACAGATGAGGGCAGCTGCATTACTGGTTCTATGGGACTTCTCCCGTCTGCAAGTACCGGCGAGCATACTCCTGTATTCGAGCCGATTCACGGTTCGTGGCCACAGGCTAAAGGTTTGAATATCGCAAACCCATTGGCTCAGATCTTGTCAGTTGCCATGTTGTTTGAGTACTTCGACCTTAAGGAAGAGGGTAGACTGATACGCAAGGCTGTCAATGCAAGTCTTGATGCCAACATACGCACTCCTGAGATTCAGGTTGAAGGTGGCGCAAAGTATGGCACTAAGGAAGTCGGACAATGGATTGTTGATTACATCAAGAAAGCTTAGTCAGACATTACACGATTGTGAGTGCATAATGCAACCTGCTATGACCTCACAATAAGCACAAGAACCTCCATTTCGGGAGGTTCTTTGTGTTTATGTAAGTTAAAAGCAATGCTTATGAAAGAATAGGCGGTAAAAAGTTTTGTCAGCTCAATTATAATATGTAATTTTGCAACGGATTCAAAAGAAGCACTTAGTTTTTTATCACTCTTGAAAGTGATTAAATAGTGTAAATTAGTAGGAGAGAGACAGGTCTGTTGATAGATATGTCTCTTATTTTTTTGTAATACGACCAGTCCTTCATTTTGTATCAGCCAGTCAGGACTGCAGTCCTTATGCATCGGTACTGGAGTCCTCTCGTGAGGGTACTGCTGTACCCAACTGACGGTACTCATCATCCGATCATTGGACTAATCAACCACATCCTAACGTAAAAGCAAAATGCACATCCTTCAGTAGACTCTACTGTCGGGTGTGCATCACTTGTTATTGGAATGTGTGGCAATATTACTTCATTACTTCAGCCGTGCCAATACTTCCTTGATGCGTTTCATTGCTTCGATAATGTTCTCGTCGCTTGTAGCGTAGCTCATTCTGAAGCATTCAGGACTACCGAAGGCATCTCCACCTACTGTTGCCACATGACCGACTTCAAGCAGATACATGGCGAAGTCAGTGGAGTTGTTGATTGTTCTTTCGCCATCGGTCTTGCCGAAGAATGAAGAGCACTTGGGGAAGAGATAGAATGCTCCTTCCGGGTCGCGTACTTCGAGACCTGGAATGTCTTTTGCAAGGTTGTAGATGAGATTCTTTCTGCGTTCGAATGCCTTGCGCATGTCTTCCACACATTGCTGGTCGCCGGTGTATGCGGCTTCGGCTGCTTTTTGGCTGACGCTGCATGGACCGCTGGTGTACTGTCCCTGCAATTTGTTCACGCCTTTCACAATCCATTCGGGTGCGGCTACGAAACCGATGCGCCATCCAGTCATTGCGTATGCCTTGCTTACACCGTTGATGATGACAACACGGTCTTTGATGTCGGGGAAGGAAGCCATTGAGGCATGTTCGCCTACATAGTTGATGTGTTCGTAGATTTCATCGGCAATCACGATGACATCCTTGTGGTTGAGTAATACGTTCTTGAGTCCTTCAAGTTCCTTCTTGCTGTACACAGCTCCGGTTGGGTTGCTTGGAGTGCAGAGGATGATTGCTTTTGTCTTTGGAGTGATGGCAGCTTCAAGCTGCTCTGGAGTGATTTTGAAGTTCTGCTCGATTGTAGCCTCCACGAATACTGGCGTGCCTTCTGCCAACAGAACCATCTGTGGATAGCTCACCCAATAAGGGGCTGGAATGATTACTTCGTCGCCTGCACCTACAATTGCCATGATGGCATTGCATACAGACTGCTTGGCACCATTGGAACAAAGTATCTCTGATGGCTTGTATGTGAGTCCGTTCTCGCTCTTCAGTTTGTTGACAATGGCTTGTTTCAATGCAGGGTAACCTGGAACGGGGCTGTAGTAAGTATAGTTCTCGTCAATGGCTTTCTTCGCAGCTTCCTTGATGTGGCCTGGGGTATGAAAGTCGGGTTCTCCCACGCTCATGTTAATTACATCGACACCTTGTGCCTTTAATTCGCTACTTCTCTGCGACATTGCGAGTGTCGCTGATGGTTGAAGTCTCTGAAGTCTGTCTGCTAAATTCATTTATTTGATAATTTAAAAGTTGAGTTCATTTGGTTTGTGCCGGATGTTACATGCTGATGTGCAGCATGTGCCCCATGCGTTCTTTCTTTGTTTTCAGATAATACTTGTTGTACTCGTTGGGTACGATCTCGATTGGTACGTTCTCCACCACCTCGAGCCCGTAACCTTCGAGTCCGACGCGCTTTACGGGGTTGTTGGTTATCAGACGTACTTTGCCGATGCCGAGGTCGCGCAGGATCTGTGCTCCTACACCATAGTCGCGCAGGTCGGGGTCGAATCCGAGGTGTATGTTTGCATCCACAGTGTCAAGTCCTTGCTCTTGTAACTTGTAAGCTGCAATCTTGTTCATCAGTCCTATGCCACGTCCTTCTTGCAGAAGGTAGACTATGCATCCCTTACCTTCTTTGTCGATCATCTGCATGGAACGGTGCAGCTGTTCTCCGCAGTCGCATCTCTTGCTTCCGAAGATGTCGCCGGTGGCGCATGAGGAGTGCATTCTTACAAGTACTGGTTCGTCTTTTGTCCATGTGCCTTTGATAAGTGCCACATGTTCGAGCCCGTTGCTTTTCTGACGGAACGGTATGATGCGGAAGTGCCCGTAGTCGGTAGGCAGGTCGGCTTCCACTCCCTGCTCCACGAGTGTTTCCCTTTGTATGCGGTATGCAATAAGGTCCTTTATCTGTATGAGTTTCAGTCCCAACTGTTTGGCTTTCTCCTGTAATTGTGGCATGCGGGCCATGGTTCCGTCGGGATTGAGTATCTCGATGAGTGCGGCAGCGGGATTGAGTCCTGCCAGACGTGCCAGGTCGATGGCAGCTTCAGTGTGTCCTGCCCTGCGCAATACTCCGTTGTCTTGTGCGTAGAGGGGATTGATGTGCCCTGGGCGTCCGAATGTCTCGGGGGTTGACATTGGGTCTGCCAGTGCGCGTATGGTTGCAGCACGGTCGGAGGCGGAAACTCCGGTGGTGCATCCCTCTAGCTTGTCTACCGTGATAGTGAATGGAGTGCCGAGCATTGAGGTGTTGTGCTCTACCTGATGCGGAAGTCCAAGCTCGCGGGCGCGGGAAATGGTGATGGGGGCGCACAATACGCCTCTTCCCTCGCGCAGCATGAAGTTTATCTTCTCGGGGGTAATCATTTCAGCCGGAGTGATGAAGTCTCCTTCGTTTTCTCTGTCTTCATCGTCTACCACAATCACGAATTTCCCTTGTCTGAAATCCTTGATTGCTTCCTCGATGGTGCTGAATTCTATTTTCTCCATAGTCTATAAAGTCTTTTTGTTTATGAAATCTATTATGTGTCTGCATGCACTTATCGTTGCACGCAAGTCTTTCTTCAGTCGGTTGTGGTGACGCGGTTCGCGGCTGATGACCGGCATCTTGTTCAGATAGTGGAACACTTCACGGTCTTTTGAGTTCGAGAGTTCTTCCACACAATCTTCCATCTCCTCGCATATCAAGGCAAGTCTTTCGTCTTGTCTGTTCCTTACTATATATATAAGGAGTTGGTGAGGCAACAGATGCTTGTAGCTGCTGAGGTAGTTGCTGCAACGCTCCTCGAGTGTCTGCAGACGTTCCTTGACTGCCGGATAGTCGGGGTCGTTAATGATGACTTCCTTCTTGTAGATATTGCGCTTGGTGCGCACTCCAAGGATTCTGCGTATCACTGATTTGTATGAATCGATGTTGAACACCACTGAGTCGTTGTTTGACTTAATGGTGAGGAAGAGGGCAAGCGGCACGAGTACAAACATGCTTGCCCATGCTCCGAACCACACCGGTATGGTGTTCTCGAGTGCCATGTTTGTGGAACCCGTGTCGAGGATATAGTAGATGATGAATATCACTACAGACACGACGACCGGCGCTCCCAATCCTCCCTTGCGTATGATGGCGCCCAGCGGTGCGCCGATGAAGAAGAAGAGCAGGCAAGTGAGTGCCATTGTGATCTTCTGCCAATACTTTATCCAGTGCTTGCGTATGTTTTTGTCCTGGCTTTGTATCCAACTGGAAACATATACGTCGAGGCTCATCTGCATCTGCTGTATCTTGCTCAAGGCACTTCGCGTGATATTTTGTTGCTCCACGACTCCTACATGGGCAAACAGTGTGTCGATGTTGGGTGTAGACATCTTTGTCAGCTTGTTCTGATACTTCAGTTTCTCGATGGAGTCGGTGATGTTGTCTATCGGGTTGCTTATGTACATGGGACCGCGCATCATGTCGTCATAGACTGCGTGGCTCATGCTGTCGAGTTCCACTTGCATTGAGTCGATGTCGTGTATCAGCTGTGTCATGTTCTTGGTCTTGGCATTGTTGGCTCCAGCATCCGAGTCTTCCATGTTGAGGTTCATGTCGAAGTCGATGATGAAGTTCTTTTCGACGAATGTCTCCCTACGGTAGGGGGAGAACTGTGTTCTCAACATTCCGCCTTGCAGATTCTCGAATTGCTCTCCACTGTACAGATGCAGGACAAGGAACCTCTTGTCGACGCTTGTCTCCAGTTTGGCAGAGTCGGAGAGCAGGATGTGTGCGTCCTGGATGCCGTCACGCAGATTGTAGATTACCACATCGTACAGCATGCCAGTGTCCGCATTTTTCTTCTTTACGTAGAGGTTGATGCCGTCGATGCCATCATAGAAAGCACCCTCCGGTATGTCCAGTTCGGGCGATTTCTTCATCATTGATATACGGTACTGTATGATTTTGGCTTCAGCCATTGGCCCCACAACATTCTGAAAATACAATGACACAAACGATACCATCACTATGAACAGGGCAATAGGCATCATTGTGCGGATCAGACTGATGCCTGCTGCCTTTATTGCAAGCAACTCCAGTCGTTCTCCCAGGTTTCCGAATGATATGAGTGATGCCAGCAGCACTGCAAGAGGCAGCGCCAATGGAACAAGAGACTCTGCTGCATAGAAGAAGAATTTTGCAATGACATCCACTCCAAGTCCTTTGCCTACCAGTTCGTCAACGTATTTCCAAAGGAACTGCATCATGACGGCAAAGAGGCTGATGCAGAATGTGCCTGCAAACAGTACTATGAAGTTCTTTAGGACGTATTGGTCCAGTCTCTTTATGATGCGCATTATCTACTTACAAGTCTATTGTGTGCAATATGGGTGCAAAGTTACGAAAAAAGGAGAAATGATGACTGTCTACATTCATAAATGCGTGTTTTTTTCTGCTCCAGAGGGCTTGGCAGAATTTATTTAGCTAACTTTGTGGCTGCTAAACTTTACAACGATGGCATTAAATTACATTTGGATAGCATTTTTCTTCATAGCATTTGTCGTTTCGCTCATCCGACTTGTGTTCATGGGCGACACAGAAGTATTCTCCAGTTTGGTCAACTCAACATTCGACGCATCGAAGACCGGTTTCGAGGTGTCGCTCGGAATGGTGGGTGTGTTGTCGCTCTGGATGGGGATAATGAAAGTAGGAGAGCAGGGGGGATTGATAGGACTCTTTGCCCGCTGGTTCTCTCCTGTGCTTACAAAGATATTCCCCGATATACCGAAAGGACATCCAGTGATGGGAACTATGGTCATGAACATATCAGCAAACTTGTTGGGACTGGACAATGCTGCGACTCCTATGGGACTGAAAGCTATGGAACAACTGCAGGAACTGAACCCGAAGAAGGATACGGCATCCAATTCGATGATAATGTTCCTCGTCCTTAATACATCGGGACTGACTCTCATACCTGTCAGTGTGCTTGTGTTCCGCACTCAGTTGGGTGCGGCGCAACCTACGGACGTGTTTATCCCTATCCTGCTTGCTACCTTTGCCAGTACGTTGGTGGGTTTACTCGTGACATGTGCTGTCCAAAAGATAAACCTGTTCAACCGAACCATGTTGCTTTTCCTCGGTGTGTTGTGCCTGTTTGTTGCGGCTGTCGTGTGGACGTTCTCACAAATGTCTACGGAAACAATGAATACAGTGTCAACGCTTGTTGCCAATGTTCTGTTGTTCACTGTCATAATCGTATTTATTCTGTCGGGTGCCGTTAAACGGCTTAATGTCTACGATGCCTTTATTGAGGGAGCAAAGGACGGCTTCATGACGGCAGTGAAGATAATTCCTTTTCTGATTGCCATCCTTGTGGGTGTGGCAGTGTTTCGTGCTTCGGGTGCAATGGATTTTCTTATTGACGGCGTTGCATGGCTTGTAGGAATCTGTGGGCTCGACAGTGATTTTGTCGCTGCTTTGCCGACTGCAATCATGAAACCGCTGAGCGGTAGTGGGGCACGTGGCATGATGGTCGATGCAATGACAACGTACGGGCCGGATTCTTTTGTCGGACATCTTTCGTGTGTGTTCCAGGGATGTACGGACACTACATTCTATATACTGGCAGTATATTTTGGTAGTGTGGCAATACGCAAGACTCGCCATGCTGTTGCGTGCGGTTTGTTGGCTGATTTGGGAGGCATAATAGCTGCCATTTTCGTCGGTTATATGTTCTTTCACTAAGAAAAAACAAAAAAAAGATGGGTTATCGCATTGTCGGTTGCGAATTATTTCCTAACTTTGCAGCCGCAAACGAGAAATGATGGCGAGATAGCTCAGCTGGTTAGAGCGTCGGATTCATAATCCGGAGGTCGTGGGATCATACCCCACTCTCGCTACAGCAAGAGCCGTCGGTACGATTGCTGACGGCTCTTGTTGTATGTTGTATGCTCTTTTGAAGTTTGGGCGGATTATAGATCCGTGGCGCTACCAAGCATTTTTATAGTTCGTGCTAAAGCGTCATTGAATGTATAGTGGCTTTTGTATCCTAGTGCAACTAACTTGGAGTTGTCGAGTATGGCATTTACTGCAATACTATATCCTTTGCTCTCTGTTTCTGATGGTAAGTCGAAAACGACTTGCTTTCCTGCAATCTTTGCGCATGTTTGCGCAAATTCGTGCAGATGTACATCTGTCAACTGGTTGCTGATATTGTAGCATTCTCCAGCCTTCCCGTGTATAAGAATATAAAGCAGTGCCTTTACTGCTTCGGCAACATATACATATGAAAAATATTGTTCTCCCTTGCTTTTGAGGACTATGTCTTCTTTGTTCAATGCTTTTATGATAAATTGGGATGAGGCTTTTGTATCTGTCATTAGCATTGTTGGACCAAAAATTCTGCAAAGACGCCCTATTTTTACTTCGACTCCTTTCTCCTTTGCATATGAAAGACACAATGCTTCAGCTGAGCGTTTGGATTCCGGATAACAAGCACGTGCGTTTGCCAGGTTGAGTTTGCCGTTCTCGGTTTCTTTGATTGCCATGTCATTTGTGGCATTGCCATATACTTCTACTGAAGATGGGTAAATTATCTTTGCTCCGCATCTTGTTGCCAGGTCAAGGGCATTCTTTGCGCCCAATATGTTTATGAGCATTGTCTCTATGGGGTAAAGCGAATATGCCATCGGGTGCGTATTGCTTGCTAAGGGGATAATATAGTCCACTTGTAATTTATTGTCGAGCGGTTCGCATACATCCTGTTTGATGAAGGTGAACATTGGATTGCCAAAATGCTCGCCAAGTCGTTCTTTGACTTTGTCCTCATTGCGTCCAACGGCTATGATACGAACATCTGCCAATGTCATCAATGCATCAATCATCATGACGCCTACCATGCCTGTGGCGCCGGTGATTAGAACACTTTTCCCATGTAGTTGCTCTATACATGGAATTGCTGTAATATATTCTAAATCCTCCTTATACAGAGGGTGGTTCTTGAATCCTAGCATTGTTTTTGTTTTATTTCTTTGCATTCGCCAAATAGCCCTTGAACATTTCAAGGTCATCTTGTGTTGTCAATTTGATATTCTTGTCACTACCTGCAGCAAGATGTAGAGTTACACCCAGTTCTACCATCATTGTGTTTGTATATGCAGAACCATATATGCCTATTCCCTTTTCGAATGCCTCGTGATATTTTTCGTCAATGAGGTCAAAACGGTAAGCCTGCGGTGTGGATACACGACGTATTTTCTCTCGCGGAATGTATTTGGTCGTGATGCTTTCGTCTTTATCGTTCACTACGAATATCTGCTCGTTGTAGGGCATCGAGGTAACGGCATTGCCGAATTTGCTTGCTTTCTGTATTACATCAGTAAGAACCGATGGCTCTATCAGTGGACGTATTCCGTCGTGTACTATTACGATATCGTCGGCTGAACATTCGCCTTCAAGATTGTAAACTCCATTGCGAATGGACTCTTGTCCAGTGCTTCCGCCTTTTACAATCGATCGTAATTTTGTTATTCCATATTGTTTGGCATATGCACTTACGATATGCTCCCAGCCTTCTATACATACCACTTCAATGACATCTACCAAAGGGTGGCTTTGGAATCCTTCTAAGGTGTATAGCAACACTGGTTTGTCGTAAACGTTTATGAACTGTTTCGGAATGTCCATCCCCATGCGGTTGCCTGAACCTCCGGCTATAATTATGGCTATATTCATTGTTGCTTTTTGTATTGGTTCTTTTTCTTGTAATGATGCAAAGGTAAAGAAAAACTGCTATTCTCGCAAGGATATATGGGAAATTTGTGTACCTTTGCGGTCAAAAGACCTTTTGCTACAATGAATTTCTACGATAACGTAAAAGAATACAGTCAAAAAAACTTGCGTGCGTGTCAACTGCGCCAGGTTGCTATACTCGAAGAAATAGACAAGATATGCAGTCGCAATAACATCGGATATTGGTTGGATGGCGGAACATTGCTTGGCGCTGTACGTCATGGTGGTTTTATCCCTTGGGATGATGACATTGATATTGCCATGCGTCTTTGCGATTTGCAGCGTTTTACGGAAGTTGCACAGCGTGAACTCCCTGAATGGCTCTTCCTTCAGACTCCGGAAACGGATCCTTGCGCAAAAGAACCGATAATCAAAGTGCGTGACCTCAACTCTCTTTTCATAGAAGAAGGGGATACTTTTGTCAACCCATATGTCAAGGGCATTTATGTTGATATCTTCCCGTTCGTGGATTATCCCGATGTTCCGGCTGTCTTGACTAAGAAGTTGACACGTGGCATCTCCCTCAGTAATTCTATCTTGCGTCACGCACATACATACTCCGTTCGTGCTGCGGCCGAGTTCTTCTATTTTGGAATGAAATATATTGCTTTCTCGACGGCTTGGCGTATTGTTTGCCTTTTCGGGAAAAAGAATAGGTGCTCCAATATTCCAAGTCAGAACGGCTATGGCATTTCACACTCCTCAAACGCTATTTGGCCTTTGGGTAAAATATCATTTGAAGGAAGGGAATTCTCAGTACCTTGCAATCCCGACTCTTACCTTACGGACTTGTATGGTGACTACATGAAGATTCCTCCAGTGGAGAAAAGGGTATTTCACTCTGTGTTCATACAACCTACTCTGAATTCCAAGTGACTATTCCCCTCTGATGATGTCGTATAGTTCGAGGATGTCCTGCGTGCCGAGCATGGTGTCTTTGTTTATGTCCTGCTCTTCGGATTCCGAATGGAAGCCTCTTCCGCTCCTGAAAAAATCGTTGTTTCTGTATTGCAGTATGGAAACCGTTGTCAACAATGAGTTGCGTGTTTCAAGCGTTGGGCATATCAACTTCAACTCTTGATTTGGAAAAACTGGGACGATTGCGTTGTGGTGAGAAAAAAAGAGATGCAACATCTGTGTGCATCTCCTTTTGCTCTCCTAGAGTTAGTATTCATCTTCATCCCATAAGAAATCTTCTTTTGACGGGTAGTCTGGCCAAATCTCTTCTATGCTTTCGTACACGTCGCCCTCGTCTTCAATTTCCTGCAGGTTTTCCAGTACTTCCAAAGGGGCTCCCGAACGTGTTGCGTAGTCGATAAGTTCTTCTTTCGTTGCAGGCCATGGAGCATCCTCCAAATTAGTTGCTAATTCCAATGTCCAATACATAGGCTAGTCTCCTTTCTATTAGTTGATTGTTTATTGTGTATCTTCTTTTAGGGGTGCAAAATTACAATAATTATTTATACGGGCAATCCTTAATCGTGATTTTTTTTTACATGCCAAGCACATTTTCTTTATAAGTCGTGGCGAGTTGTGCAAATTGTTATGTTTTGCAGCAGGTTTTGTGGATTCTTGGCTTGACATTCGTAGCGTTTGGGCTTGAACTTTCGTAGTCTGTCGATGTCAACTATCAATGTCAACTCGTGATGAGTACTATTCGCGTTGGCAGATGAGTACTGTTAGCATCGTAGAATGTCTGCGGAGAAGAATGGCGGACGATATATGTATTCGGCGGACTATTTATAATATATAAGATGTAGCAGTGCCAAATCCGAATGGTCAAAATGGTCGGCATCGACTCTTTTTTGTTGTATGGAACATTTATATCGGGAATAAATTTGGTATTTAGAATAAAATGGTGTTTCTTTGCACACCGGACATGTGCATGCATGTGTCCCGATCGTTACAGAAACTAATATACAATTTATTAATTAATTCAATTATGGCAGATAAAGAAAAGCTCTTTTCGGAGTTTCAGGCGCCTACCACTCAAGAGTGGCTCGACAAAATCCAGGTCGACCTTAAGGGTGCTGACTTCAACAAGAGATTGGTTTGGAGGACCAATGAGGGCTTCAATGTGCAACCGTTCTATCGCAAAGAAGATTTGAAGGGTTTCAAGGCAGTTGATTCTCTCCCTGGTGAATTCCCTTATGTCCGTGGCAACAAGAAGGACAACAACATCTGGTATGTTCGCCAGAACATCGATGCTTCCGACATTGCAGCGGCTCATGAAAAAGCACTTGATGTCTTGATGAAAGGCGTGGATTCTCTTGGGTTCAGCATTCCATCCGACCTCGTCTCTAAGGAAAACATCGAGGCTTTGCTCGACGGCATTCAGCCAGAATGTGTGGAACTCAATTTCAAGACTTGTCCTAAGGTATCAGTGCTTCTGGCACAGATTCTTGTGGATTACTTCAAGTCAAAAGGTGCAGACCTCTGCAAGTGTGTCGGTTCAATCGATTTCGATCCGATTGCAAAGATTCTGAAGGCTGGCAAGCCATGCGGCGACAAGATTATTATCGGCAAGTCTCTTGTCGAGGCTCTCGCCGAATTGCCAAACTACCGTTGCATCACAGTGAACTCATTGCTTCTGAACAATGCAGGAGCATTCATCTACCAGGAGCTCGGCTATGCACTTGCTTGGGGTAATGAATATCTCCAGCAGTTGACTGATGCCGGCGTTGCTGCCGAAGAAGTGGCAAAGCGCATCAAGTTCAATATGGGCATAAGCGTAAACTACTTTATGGAGATCGCCAAGTTCCGTGCAGCACGTTTGCTTTGGTCACAGATTGTGGCACAGTATACTAAGGACGAAGAGGCAGCAAAGATGCATGTATGTGCAGCTACTTCAACCTACAACCAGACAGTGTTCGACAGCTATGTGAACCTTCTCCGTAGCCAAACCGAAACCATGTCGGCTGCATTGTCGAATGTGGAATCAATCGTTGTCACTCCATTCGACCAGACTTACGAAACTCCTACAGACTTCTCTGAGCGCATTGCACGCAATCAGCAACTTCTTCTCAAGGAAGAGGCTCACTTCGACAAGATTGTGGATGTTGCAGGTGGTTCATACTATGTAGAGCATCTTACTGATGCCATCGCTGAGCAGGCATGGAAACTCTTCCTTGAGACAGAAGAAGCCGGCGGTTTCCTCGGTCAGGCAAACGAAGGCAAGATTCAGGATACAGTCAACGAGACCAACAAGACACGTCATGCCAACGCTGCAAAGCGCAAGGAGTTCATGCTCGGAACCAACCAGTTCCCTAACTTCACAGAAAAGAGTGAAGGCAAGCGTCCGCTTGAGGCATGTGTATGCAAGTGTGGCGAGGGCGAGTCAAGCATCAGCAAGCTTGGTTCTGAACGCCTCGCCAGTGAATTCGAGAATCTCCGCCTCGCAACAGAGGCTGCCAAGAAGCAACCGATTGCATTCATGCTCACTATCGGAAACCTTGCAATGCGTCAGGCAAGAGCACAGTTCTCATGCAACTTCCTTGCAGCTGCCGGCTACAAGGTGATTGACAACCTCGGCTTCCCGACAGTGGAAGAAGGAGTTGAGGCTGCAGTCAAGGCTGGTGCAGACATCATGGTTCTCTGCTCAAGTGACGATGAATATGCAGAATATGCAATTCCTGCATTCAAGGCTCTCAATGGCCGTGCCATCTACATCGTAGCTGGTGCTCCTGCATGCATGGAAGACCTCAAGGCTGCAGGCATCGAGAACTTCATCCATGTTCGTAGTAATCAACTTGAAACTCTCCGTGAGTATAACGCTAAACTGGGAATCTGATTATGAGACACAATTTTAATAATATAGACATATACGCTGGCATCAAGGAAAAGAACGGTCAGCAATGGCAGAAAGACAACCATATTGCTGCCAACTGGAGAACTCCTGAACAAATAGACATTCAGCCAGTTTACACAAAAGAAGACCTTGAAGGCATGGAGCACCTCGACTTTGCAGCAGGTATTCCTCCTTATCTCCGTGGCCCTTACTCAATGATGTATCCGTTCCGTCCCTGGACAATACGCCAGTATGCAGGTTTCTCTACTGCAGAAGAGTCAAACGCTTTCTATCGCCGTAACCTTGCATCAGGACAGAAAGGACTTTCAGTGGCATTCGACCTTCCTACACATCGTGGCTACGACCCAGACAACGAACGTGTGGTAGGTGATGTGGGTAAGGCCGGTGTGTCAATCTGTAACATCGAGAACATGAAGCGCCTTTTCGAAGGTATTCCACTCAACAAGATGTCCGTTTCAATGACAATGAACGGTGCGGTTCTCCCAATCCTTTCATTCTATATCGTTTCAGGACTTGAGCAGGGTGCACAGTTGGAAGAGATGGCAGGAACAATCCAGAACGATATCCTTAAGGAGTTCATGGTGCGCAACACCTACATCTATCCACCATCATTCTCAATGAAGATCATTGCTGACATCTTTGAATACACTTCACAGAAGATGCCTAAGTTCAACTCAATATCAATCTCAGGTTACCACATGCAGGAAGCAGGTGCCACTGCAGATATCGAACTTGCCTACACTCTTGCTGATGGTATGGAATACCTCCGTGCAGGTGTCAACGCAGGTATCGACATCGATGCGTTTGCACCACGTCTTTCATTCTTTTGGGCAATCGGCATGAACCACTTCATGGAAATTGCCAAGATGCGTGCAGGACGTCTGCTTTGGGCTAAGATCGTGAAGAGCTTCGGCGCAAAGAATCCTAAGTCAATGGCTTTACGTACACACTCACAGACTTCCGGATGGTCACTCACAGAGCAGGATCCGTTCAACAATGTGGGACGTACTTGTATCGAGGCAATGGCAGCAGTGCTCGGACATACTCAGTCTTTGCATACAAATGCACTTGATGAGGCAATCGCACTTCCGACCGACTTCTCAGCACGCATCGCACGTAACACACAGATTTACATTCAGAACGAAACTCTCGTATGCAAGCAGATTGACCCATGGGCAGGCTCATACTATGTTGAAACTCTTACCAACGAATTGATACATAAGGCATGGGAACATATTCAGGAAATCGAGAAACTCGGCGGAATGGCAAAGGCAATCGAGACCGGTATTCCAAAGATGCGTATCGAAGAGGCTGCAGCACGCACCCAGGCACGTATCGACTCCGGTACACAGACTATTGTCGGTATCAACAAGTATCGTCTTGACCATGAGGATCCAATCGATATCCTTGAGATTGACAATACAGCAGTTCGTAAGCAGCAGGAAGAATCTCTTGCCAAACTCCGTGCAAACCGCGATGAGGCAGCATGCAAGGCTGCACTTGCAGCTATCACAGAGTGTGTCCAGGAATTCAAGGACGGAAAGAAGAGCGAGAACAACTTGCTCGACCTTGCAGTCAAGGCAGCTTCTGTCCGTTGTACTTTGGGCGAAATTTCTGATGCATGCGAGGCTGTAGTAGGTCGTTATAAAGCAATTATTAGAACAATCAGTAACGTGTACAGTACAGAAAGCAAGTCAAGCGACATGTTCAAAGAGGCATGCAAGCTTACAGAAGAATTTGCACAGAAGAACGGACGCCGTCCTCGTATCATGATTGCCAAGATGGGTCAGGATGGACACGACCGTGGTGCGAAAGTGGTTGCAACTGGATATGCAGACTGTGGATTCGACGTGGATATGGGACCATTGTTCCAGACTCCGGCAGAATCAGCTCGTCAGGCAGTGGAAAACGATGTCGACGTTCTCGGAGTAAGTTCACTTGCAGCAGGACACAAGACTTTGATTCCACAGGTTATTGAAGAGTTGAAGAAACTTGGACGCGAAGATATCCTCATAACTGCCGGCGGTGTCATCCCTGCACAGGACTATGACTTCCTCTACAAGGCAGGTGTGGCTGCAATCTTCGGCCCTGGAACTCCAGTCAGCAAATCAGCTCTTGAAGTAATGAAGATCCTTATGCAGGATTAATCTCCACATATAATAAGGAGCGGACAACCGCTCCTTATTTATATTGCAGGTTCTAAGAATTCAACAAAGACAATTTTTAGAACCTGCCTTATTTGAAAACGGAAAAACTATGAATGACAAACTGAAAGGACATCTTGCGAGTGCCGCCTGTTACACTATATTCGGATTGAACATAGTGATGAATAAGGACGTGGCAAATTCTGATATTGTTTCTCCCTATGCACTTTTCATATTAAGGGCTTTGGGCGCTACCGTCCTCTTTTGGCTTGTGTCTTTCTTTATCCCTAAAGAAAAGATTGCCAAGAAGGATATGCTCAAGATTGTTGTAGCTTCTTTTGTCGGATTGTTTGTTCCGCAAATGACTTTCCTTCTTGCCATTACCATGACCACAACCATCGATACGTCGATACTTGGTTCGTTTACGCCAATCATGACAATGTTCGTGGCAGCAATAGTGTTGAAGGAACCGATTACATGGAAAAAGGCAGGTGGAGTTGCTTTGAGCTTCTTCGGTGTCTTGCTGTTGATATTGACTTCCGTGTCCAGTCACAATGGAGTGGAAGTATCTTCTTCGCAAGGTATAATGCTGATGATGCTCAATGGATTGAGCTTTGCTGTTTATCTTGGAACATTCCGGCCACTGATCGCAAGGTATAATGTCATTACCTTCATGAAGTGGATGTTCCTATATTCTACGCTTATCAGTGTCCCGTTCTGTCTGACCGACATGCTGCATGTGGAATATGGAAAGCTTGCTGGTATGTTGCCTTGGGAAGTGGCTTATATAATTGTCTTTGCTACGTTCATCGCTTATTTCCTCATTCCTATCGGACAGAAATATCTCCGCCCTACCATCGTGAGCCTGTATTCTTATCTGCAACCGATAATAGCAGTGCTGATAAGTATATGCATCGGTCTCGACAAACTTTCATGGGAAAAAACCGTTTCAATCACCTGTGTGTTTGTCGGTGTGTGGATTGTCAATGGGAGCAAGGCAAGAAATCAGAAGGGTTAATGGTGCTGATTCGAACGGTAAAAGTAAAATAACTTTCATTTGTCTTTCCTCAGTGATATTTTTTCATTAACTTTGCAAGCGTGAATCAGGAAAGTTATGTCGAAGAAATATCCTAAGAAAAATATCAAAAGTCAGAATGTCTCCTCCCATAGTGTGGAGAAGGAAAATCATTCGAATCTTATTGCCTCAAAAATACAGCGTTGGCTACCTCTATTGTATGCAGTTGTATTTGCTGTGTTTGCATATTACATGTTGGCAGTCAGAAATGCCGACTATCTGTTTGCAGCACAGGAACGATCTTTGTTCTTGTTCGACAAGTCCTACTTTGATATGGTTGTGGTGAAGCCTAGCGCACTGATGACTTATATCGGTTGCTTCTTCACTCAGTTCTTTTATCATCCTGCCCTTGGAAGTTGTATGCTCATAGCTATATGGCTTGCCACTTATTTCCTTATAGTCAAGTCTTTCAACATGAAAGGATGGTGGAGCTGTCTGGCTCTGATTCCTATATGCGCATTGTTGGCTTCTGTGATTGACATGGGTTATTGGATTTATTACAATAAGGTGCATGGCTATTGGTTTGCGCCAAGCGTGGGCTTGCTCGTGAATATGCTTGCTGTATGGGGCTGCTCGTTGGTGACTAAGAGAAACAGAATTGCAGAGCTTGTGTGCATCTTCGTCTGGAGCATAGTCGGATATCTGGTAACAGGCTGGTTGGGTTTGTTGGCAACAGCTGTTATGGGTACACGAGGCATTGTCAGTACATTACGAACTCGTTTGTGGCCGTTCAGCGTTGAAATAGTTTGCATCGCAGTTGTGCCTGTTGTGGCATATCAGTTCTTTGACCAGATGCGTATTGACGATGCATGGATTGTCGGCTTGCCGCTTTTCCAACAGGATGTTCTGACATCCATCCCAATGCTCGTGCCTTTTGTGATAATGGCAGTATCACTGCTGCTTATGGGCTTTGTGCAGTTCCCTAACACGGAGAAACGCAAAGGAAAACTGTGTCTGTGGCTGACAATGCAAGTGGTCTGTATCGCGGCTGTTGCTACTGGAGTATATAAGGCAGACTTCAACGATTACAACTATCATGCAGAACTGCGTATCTATAGGGCGGCAGAGGAATATAGATGGGATGATATATTGGCTGAATCGTCCAACTGTCCTACTGAACCGACTCGGGAGATGATTCTGTTCAGAAACTTGGCTCTTACATATAAAGGCACTTTGGGTAGTCAGATGTTCAGGTACAACTATATGAGTATTCCTCCAGTCGTGAACGACTCGCTGAAGGTTCACATGGCTCAGACCAATGCTCCGCTGGTTTATCTCTTGTATGCGCGAATGAATTTTGCTACGCGCTGGAGCATGGAGAATGCAGTGGAATATGGCTACAGTCCAATCATATACAAAACAATGGCGATTGCTGCCATAATATCCAGTGAATTTGATTTGGCAGAGAAGTATCTTAATACTCTGAAGAAAACAATGTATTATGCCGACTGGGCGGACAAATATCTTCCTGTAGTCAAGAATCATGGTCTGCGTGAGAAAATGCCGGAGTTTGCAAATATGGTTGAGTTTTATGCCCATTTCAAGAACCGACTTGACAGTGACGAGGGATTGGTGGAGATGTATCTGCTCAACTATTTCAGCAATACGATGAACAAAGACAGTAAGTTGCTGCAGGAAACTACATTGGCATATGCTCTCTTGAGTAAAGATATTCAACTGTTCTGGCCACGTTTCTTCCTTTATGCACATTTGCATAGAGGCGAGTATATGCCGATACACTATCAGGAGGCAGCCTATCTGTATGGAAACCTGGAGCATGAGGTGGATGTGTCAACCTTGCCGTTCGACCAAACAAAAGTGATACAGCGTTATGCGGCCTTCCAGCAACTGTCGGGTTCGCTCGCACGCCAGGGGATGACATCAGAACAGATAGGGGAACAGACCAAAGCTTCGTATGGCGATACTTTCTGGTGGTTCTACTTCTTCTGCCGTGGTCAGTCGTCTTATTAATAGTCGTATTCTTAAGAATGTCACAAATGAATAACATGCAATACAAGTTGAAATATATAGGTTGTGTCGTTTCGTTTGCATTGTCGGTAGTGATATTGGCGGGTTGCAGCCGTCCTAAGGTACCTGACACGTTTACGACAGAGCGTGATATGCCGACAATCATGCCGGACTATACAGAGGTCACAATCCCAGTGGAATGTTGCCCTTTGAATTTCAGTGTTCTCGAACCTGGCAATAATACTGTTGTCAGAATGAGTTCGGGTGATTTGTCCTATACCTATGGTGATGGAATGAAAGTGTGTATTGATGAGGCTGAATGGCAGCAACTGTGTGGAAACGCCGTTAACAATAGTATAAAGGTGGAAGTGTTTGTCAATGAAAACAACATTTGGAAGGCATACAAACCATTCAATATATATGTGGTAGCCGACACCATCGACCGCTATGTGTCTTATCGCCTTATCCAACCTTCGTACGTTTCGTTCGAGCAGATGTCTCTTGCCCAACGTGATGTCACTTCGTTTGAAGAGACCGAAATCTATAATAACTCGTATGTGTCGACCGAGACTAAAGGTCAGTGTGTCAACTGCCATTCATATCAGAATTATCATACCGACCGTATGTTGTTCCATATGCGTCAGGCTTATGGCGGAACAATGATTGTGGATGGAGACAAGATAGAAAAGGTGGATATGAAAACAAACCAAACGATTTCTGCAGGTGTGTATCCTGCATGGCATCCCACATTGAATCTTGTTGCTTTCTCTACCAATCTTACAGGACAGACATTCCACACAAAGAGCGTGGCAAAGATTGAAGTGCAGGACACCAAGTCTGACTTGATAATGTATGACGTAGCCAAGAATGAGATAAGTACTATTGCCAATGATTCTGATGAACTGGAGGTTTTCCCTACATGGTCGCCTGACGGCAATACCTTATTTTATTGTTCGGCTTACTTCCCGGCAGATTCTTCTTCGAACAGAGCTGAAGCTGTTATCTCCGGTTATCAGAGCATACATTATAATCTATATGCAAAAGATTTCAATCAGACGACACGTGAGTTCGGTCCGCGCAGGCTTGTGTATGATGCTGCAGCGGCAGGTAAGAGTGTTTCGCTGCCTCGTGTGTCACCTGATGGGAAACGTATAGTCTTCTCGCTTGGCAATTTCGGATGCTTCCATATATGGCATCCCGAAGCAGATATCTATATGCTTGATTTGACGCAGGTAGGGGATTCGTTTACTGTAAATCCAGTCCGGCTTGAAGGATTGAACAGTGAACGTGCAGAGAGCTACCCTTCATACTCAAGCAATGGACGCTGGATTATGACTGCCTCAAGACGAGATGACGGCAATTATTCACGAATCTATATATCTTATTTCGACCGTCAGGGCAAATGCCACAAGGCTTTTGAATTGCCTCAGAGAGATCCTAGTTTCTATACCTTCTTCTTGAAGTCGTACAATCGTCCTGAATTCATGGTAGAACCAGTGAAAGTTTCTGCCCAGGGATTTGCTACGGCTGCGAAGATGGATGCAAAGAAGGCTAAATTTGTTGAGAAATGAAGAAACATATAATATATACTCTGCTATTTGCTTTGGTTGCATACATTGTTTTGATTATGCAGTCAGACTATCTGTATGCAGTAGAGGAGAACAACCTGTTTGTAGGCAGTCATACATTTATGTCCGAACTATTCTGTCAGAAAGGCGGTTTATGGGCTTGGATTGGATGTTTCCTTACTCAGTTCTTCTATTATCCATGGCTTGGGGCTCTTATTCTGGTACTTGTCTGGACTGCCACTTGTTGTCTTATTGTTGATGCATTCCGACTTAAGGGTAATTGTAGACTGTTGGCATGGATTCCAATATGCGCTTTGCTGGTGTCAGTCACCGATATCGGCTATTGGCTGTACTATATCAAGATGCCGGGCTACTGGTTCTCCCAAAGTGTCAGTTTCTTTGCAGTAGTGCTGATTACCTGGTTACTTGGTAAATTCATAGGCCTGTTCTATAAAGGCAACCTCTCATGGATGTTGTTTATCCTTGCTTATTTCGCTGTAGGCCAGAAGTTCCCGGAGTTTCAAAAGAATGATTACGAGAATACACTTCTCCAACTGCCGTTCATCATTGCATTAGTTGCAGTGGTTCTGCTTCCTCTTTCCAAATACGTCACTATACCGATTAAAACCAAGTGGAAAACGGAACTGCTGACTGCCATTGCACTTGTTTCTTTCTTCTGTTGTTCTTATTTCTTGTCTTTCCGTGACTATAATTTCCAAGCAGAATTGCGGATGATGCGTGCCATCGACCATTCTCAGTGGGATGAAGTGATTGATGAAGCAAAGAAAGCAGAGCAACCAACCAATTTGATGGTGCTTTACAAGAATATCGCATTGATGCAGCAGGGGCGTCTGACGGATATGTTCAAGATAAATAATTGTGGTACGCAACCGCATACAGGCGACTCGCTTAAGGTTTTCATCGCTCACATGGATGCATCGATGATTTACTATCAGTTCGGACAAATCAACTATGCTTACCGATGGGCTATGGAGAACAGTGTGGAACGTGGATACAAAGTGAAGTATCTGAAGATGTTTGTCCGTTGTGCCATCATGAACCATGAGTTCGAGCTTGCAGCCAAATATCTTGCTATCCTCAATTCTTCGCTGTTCCATAAAGACTGGGTGAGAGAACATCAGGTTATGTTGCGGTCTGCCAGTAAATTGAGAAGCTCAGAGGAATACAAGTGTATCATGCCGTTGGTGGTAGATGACTTGAATTATCTTGATATTGACAACAGCTTGCCTGAGAAATGGTTGCTTGAGCATTTCTCCAGCCTCAAGTTTCCGGCAACGTCAAAACTGGAGGATGTAATCATGTGCATGTCCTTATGGACAGAGGATGCATATGCTTTCTGTTTGCATTTTTACGATTATGCACGACATCATCAGGGTGAAAAGATGGCAGAACTCTATCAGCAGGGAGCATTGCTGTACGGAAAGACACAGGATTCTCCAATAAATGTGGACAACTTCCCGTTTGATGATATCATCGTTCAGAGGTATGATAATTTCAACCGTGACTACAATGATTTGATTAGTATGGGACTGGATGTGAAGACTGCAGGAGAACGCCTGAAAAGCATGTATGGAGACACCTACTGGTGGTTCTATTACTTCTACACTGATTTTAATGTATATTGAAAGAAAAAATGAGTTTCAAATAATGAAGAAGATTATTTACATATTGTCATTGGCTTGTTTGATGGTTGCTTGCACCAGTCATCCCGATTTGCCAGCCACTTATACTACAGTGGACTCGTACCCTGACATTTATCCTGATTACATCGATGTGGTAATCCCGTGTAACATAGCTCCGCTCAATTTCGGAGTGCGAGGCGATGTGGATGAGTGTGTTGCACGATTTACATATGGGAGTGGATCAACTACATTTGGAGAAAGGTATAAAGTGATTGTTGACGAAGCCGAATGGAATACGATGTTGGAGTCAACAAAGGGGAAAACGATAAAAATTGAGGTCTACACATGCAAGAATGGTTCGTGGAAGAAATACAAGCCATTCCAAATACATGTTGCAGAAGACTCCATCGATCCTTATATATCATACCGACTCATCTATCCCTCTTATGTCGCATTTGAAATGCTCAGTATTAGTCAGCGTAATCTGACCAATTTCGATGAGAGCGATATCTATAACAACATGATAATCTCTGGAGAGAAGGACGGACAGTGTATCAATTGTCATTCCTATCAGAACTATCACACTGCCAATATGCAGTTCCATATGCGACAGGGACATGGCGGAACGATGATAGTGCGTGACAATGTGCCTCAGAAAGTGAACTTGAAGACAGACTCGACGCTTAGTGCCGGTGTATATCCGGCATGGCATCCCTCTCTTCCGCTCATTGCTTACTCTACCAATCTCACGGGACAGACTTTCCATACTAAAAGTAATACAAAGATAGAGGTGCAGGACGCGGAGAGTGATATCATCCTCTATGACGTGGAGAAGAATGAAGTGCAGAACGTCTGCAATGAACCAAACGAATTGGAGAACTTCCCCTGTTGGTCGCCCGATGGCAAGTATCTTTACTATGGCTCTGCGCATTTCGAATATATGGACACAGTTCCGCACGAAACAGAACAGATAAACCGCTATACGGAAATCAGATATGATATCTATCGTAAGCCGTTCAATGAGCAAAGAAAGACATTCGGTGAGCCGGAACTGCTTTATAAGGCATCTGCAGATAGTCTGAGTGCCACATTCCCGAGAGTCAGTCCTGACGGAAAACAGCTACTATTTGCCATGGCTCCTTATGGCTGCTTCCATGTATGGCATCCAGATGCCGACCTCTACATGATGGATATTGCTACGAGGAAAGTGCATAAACTTGAAGAGGCTAACAGCGATAGGGCAGAGAGTTTTCATGCGTGGTCGAGCAATGGCAGATGGATTGTGTTCATCAGCCGTAGAGATGACGGCAACTTCTCGCGTCTTTACTTTACTTACTGCGACCATAAGGGACGAACCCATAAGGCTTTTGAATTGCCGCAGGCAGACCCTGACTTCTACACGTATTTCACTCGCAGCTATAACGTGCCTGAGTTTATGGAAGAACCTGTCAGCGTATCGGCTCAGACACTTGCCGGTGCTGCCCGTAAGGACGCAAAGCAGGCAACCTACAAACCCAACGGCAAGGGAAAAGGTAGCGTACGACCGACTAAGGAGGTAAAACATGTAATCAACTAAGACGAGGAGGGTATATAACCGATTAAGACAGAGGATGTGTGTAATCAATTAAGACAGAGAGTATGCATAATCAACAAAGATAGAGAATTCATTAATTATACAACACTAAAAAACTAAGGGAACTATGAAAAGACAAATGTTATTCTGGGGACTGTGTTCATTGGCAATCAGTGCAATGGCACAGGGTACCGTAGATGACTACCGCCGTGCCTATAATTTGCGCAGCAAGTATGGCAATAAAGTGGTCAATGCAAATGTTCAGTCACGCTTTTTGTCCGGTGACGAGTTCGGCAACAAGATGTGGTATTCTGTCACTGAAAACGGTGGACAGAAATACTATCTGGTTGACCTCAAGACAAATAAGCCTGAGGTAATCTTCGACAACGACAAGGTTGCCAGTGCCATGAGCAGTCAGCTGGGCTCTGAAGTCAAAGGTAATCAGCTGTGGATTAATCCCGAGCTGGTGAAACTGAATGATGGGAATGTGGGCGTCAAGTTTGCTGCCAAAGGCTATAGCTGGACTTATGATGCTAAGAAGAATGAACTGACCAAGGGGGAAGAAATGAAGGGCGATCGTGATGGAGAATGGCGCAGAGGACCGAGGGGCGAGCGTCCATGGTCGGAGGTTGATGACCAAAGAGGCAGAACCTCTGATTTCGGTGATGGCAAGATTCAGGTCTATGGCAAGGACAATAATCTTTATATCAAGAATAAGGATACCAATGAGGAATTGGCTCTTACTACCGATGGCAACGAACATTTCTACTATTCTTCTTGGGGCAGTTTCTCTTCTGACGGCAAATACTACGCAACAGTCAAGATCAAGCCAGCGCCCAAGCGTTATGTGACGTATGTCAATTCGTCTCCTTCTGACCAGTTGCAGCCAAAGTATTTCAACATTGAATATGCCAAGCCGGGTGATTCGCTTGATTATAAAGTACCGGTAGTTATTGAGTTAGCAACTAAGAAGGTGGTTGCTCCGTCCGATGAACTGTTTGCCAGTCAGTTCGACCTTTCTACACCAATGTGGGATGAGGGCAAGCATACCTTGACATTTGAATTCAACGAGCGCGGACACAAGACTTACCGTGTGCTTGAACTGAATGCAGAGACAGGCAAGGTCCGTCCGATTATCGAGGAGAAAGAAAACAAGTATATTGCATGGACGCGTCTGAGTCGCAATGATTTGAGTGACGGCAAACATATCATCTGGTTCAGTGAGCGCGACAGATACGGACATCTTTATATGTACGACCGTACAACTGGCAAGGTCGTAAATCAGATAACCAAGGGCAAGTTCTATGTTCGTCAGATTCTGAATATCGATGAAGACAATAAGGTGATTTACTTTACAGCTAGCGGTGAAGGACTGCCAAAGACCAATCCTAACGAAGACCCCTATAATATCCACTATTGCAAGGTGAACTTCAATGGTAAGGGATTTGTAGACCTCACTCCTGAGGAAGGCAACCATAGGGCTACATTCAATGAAGACAGAACATTCCTTGTAGACACATATTCTACAGTAGAGAATCCTCCTGTTACAGTCCTTCGTAACGGAAAGAACGGTAAGATTGTACGCACATTGGCAAAGGCTGATATTTCAGAACTGAAGAAGACCGATTGGCAGCCACAGGAAGTGTTCGTTGCAAAGGGGCGTGATGGCAAGACTGATATGTGGGGAATCATACAGCGTCCGTCGAATTTCGACCCGAACAAGAAATATCCAGTCATTGAGTACATCTATTCAGGGCCTGGTGACCAGTACGTGCCAAAGAACTTCTCCACAGTAGGAAGTCTTTCTGACCTTGCTGAACTCGGTTTCATTGTCGTACAGCTTGATGCTATGACCACTTCATGGCGCAGCAAGGACTTTGAGGAGGTGTGCTACAAGAACCTTAAAGATGCCGGATTCCCTGACCGCATTGCATGGATAAAAGCTGCCGCTGAGAAATATCCATATATGGACCTCGACCGTGTAGGTATCTATGGCTGTTCTGCCGGAGGACAGGAAGCACTTGCTGCACTCTTGTTCCATGGCGACTTCTACAAGGCTGCTTATTCAGCTTGCGGATGCCACGACAACCGTATGGATAAGATTTGGTGGAACGAGCAGTGGATGGGCTATCCAGTCGATGAGTCTTATGTCGCAAGCAGTAACACAGAAAATATCGACAAGCTGAAGGGCAAGCTCATGTTGGTTGTAGGCGAATTGGATGACAATGTCGACCCGTCATCTTCATTCCAGGTAGTAAACCAACTCATCAAGCACAACAAAGACTTTGAGTTTATCTACTTGCCGGGCGAGCACCACACAATGGGTGGCGCATATGGCACACACAAGATGTACGACTTCTTCGTGAAGAACTTCCTTGGTGTCGACCCGCCAGCTTGGAGCGAACTTGAGAAGTGATAATGGGCTGTAAAACGATATAATTAGGATAAGGAGGGCTTGTTCGGCTCTCCTTTTTTGAAGCTTTGTCATGTTGGTTTTTCTTGTAAATTGTACTATCATCAAGCGCCGTAGGTCTCCGAAATAAGCTGATGTGCCCATGAACGAATTATTGATTTACTGCATATTTGAGCCGTTCATGTTCACAACCTGCATATAGGTTTATTTAAAATGCGGATTTTGTCCTATTCTTTCAAAACAAAATGCTATGCACATTGATGAAGTTGACCTAATTTTGTATTCGAAAATTTTCATCAATAACTACACATAGGATGAAACCTGAACTATAATGAAGTATAAACTGTTGATAGCTGTGGTGATACTGTCTGTTATCATTATATTGCCAACGATGGCACAAGAGGCTCCACAGACAGAATTCGTAATGCAACTGAAGGTAAAGCTCGGCGATGCATACAGTATTGGCGAAACTGAGCGTGGACGCCGTACTGTCATTCCCATCAAGGGCGGAACATTTGAGGGACCGCTTCTCATGGGAACGATTCTTGATGGTGGTGCCGACTGGCAATTGTCGCAGGGTGCGCGTACGGAGTTGGATGCCATCTATAGCATTATGACCAACGATAGCGTTTATATCCACATCCGCAACCGTGGGCTCATCTACAATGGTACTGATGAGTACGGACAATCCGTGTCCTACTTCAAGGCTGCTCCGCAATTTGAAGCGCCCAGGGGCAGTCGCTATGCATGGCTCAACCATGCCCTCTTCCTCTGTACGCCTGACAAGCGGCAGGAGAAAGGTCGCATTATACTGAATGTTTGGAAAGTGAAATGAATAACAATAACTAAGACAAGAAGAATGTTGCAAATTGGGACAAAAATTACAAATTAAGATATGAATAAAATTACTGCTTTCATCTTCTCTTTCATGATGATGGGTGTGTCTGCCTTTGCTCAGCATACATCTCAGCCTAAGTCAGCATCCGGTGGCGGATCTCAGTCAGTCAAGAGCAAACTTGTCGAAGACGATATGTATGCTTATCTGATGGTATATTTCAAAGAGCATGGACACAATCTGTATTTTGCCGTAAGTCGTGATGGACGGACATTCACGGATGTGAACAACGGCAATCCTGTGATGGCGGGCGACACGATAGCCCAACAGCGTGGTGTGCGTGATCCACATATTTATCGAGGACCGGATGGCGCGTTCTATCTCGCAATGACCGACCTGCACATCTATGCCAAGCAGGAGGGACTGCGTGACACGGAATGGGAGCGTGAAGGCTATGGCTGGGGTAACAACCGTGCATTGGTGTTGATGAAATCATTCGATCTCATCAACTGGAAACGTACTAACCTGCGTGTCGATCTGGCATTTCCCGAATTGGCTGACATCGGTTGCGTGTGGGCACCTGCCACCATCTACGATGAGGAAGCTCAGAAGTTGATGCTCTCATTCACCCTTCGCTTTGGACGTCAGGGTAAGCATAAACTATATTATTCATATGTCAATGAGGATTATGACTCTCTGTTGACACTTCCCCAACCACTCTTCGAACATCCCGACAGTGCATCGATTATAGACAGCGACATTACGCGTGTAGGCAACAAGTATCATCTTTACTACGTATCGCATGAAGCGACGTCGGGTGTAAAGCATGCCGTGTCCGACCATGCCAATGGCGGTTACGTCTATGAGCCCCAGTGGTGCGATCCAGAGGACTTGGCTTGCGAGGCTCCAACACTTTGGAAAATGATTCGCAAAAATGAGTGGATACTGATGTATGATGTCTATTCCGCCCGTCCCAACAATATGGGCTTCAGTTCCACTACCGATTTTGTGCATTACACCAATCTCGGACATTTCAACAAAGATGCAATGCACACCACTAACTTCGAGTCGCCCAAGCATGGTGCGGTGATTCAGATCACAAAAAAGGAATTCAGGCGGCTGCGGAAACAGTGGCATTTTGAGATGCCCATTGAGCACAACTGAATTTATAAAAAATAAATATCGAAGACATGAAGAAAATTGCTACTTTCATCCTCTCTTTCATGATGATGGGCATGTCTGCATTTGCTCAGCAGACATCGCAGCCCGAAGCAACATCCGGTGACGGATCTCAGTCATCCAAGAGCAAACTTTCCGAAGATGACATGTATGCCTACCTGATGGTATACTTCAAAGAGCATGGACACAATCTGTATTTCGCTGTAAGTCGTGACGGACGTACATTCACGGATGTGAACAACGGCAATCCTGTGATGGCGGGCGACACGATAGCCCAACAGCGTGGTGTGCGTGATCCACATATTTATCGAGGACCGGATGGCGCGTTCTATCTCGCAATGACCGACCTGCACATCTATGCCAAGCAGGAGGGACTGCGTGACACGGAATGGGAGCGTGAAGGCTATGGCTGGGGTAACAACCGTGCATTGGTGTTGATGAAATCATTCGATCTCATCAACTGGAAACGTACTAACCTGCGTGTCGATCTGGCATTTCCCGAATTGGCTGACATCGGTTGCGTGTGGGCACCTGCCACCATCTACGATGAGGAAGCTCAGAAGTTGATGCTCTCATTCACCCTTCGCTTTGGACGTCAGGGTAAGCATAAACTATATTATTCATATGTCAATGAGGATTATGACTCTCTGTTGACACTTCCCCAACCACTCTTCGAACATCCCGACAGTGCATCGATTATAGACAGCGACATTACGCGTGTAGGCAACAAGTATCATCTTTACTACGTATCGCATGAAGCGACGTCGGGTGTAAAGCATGCCGTGTCCGACCATGCCAATGGCGGTTACGTCTATGAGCCCCAGTGGTGCGATCCAGAGGACTTGGCTTGCGAGGCTCCAACACTTTGGAAAATGATTCGCAAAAATGAGTGGATACTGATGTATGATGTCTATTCCGCCCGTCCCAACAATATGGGCTTCAGTTCCACAACCGATTTTGCGCATTACACTGATCTCGGACATTTCAACAAAGATGTGATGCGCACCACCAACTTCGAGTCACCCAAGCATGGGGCTGTGATTCAGATTACAAAAGAGGAACTCCAGCGACTGCAGGAACAGTGGCATTTCGTGATGCCCCTTGAGCGTATTATTGAGGACGGTGGAACTGGTGCTTACAAGGCGGTTATGCGTGAAGAACCGACACTCAAAGAGCATACAGTATTTGTGCCGCAGGACCTCACAGCTTTTGGTGTGGAGAAGAAACTTCCGGTTCTAGTGTGGGGCAATGGTGCTTGTGCCAATTCTCCCTGGGAGCACTTAAACTTCCTCAACGAGATTGCCTCCCATGGCTATATCGTCCTTGCTACAGGCAATATCCCTATGATTGACGAACGGTACAAAGGTCCGATGTCGCGACCCCTGCAGCAGATAGAGAGCATCGACTGGATCATTGCACAGAACAGTGACCCCGCCTCTCCTTATTATAATAAGGTGGATGTCAGCAATATCTGTGTGGCGGGTATGTCGTGTGGCGGACTGCAGACGCTCTTCAACTGTGCAGACCCACGCATCAAGACATTGATGATTTGCAACAGCGGACTCTTCATCAATGCCATGGATGCAATGCCCAATATGCCGATGCCATCCAAAGACAAACTGAAGGAAATACACACGCCTGTGCTCTATATGCTTGGAGGGCAGGAAGATATCGCCTATGAAAACGGTATGGACGATTTCCTCCGCATCAGTCATGTGCCAGCCTGTATGGCCAACTATCCCGTGGGTCATGGCGGCACCTACCATCAGCCTCATGGTGGAGAATTCTCTGTCGTAGCCCTCGCTTGGCTCGACTGGCAGTTGAAGGGCAACACCAATGCCGCTCGTATGTTCACGGGCAAACATCCCCAGTTGCAAGACCGCCAGGACTGGACTCTTGAGAGAAATAGGAAGATGACTCGGGTCAAAGTCAAAAACTAAAGTTGTGGAGTAATATTGGAATTCTTATTTCCATATTACTCCATCTTTTCTAGTCTTTAGTCAGCCAGACTCATGTCTGGATTGTTGGTTGATGTCTCCGGCAGAGCAGGGGTGGGATCGGACTCGAGGAAAATGGTGTCATCCACTTCCGCAAGCGACTTTTTCTTCTTGTTTTCCTGTGCTCCGGCTTTCAGGAGTTTTCTTGCTGCGGTGATGATGCTTGCGCCATTGTCGGCGGTAGTGATTTTCAGTTTCGACATCTTCTTGATGGTGTCGTTCATGCTTGACTCTACTTCCATGAACCTTGCGCTGAAGTCTTGCACTCGGTCGATGACAGTGTTGGCAGCATCCATCATCACTTGCTGGTTCTTCAGTTGTCGTACCTGGGTCCACATCATTTCCAGCACGCGCAGGTTCATGTACATGGTCTGTGGCCCGAGGATCATCACTCCCTGGTCGTAGGCTTCGCGCCAAAGCGTGTTGTCGTTGAACAGGGCGAGGTTGAGTGCCCCTTCGATGGGGACATACATGATGGCGAAGTTCAGTTTGTTGTAGCCGTTTGGCAGATATCTCGTGTAATCTTTCTTTGCCAACCGTTTCACTTGTGCTCTCACGCTGGTGATATGCGCCTTCAGATATTCTGCTTTCTTCGGACTTCCGTCTTCTTCATTCATGTAGCGTTCGTAGTCGGTCAGCGACATCTTGGAGTCGACGACTACATGGCGGTTGTTTGGGAAGTGAAGGATGAAATCGGGCACAAGTCCTTTGCCGTCGTCTCCCTTGGCACTTTTACCTGCCTTGTCGCGCAGTGTTTCCTGGGTGTCAAACTGCTCGCCTTCTTTCAGCTCGAGGTCTTCGAGCAGTTGCTTGAGTTTCAGTTCCCCGAAGTTTCCCTGTACTTTCACTTCACCTGTCAAAGCACGTGTCAGCCGGTCGGCAGTTTCGCCCAGTGCAGCGCTCTTCTCCATGTTTATCTTGATGGTTTCGCCGAGTCGGGTGAGGGCTTCGCTCTGCTGTGCTTTCGATTTGTCGAATGCCTCCTGCATGCTCTTGAGGCTCTGTTGCAGTGGGTCGATGATTTTCGACACTTGCTCTCTGTTTCTTTCTCCCAATTCTTCCTGGCGTCGTTTCAGTACCTCCTCTGATGTGGTCTGCATCTGTTCCTTGATGAGTTTGAGTTGGCTTTCCACCTGCTGCTTGTTCATCTGCTTCAGTGCTTCTATCTGTTTCTCCGTCCCGTCCTTGGTGAGGGCCAGTTGTTCGCTGTGCGACTTTTTCAGTTCTGCAATCTGCGCCTCGTATGATGACTTGAGTTCTGTCGCCTGCTTTTCAAATGTGGCTTTCAGTTCGGTCTCTCTCTTGGCACTTCTGTCCCTTTCGGCATCGATGGAGAGTTTTGCGTCTTCCTTCTGACTGATCAGTTGCTTTTCGAAATCGCTCTTCTGGGTAGCCAACTGCTGGCTGTAGTTTTCGGCATGAGCCTTCTGCACATCCCGTTCGGAGGTGAGGGTTTTGATGAGTTCCATTTGGCTGGAGTTTGCCTCTTCCTGTGTTTTCAGCTTGTTGTTGAGGTCTGTCAACTGCAATCGCAGGTTGTCTGCCAGTTCTGAATTGCCTTGTTGGTTTCCCTTGCTTTTGTTCCCCAATAAAAATCCCACCACAACCATGATGATGGCGATTGCTGCGATGATTAGATACATTGTCATATTGCTTCGTATTAAGTGTCCGACGTCGGAAAAATGCTCTTACACTTGCAAAGTTAGCAAAAAATATGCCAACTTTGGGCTTTTTTCTGCGTTTTTCTCTGCATTTTCATTCGGAAGTCGTGGTTTTTGAGTTGAAAAATCATAATTTTTGAGTGGCTGAATTCACATTGCTATCTTTGACTTATTGGAACAATCAAATTTTTCCCGTCCCGAATATGAGCGGATTTTCACAAAACGGCAGTTGGCGACAAACGGGGAACGAGCCTACAGACAATAGCATTGTCCTATCCTATGGCTGTCGAAAAATGCCACACCACGGTATTTCATGTCGAACAGGACGGCATGGGCGGCAGTGGCTTTAAGGTGTCGCCACAGAGGCTTGTTCTCCTTGTTTATCGCGTCCACCACCAGGGACCAACGATAGTTCTGACCGCTGTTCTTCAATGCAGTGATGGTATTGATGACTGAAGGACTCACCCCCTTTTCTATATATATAAATGTGGAGGATGCCAACTGGCTGTCGGACAAATGTGTGACATCGGCATCAATCACTCTTGCCAACTTGCTCGCAGCCTGCATATATCCCATCGAACTAAGGCTGCATCCACCAGGAACGATGATTGCCTTGGGCTTGAAAAAGTTTACGAGGCGGAAGATCTGTTCGTCACGCCTTACTGCATAGCCCTTTCTGCCGGGAAACTGCAGAAGCAGATCGTCGTAGGCATAGTAGCGCAGTTTCTCGTAGAGCACATCCTTCACGAACGAATAAGCCCACGGCGATTGGATGCCGAAACCATATCTACGGACGAAACGCATCAGAACAAGGTTTTGTGGCTGCCACTGGTTGAGAGCAAGTATCTTGCCTGCTGCTCGTCGTGCGACAGCTGGGTTATGAACTCTTCGACTGATCCGAACTTCTTCTCGTGTCGCATGAACGCAACGAAATAGACGCGTATGCGCTCATTGTAAATATCTACATTGAAATTGAAGAGGTTAACCTCGACCGACCGCTTGCCATTGTCGAACGTAGGACGGCAACCGATGTTGAGCATGCCGTCGTACTCACTGCCACCGATCACAGCCTTGACTGCATAGACTCCGTCGCATGGAATGAGTTTGTACTCGTCCACCCGTATGTTTGCTGTAGGATAGCCAATCTTGCGTCCAATCTGAAAGCCACCAGTCACAAACCCTCCAATGGAATACTCGTATCCCAGCAGATTTGGCACATCTGCCACCATGCCGCATTGCAGCTGTTCTCTTATGAGTGTTGAACTGACAGTCACATAGTTTTCCTCGAACACCTGTGTCTGCAGCACGTCCATTCCCATTTCTTTGCCATAGCGCACATAATCCTCAAATCCTTCGGACCGGTTATGGCCGAAACGATGGTCGTAGCCAATGACAAGGACATCGATGCCCATATCATCGTGGAGAGTGTGCTTCATGAATTCATAGGCGCTCTGACTGGCAAATGCCTCGGTAAACTCCAGCACTGCCACTTCGTCGGCTCCGAAATGATGCAACAGGCGCACCTTCTCTTTACATGTGGAGAGCAGGCGCATCTCCGTACCCTTACGGATTACTGAACGTGGATAGTTGGAGAATGTGACTGCCACCGAAGTGCCTCCACGGCGCCGGGCCTCGTTTGCCACCTGGCGAATCAAGTACTGGTGGCCTTTGTGGACACCGTCGAAGAACCCTATTGTCGCTACTCTTGTCTTTCCCTGTGCCATGCTTCTGAATCTGAGGTTTTACCATACTCTACCACGCCTTCCTTCTTCATGCCGTCGATCTTGATGGCCAGCGGACGCGGCACACGCACCAGCCGCACAAAGTCAGTCTCTTCCACAGCTGGCAGGGAGTTGAGGTAATCAATGTCGTAAACACCATCACCGATGTAGTCGTTCACTATGAAATAGCCGACACCAAACGATGTGAGGTTCTGGAAGAAATGTGTGCCTTGGCTCGGTTCAATACGATAGTCCTTCAGTCCAGCCTCGACAATCAACTTGGCTGCACTTATGTTCGGCCACTTTACCGGTATGCCCAACCACGAGTCGTTGCTGCCCCAGCGTCCGGGACCAACGAGGATGTAGGACTGGTCGGCATCAAGATATTTCTTGTTTATGGTTGCCACCTGCTCTGCAATCCGTGGGTTGTTGGATGCCGAATAGTTGTCGGTCTTCACATACAGCACATCCTGCACATCAGTGGTTATGCCACATCCGATGGCATTGTGGCTGCGGAGCAAGCACTGGTTGTCGGGAATGGCATTCAGGTCTTCGTCGATGACCATCTTGTTGTCCACCATCGGACGGATTTGCAGCAGATAGAACTCTCCGGTCCTGTCGGGATGGAGATTGACGGCAAACTCGATTTCCACCGGACGCCGCATCTCTTCCTCGCCGTATTTCAATATCATCTGCAGAATCTCGGGCAACGGGAATACGCCTTGCTGCAACACCCCGGAGAAAGTGATGAGTTTGCGGTTGCGCCCCTCGTAGAACCCGTCGTAGATGCATTGGTCGATGGGGTCGAACGTGCTGCATATATACTGCAGCGAACCGTCTTTCTCCACATCGCGCACCATCAGTTTGATGAGGTTGAAACCATCGTCCACCTTGAAGTCATCGCGTATGTTCTTCGTGTCGAGCGCAAGCAGATAGGTCTGTGTTTCCCTCAATGCAATCTCCATCTCGCTGGTCTGCAGCACTTGGTGGGGATGGTAAGGACAAACTCGCAGGCTCATGCCGCCGTCCACAATGTATTTGCCGAGTCCCAAAGCAAGGTTCACCGTTCCTTCCTCCGCTTTCTCATCGCCAATCGGGTAATAGTTGACACTGCGTGCCACTCCCGATATGTTTGGATAGAAGTAGTTCTCATACTGTGTGCCTACAACCTCCTGCAGAATCACTGCCATCTTCTCCTGGTCGATCACGTTGCTAGTGGCAGTCATGTAAGCCTTTGAATCTGCGTAGAACACCGAGGCATACACACTCTTGATGGCATCGCTAAGGAGTTTCAGATGAATGTATTTGTCCTCCACATACGGAATCATGTAAGTGCTGTAAACACCGGCAAAAGGCTGGTAGTGGGCGTCTTCGAGAAGGGACGAACTGCGGATGGCAATAGGTGTGCGCACCACATCGAGGAACGCCATAAGGTCCTCTGCCAAACGCTCTGGCAAGCGTGCATGCAGGAAGTTCTTGAGAATCTCCTCGTCGGGCACATCGCTCAGCGCAATCTGATAGAGCTCGTTGGTGTCCATGAACTCATCAAAGACATCGGTGCACAGCACCACAGTCTTAGGAATGGTGGTCTCGGCATTCTCAAACTTGTTCAGCTCATCCTCATGGCTGGAGATGATATGGTCGAGGAAAGCCAGTCCACGTCCTTTTCCTCCCAATGAACCTTCGCCTATACGGGCAAAATTGGAGAAGCGGTCGAAGCGGTCGCGACGGAATGTGGCAACGACTCCGCGGTTCTTCATCTTGCGGTAACTGACAATGGCATCATAGATGATCTGCCTGTGGGCATCCACATCCTGGAGCGATTCCCATGTGATTTTCTTCAGGAAGTCGGATATGGGGAACAAGGCTCGCGAACTGAGCCAACGGCTGACGTTGTTGCGCGTGATGTGGTATAGAAGGGATTCGCGCGGCAGAGTGAAGATGTTGTCCTGAAGGTCCTTCAGTGTCCTTATGCGTGCCACTTCCTCAAGGGTTGCAGGGTCTCTGAATATGAAGTCACCGAAACCGAAGTTGGTGCGGATGAGCCGGCGCAGGTCGATGTCGAGTTTCTTGGAGTTCTTGTCGATGAAACTGGCATAGCACTCGGCAGCAAACGCTCCGTTGTCGGATTCCGACGATTCCAGAATCAAAGGAACAAACGGATCTTCCTTGCGAATGTCCGTCAGCAACTGATAGCCAGCCTTCGGATCTTTCTTTCCATTTCTCGGAAACTCGCAGTCGCTGATGACACCCAGCGTATTGTCCTTGAACTGCTTGTACACACTCCATGCCTCCTCGTAAGTGCGTGCCAGGACTATCTTTGGACGACCGCGCATGCGGAGAGTTTCCAACTGAGAGTTGAGCGCCTCGGTAGCGAACTCCAGGCTCTGTTGCAGGACAAATTTATAGAGATTGGGCAATATGCTTGAATAAAACCGTATGCCGTCCTCCACCAGCAGAATCATCTGCACACCCGCAGTTTCGATGTCGTGCTGCAGGTTCATCTTGTCCTCCATCAGTTTGATGATTGACAGGAGCAAATCCGTGTTGCCAAGCCAGCAGAACACATACTCGAATATGCTCAGGTCCTCATTTTCCATCCGCTTCGTGATGCCGTGGGAGAACGGGGTGAGGATGACAATCGGTATGTCGGGGAACGAAGATTTTATTTTCCGTGCTATGTCGAACACATCATTGTTGTCGCATCCAGGCATACAGATGACAAGTTCAAACTTTGATTTCCGCATCAACACTTTCGCCTCTTCCTCATTGGCAGCCTGGAAGAACCTCGGCGGATAGCGAAGCCCGAGCTTTGCATACTCGTCGAATATCTTCTCGTCAATACGTCCGTCGTCCTCCAGCATAAAGGCATCATACGGATTGGCTATTATTAGAATATTGAATATACGCCGCGCCATCAAGTCGACGAACGAGGTGTTCTTGAGTCTCAACTGATTTTTCTTCATTTTGGTTTTATCTCCAAGAAAATTGTTTCGAGGCACAAAGATAAATAATTTCTTCAAACCCAATGTTATAAAAGTCGGAAAAAAGCATTACCTTTGCGGTCGAATACCAATAACAGATGAAATATGGTTGAAGAATACATTGTTTTAACACGGTCTAACCAAAAAGCCAAGAACGGCAGCAATTTTGCCACGATAAAGATATCCAGGCAGAAAGGCGAAGCATACACGTTCTCTGTTTGGGATGTGAATGAAAACGAAGGTCCGGACATCAGTGACATCATAAAGGCAGACGTGAAATATCTTGCCACAGTGAAGTTCCCGAGGAAGGCAGACTTCAGCAATTTCCGCGACTGCCATCCTGCAACTCCCAGCGAACCGCTCTATGCCATCATCCCGCGTCCGATAGAGAAAAACCAGTGGGACTCGTGCATCTGCAAGCTGCTGGACCTTTGCAACGACCAGCTGCTGATTGACTTCATCAAGAAGGAGAGCGACGCCCTCTATGCCAGCTACAAGACACAGACCGCAGCCACCGGCATGCACCATGCCTTCAAGGGCGGACTGCTCAATCATACATACGAGTTGCTCAACATGCTGCTCGGACTCTATCCCACATTGCCGCCAATCAAACTCGAGAGATGCATCATTGCAGTGCTCTTCCACGACTACGGCAAACTGAAGGAATATGACGAAGCCATGGAACCCACCAAATACATGTATCTGCTGGGACACATCTATATATCAGCACACGTACTCCACAACAAACTCAACGAATTCGGAGTGCCAAACGAAGAGACGATAAGAATCATCCATTGCGTACTGGCACACCACGGCAAACGAGAGTTCGGCAGTCCGGTAGTGCCATGCAACCAGGAGGCACTGGTGGTTCACTACGTCGACGACATCTCCGCACACACCTCTGCCTGCGACGAGACAGCCAACATGGAAAAGAACTTTGCGCTGGAAACAAGGGTCGTCAAGGGATAGACTTATGCGAGCGTTGAATCCATGCCGTTTACCATGAAACCATTCTAACAAATATCATTCAATAATAAACTAACTAACAAATGGAATTAAACAAACTAACGAAAACCATGCTGGTGGCCCTATTGATCGGACTACCAATAATGACCAAAGCACAAAGCACAGCCCCGGTGGTTGTAACCAACAAATTTGTTGCACGAGGCTCAACAGCCGCACTTGGTAGAAGTACCATAACAGGCAGCAACATCAAGGAAGACGGATTCTGCTACAGCAGCGAAACCAAGACTCCAACCATCAACGATTCAACCACAACCGAGTACTACTCACGCAATGGCAAGCTGTATTACATGAAAAACCTCACTCCTGCCACCTTCTACTATGTGAGAGCATACGCAATCAATGATAACGGAGAAGTGGGCTATGGAAATGTAGTGAAAATTGCCACACTGCCAAAGAGCAATGTCTCCTTGTCATTATGGACTGGCAGCGCCGACGACGACACGAAAAACCGGCTCCAGACTGCAGTCGAAGAAGCACAGGACCTCTACAATACATGGTCGGGCATCAACAGCTGTACTGTGTCCATAAGCTACAGTCCCGGAACACCAACTGCCGACGGAAGCTACTGGTCAAAGCATATCAATGTGGGTGCAAGTGCTGGATATCAGCGCACTGGAACCCTTTTGCACGAGCTCAACCACGTGATGGGAGTAGGACAGGTTTCTGCATGGACCAACAGTTCAGATCTCCGTTCCAACCGGACATGGGGCTACTGGCTTGGAGACCGCGCCAACAAGGTGATACAGTTCATCGAAAACAACGACGAAGTGAGAGTCTACGGCGACGGCACCCACATGTGGGCATCGGGCGGAAGTCCACTTGCATACGGTGTCAATGGAGCCCACGAAGATTCCGGCAACAAAGTGCTCTACATGGGTAACGTGCTTATCACCCACGCTCTCCATGAAGACGGCATGAGCATTCCTGCCAGCTACGACAACGGTTATCCATATTACAGCGTCGACATCGAAGACAGTACGAAATACTACATCAAGAATGTGGACGAAGAAGGCGGACTCTACACCTCATACCTTGGAGTAGGCAAGTTCACAACTACAAGCCTGCATACCGAGGTTAACGACTCTTCGGCATGGTACATTTCATTCAATCCGGCAATCGGAAAGTACATGTTCAAGAATGTAGCCACAGGCAAATACCTCACCCACACCACACAGAACCTCACCGAGATAATCAAAGTCAGCAAGATGGCAAACCCAGGTACCGAACAGGAATTCCAGTTGATGCCGACACGCGAAGATGTGACTATCGGAGAAGAATGGAGCAACTTCACGGCACGTCCGGTCAACTTCTGCTTTGAATCATACAATGGCATGAGCGTCAATAAGAAAACTGCAACCGTCGTAAACTTCAATCTCGCAAGCAGCGCTACTGAACAACATTGGTTCATAATGACAGATGAAGAAGTCCAGAAATTCCAGAAAGTGGTTGAATCAATGACCATCGACTCACTCGTCATCGGTAACAAACTCTATCCTGCATTCGAAGTCGGAAAGAAAACATACAACATTGCACGTCATCCGTCAACCATTGCAGACAGCTGTCAGATAAGCGTTGTCCTCAACTCGCATTTCAATGGTACATGCGAAATCACTCAACCCACATCCATCCCAGGCACTGGCACAGTAGTACTCAAGGACCAGGACGGCAATATCACCGATACCTACACACTGAACTTCTATCCCAACATCATCTATACATGGGATGCCGAAGGTGCGACAGGATCTGCAAGCAAGCCAAACAAACATGGATGGGGATGCACCAGCACCTACCAACTGCTGTGGGGCTCAGCCAATGGACTCAACACTCACTACATGGACCCGGGAAAAGGAGCATCCATGGTTTATGAAGGCTATGTAGTAAATGGCGGTCATGCCTACGACCTGTCACGAATGATCATGCTCTATTACAAAGACGGAGGAGAGACCTATCATTACACCTTCAAAGGACTTGAACCATCCACACAGTACGTATTCAATGGCGGACTCGCATGGGCCCAAACTGAAGAAGGTGCACCAACGGTAGGAGTATCACTGGTGAACGGTACAGACACCATTCCTGTTACCGACAAGACAAGCCCGTCTGTGCTGGTAAACGCAGAGTGCACAAACTCAGCTACAGAGAAGGACATCACTCCATTTGAGTTCACATTCACTACTCCGGCAGACATCACAGCAGAGACACCGTTCGCCCTGCAGTTCGATTGCCAGTCAAAGGTGCGAATCGCATTGACCGACCTTGCAGTACTCAAGCCCGTCTCAACATCCGCATCAGAAGATGTCAATGGCGACGGAGTAGTCGACTCACAAGACGTACTCGCAATCTACAACTGTATGCAGTCCTCCGACGATGCCTCAGCGTCATCAAGCTATGACGTCAATGGCGACGGAGTGGTAGACTCCCAGGATGTGCTTACCATCTACGAATACATCAGACAGCACTAAAAAGCAAACTGCAGTTACATGCAATGATCAATGCAAGAAAAGCAGTCGCTGAATACAGCTGCAACATAATCGAACACTGACTGTTTGGACAATATGATTGAGCACTGATTGTTGCTGCAACAAGACCCAAACCGGACGTTTCATATTAATGAGGCGTCCGATTTCTATATATAAAGACCATCAGTTCCCGTGTAACATTGGATGTTATAGACCAACACCGAATACATTGTACTTTAGCCAAATCGATGAATTTTTGTTCGATTTGGCTAAAGTATAGGCGAATATCAGGGAAAGAATGGTGATGAGTACTATTCGCGTTGGATGATGAGTACTATTCGTATTGGGCAATGGAAACTATGTTTGGGGGGGGCCAGATGGTAGGAATCAGCCGTCCCCGACGACGTAGACGATGGCACTCGAGCTTCTGCTCGCAATGTTTGCAGCGCACGAAAACCGCGCTCGCTTTAACGCTCTCGGAGAGAGCTAGCTCCTAGCGTATTCGTCGAGCGTTTTCAAATGAATCGTTTGCTTTTATATAGATTAACGCTTTGAGTCTTCCTTCCGCATGGCGGTTTATTTGCTGCGCAGCATGGTTTATCGCTTGAGCGCAGCTCGCATTGCACCATATATATAGTATATATGCAGCCCACAATCCCATACATGCTCTAATCGCAATCAACAGCTTCTCTGCATTTCCGGAAATGGCATTGCATGCAAACAATGGCATTTCCGAGTTCTGGTGAAGGCATTGCATGCAAACAAAGGCATTTCCGAGTTCTGGTGAAGGCATTGCATGCAAACAAAGGCATTTTTGAGTTCTGGTGAAGGCATTGCGTGTAAACAAAGGCATTTCCGAGTTCTGGTGAAGGCATTGCGTGTAAACAAAGGCATTTCCGAGTTTCGGTGAAGGCATTGTGTGCAAACAATGGCATTTCCGAGTTCTGGTGAAGGCTTTGCGTGTAAACAAAGGCATTTCCGACTTCCGGGAGAAGGCTTTGCATGCAAACA
>CAVHYP010000004.1:33197-69797 GCA_963640465.1 Bacteroidaceae bacterium | reverse complement strand
GCTCTCTCCGAGAGCGTAGACGATAACACCCAGGGCGCCAGCTCGCAATGTTTGCCCGTTCGAGCATCGCTCGCTATGTAGGAGTCAGCTCTCTCCGAGAGCGTAGACGATTACACCCAGGGCGCCAGCTCGCTATAGCGCCCCGAAGGGGCAGCTGCTACCAGCCCAAGGCAGAGTTCTGGAGCGTAGCGGAAGAACGGCACCTTGGGTAAACCGTCCCAGCGTATCATGTGCGCCCTGTAAGGGCAGCTACATACCCATTGCTTTATTCAGCTGCCCTTACAGGGCGCTGGATAGTGGTGTGCTTGGTAACCCAGGGCGTTGCCATGGGCTGATTGTAGTTGGGCTTTCAGCCCGACAACCGCGCTGCCACTCATGGAGCCAGCTCGCTTAGTTTGCTACGTTCGAACGCACGTTCGCTATGTAGGAGTCAGCTCTCTCCGAGAGCGTAGACGATAACACCCAGGGCACAGCTCGCTATGTCTGCCACGCACTGATTTCCGCGCTCGCTTTAACGCTCTCGAAGAGAGCTAGCTCCTAGCGCTTGTCGAGCGCATGTGCTTCTAGCCTGCGTCCGGATGGTAAGTCCTTCCCTTTAGGGGAGGATTTAGGAGAGGCTTCCCCTTACGCTCTCGAAGAGGGCTAGCTTCTAATATTGATCCTTGTGTAAGGCTGATGATGCATGCAAATGCGAAAGGCAGGTCATGTGACCTGCCCTTTGTGTTGTATGGTGCTACAGAACCTGTAGTTATCGGTTCTTGTACATGCTTTCGTAGTATTTTTCGTATTCGCCGGAGGTGATGTTGTCCATCCAGTCCTGGTGGTCGAGATACCACTTCACGGTCTTCTCGATGCCTTCCTCGAACTGGAGGCTTGGTTCCCAACCGAGTTCACGCTGGAGTTTGCGGGAGTCGATGGCATAGCGCATGTCGTGGCCCTTGCGGTCGGTGACATAGGTGATGAGGTCGAGGTCTTCGCCTTCCTTGCGTCCGAGCAGGCGATCGACGGTCTTGATGACGACTTTGATGATGTCGATGTTCTTCCACTCATTGAAACCTCCGATGTTGTAGGTCTCGGCTACCTTGCCATTGTGGAATATCATGTCGATGGCACGGGCGTGGTCTTCCACATAGAGCCAGTCGCGCACGTTCTCACCCTTGCCGTACACTGGCAATGGCTTGCGGTGACGGATATTGTTGATGAAGAGCGGAATCAGCTTCTCGGGAAACTGATAAGGTCCGTAGTTGTTCGAGCAATTGGTCACAATGGTCGGCATGCCGTAGGTGTCGTGAAACGCACGCACGAAGTGGTCGCTGCTTGCCTTGGATGCAGAGTATGGGCTGTGGGGATTGTACTTGGTGGTCTCCACAAAGAATTCCTCACCGTATGCTTCGTGATTCTTATCGCTCGATGCCTTGGTGGTGAACGGTGCTGGCACGCCTTCGGGATGTGTCATCTGCAGTGCACCATACACTTCGTCGGTGGAGATGTGATAGAAGCGCTTGCCTTCATATCCTTCGGGCAGGCTCTCCCAATAGAGTTTGGCTGCCTGGAGCAAGGAGAGTGTACCCATCACGTTGGTCTGGGCAAAGGTGAACGGATCTTTGATGGAGCGGTCCACGTGGCTCTCGGCTGCAAGATGGATGATGCCGTCGATATGCTCGTCCTGCATCAACTTGTAGAATGCATCGAAGTCGCAGATGTCCATCTTCACGAACTTGTAGTTGGGCTTGTCCTCGATATCCTTGAGGTTGGCAAGGTTGCCGGCATAGGTCAACTTGTCGAGGTTGATGATGTTGTACTCGGGGTATTTGTTCACGAAAAGGCGAACAACATGGCTTCCGATGAAGCCGGCACCGCCGGTAATGACTATGTTTCGTTTCATATTGTTGTTTTCCTTAATCATTTACCAAAAGTGAAGGGTGAATCAAAGTCCTTGAGGCAAGGATGCTTGGTGTCTTTCTCGCTCAGGAGTGCCTGTTCCATGGATATCTGCCAGTCGATGCCAAGACTTTTGTCGAGGATGGAGATGCCGCCGTCTGCTTCGGGATGATAGAATTCATCACACTTGTACTGGAACACGGCTGTCTCGCTCAGAACGGCAAAGCCATGGGCAAAGCCTTTGGAGATGAGGAACTGGCGGTGGTTGTCCTCTGTCAGTTCCACTGCCAGATGCTTGCCGTAGGTGGGGCTTCCCTTACGGATGTCGACTGCCACATCGAGCACTCTACCACGCACGCAGCGCACGAGTTTTGCCTGAGTGAACGGTGGGCGCTGGAAATGGAGTCCGCGCATGACGCCATAGCTCGACATGCTTTCATTGTCCTGTACAAAATGGATTGTGTGTCCGAGCAGAGGAGTGACTTTTTCGTCGAACTCTCTCTCGCTGAAACTCTCGAAGAAATAACCGCGGGCATCACCAAACACCTTGGGTTCGATGATGAGCAGTCCGTCTATATCTGTCTTTATTACGTTCATATCTATTATTACACCTTTTATGTATATGCATTACATCTTATTGTACATGTGCATTACACCTTATTATATGTACACTACTATGCGTTACTCATTTACTGCGGAGATTGGCAAGGCACTGCTTCAACGAGTCGGTCCAGTAGGGCACTTTCGCTCCGAAGGTTTCCTTGATCTTGGTCTTGTCGAGCACGGAGAACGACGGGCGTGTGACTGGCGAAGGATATTCGTTGGAATGGCATGGTTGGATGTCGCAAGCAGTGTTGCCGGCATATTCGGCTATCATCTTGGTGAAGTCGTACCAACTGCAGACGCCTTCGTTGCTGTAATGGTAGACTCCGGTCTTGGCATAGGTTCCGGTGCCGGATGCCTTGTAGTCCTCAATCACAACTGCAATGGCTTTTGCGAGGTCGTAGGCATAGGTGGGTGTGCCGACCTGGTCGAACACTACTTTCAGTTGGGGTTTGGTGGACGTGAGGTTGAGCATTGTCTTGCAGAAGTTCTTGCCGAACTCTGAATAGAGCCATGCGGTACGGATGATGACATGGTTGCAACCAGTTGCCATAATCTTCTGTTCACCATGCAGTTTGGTCATACCATATACTCCGGTAGGTGTGCCTTTCTGGTCTTCCTTGCAAGGCACATTGTAGGGTTCTTTGCCAAACACATAATCGGTGCTGATTTGCACAAGCAGTCCACCGACTTCTTTCATGGCTTTTGCCAAGTTCTCGGGTGCTGTGGCATTGAGTTTCTCTGCCAACTCTTCTGCCGACTCGGCTGCATCCACATTGGTGAAGGCAGCACAGTTGACTATCAAACGGATGTCGTTGTCGGCAACTGTTTTCTTTATCGCATCCAAATCAGTTATGTCGAGATAGGTGGTCTCGACGCCCTCCACCTGGTTCACATCGGTGAACACATAATGGTCGGAGGAGTCGCGGGCAATGATACGCATCTCGTTGCCCAACTGTCCGTTTGCTCCTGTAATAAGAATATTCATTCTGTGATTTCCTTTTCCTTTATATATGTGTACGGGAGGACACGTCCCTTAGTCAAGATTCGCTCTCCCGGTTTCTTTCATTTCATCTATCACTTTCATCAGATATTGGCCGTACTGGTTCTTGAGCATCGGCTTGGCAAGTTCACGCATACGTTCTTCGTCAATCCAGCCCATGCGGTAGGCAATGCCTTCAAGACATGCCACCTTCAGTCCCTGGCGTTTTTCCAGGACTTCGATATAGGTAGACGCTTCTGCCAGCGAGTCGTGTGTACCGGTATCGAGCCAAGCGAAACCGCGTCCGAAGGTCTTTACCTTCAACTCGCCATCCTCGAGGAATTTCTGGTTGACTGTGGTGATTTCATATTCGCCACGTGCCGATGGCTTGATGTTCTTCGCCACTTCCACCACCTTGTTGGGATAGAAATAGAGTCCTACGACAGCATAGTTGCTCTTGGGGTGTGCCGGCTTCTCCTCGATGGAAAGGCAGTTGCCCTGCTTGTCGAACGATGCCACACCATAGCGGTCAGGATCGCTCACCCAATAGCCAAACACAGTTGCTTTCTTCTCCTGTTCGGCAGTCACTACTGCTTCCTTCAGCAACTTCGACAGACCCGGTCCCTGGAAGATGTTGTCGCCCAGCACGAGACAAACGCTGTCGTCGCCAATGAAGTCTGCACCGATGGTGAATGCCTGTGCCAGTCCGTCGGGTGACGGTTGCTCGGCAAAGGTGAAGTGGACGCCATAGTCGCTGCCATCGCCCAGGAGGCGCTTGAATCCTGGCAGGTCGTAGGGTGTTGATATAATCAGGATGTCGCGTATTCCCGCCAGCATAAGCACGCTTATAGGATAGTAAACCATTGGTTTGTCGTAGATTGGCATGAGTTGTTTGCTGATTGCCTTTGTAATTGGATAAAGCCGGGTTCCACTACCGCCAGCAAGTACTATTCCTTTCATAATATCTAATTGTTTTGTTTCTTGATTACTAAAAAATACGTTGTGTCAATTTGATTTCAACCACGGGATAGACTGGGAACTTCTTGACGAAATTCACTGTCTTCTCCACATCGCCTCCGTTCTTTCCGACACTGTGCATGATGTCGATGCCCTCATGGGTTATCAGACTGGGACGTCCACCCCAGAACAAGGCTCCGGCATCAATAGAAATTGAGGTGTCGCCTCCCTTGCGGAAGGTGGTGGAGTAGCCTATGCCGACGTATGGCTTGAAATTGTTGACTACGGCATTGCACCTTACCATGTTGTCGTCGCTCGGACGGAGATAATAGGCATCACCCTTCTGATGGATGAGGTTGCCCTCTGAGTCGTATTCGTCCTTAAGCCAGGGGCCCATGAAAACGCTCATGTAGCCGAAACTCCTCACCTTGTCGACCAACTGATCGGGTATTGAGATGCTTTCGCCTTCAAAGGTGGCAATGTCCTCCCCTGCCAATATCTTGTCGACAATGTGATTGTAGAGATTTACCATGACGAGGTTGGTCATGTCTTCAGTGCGGTTTATTGCCTTGGCAAACGTAGAGTTGCCCCAATAGAACCCGGCAGTGACATGCCAGTTTTTGTTGCGCAACGGAAAGACATCTACAAGTAACTTGAAGTTGTTGCTGTTCGGTTCCACCATCATTGAGATGTTGCGGTTGGCTTCCTTGTTGGTGAGTTGTTTGAGCAGTTGGGCTGCTTTTTCGAATTTCTCCCTACTCTCCTGGCGGCTCGACGCCTCCGACATCAGCAGCTCGTACTTCACGTTTACACGGAAATGGGGCATCCAAGTACCTCCGGCACGCACCTTCACATATTTGCCCACGGGCATGGCAAAGTCGAATCCCAAACCCATGGTGCCTACTGTTGCAGAAAAGTCCAGATGATTGAGTATACCTTTGTCTTTCTTCTCAACCTGCAAATTGGACAAGACAGTCTGCGCACTGACATCCGCAATGCAAACCACGAAACCAAAGAAAAATAACAATACTCTAATCGTTCCTTTCATCTTAATGTTTTAATATGCTTGTTTGTCGCCCACCAGCACTTGCCAGATGGTCCTGAAGAATATCTCTATGTCGAGAGCCAACGACCAGTGTTCGATATACCAGATGTCGTGCTCCACACGGTTTTCCATTTCCTGCACTGTCTTTGTTTCTCCACGGCAACCGTTGATCTGTGCCCAGCCGGTGATTCCCGGTTTCACGAGATGACGCACCATATAGTCGCTTATCAACTTGGAGTAAATCTCCGTGTGATGTTCCATGTGAGGACGCGGACCGACGATTGACATATCGCCTTTCAGCACATTGAGGAACTGAGGAAGTTCGTCGATGCTGGTCTTTCGTATGAAGTTGCCAAACGAAGTCTTGCGCGGGTCGTCCTTAGTTGCCTGCTTGGTGTCGGCATCAGCGCACACCTTCATCGAACGGAATTTCAGACACTCGAAGGCAACACCGTTGTATCCCGTACGTTTCTGCTTGAAGAATATAGGTCCGGGAGATGTTTTCTTTATGATAAGTCCCACAATGATGTAAACCCACCAGAACACAAATATCACAAACAGTCCGGAGACCAGGATATCAAGTGCACGCTTTGCCATTCGGGCAACCACATTGTCGAGTGGTTCATCGTGCAACTGAATCACAGTAGTACGCCCCACCTTACTGAGTCTCATTCTGTGACGCGGATAGCCGTTCATGTTGGGCACATAGATGAATTTCAAGAAATTCGCCTCGCAAAAGCGGATGATAGGCTGTATTATCTCCAACTCCTCTTCTACGCCTGGAGCAAGAGAGCAGTACACTTCCTTCACCTCATTCTTATGTTTTTCGAGATAAGGCAACACGTCCTTTATCTTACCCAAACAAGGAAGTCCTTCCGGTATCTTTTCGGTGTACATAGACGAGAACATGCCTTTAGCCACATATCCATTCACACCGACACCAGCCTTCATGTCCTCATATATCATCCGGTTGTTGTGGTCGGCTCCCACGAAGACAATCGGAATTGAATCACGTCCATTCTTACGGATGCGGCGCAGGTGCAAAGCCAAGGTGACGTGTATTGCCTCTATGCACAACATATCAATGCCGAGCATCTCGAGCATGAAGATTCGCGGAACCATCTTATACACGAGAGAAAGCATGAAAAGAAAGATGACTATGGTGGTCAGAGTCTGCACGATGGCACGCATGACTACCCGTACCATCGAGATGCCACGGTCGGCCAACTTCAACGGCCAAATACAAATTGCCAAAGCATAAGACACTATGAGCAAGGTAGCTGAACCTGCTATAATTCCATTCGAACTAAAGCTGTCCATATCCGGCAGGATATTGGCAAGCAATAAAAATACAAGGCAATGAGTCAGCATTTCCATCAGAAATACGGGTACCTTGTAATAGTAAAAAACCTTTTCATTGTACTGTTCCATAGATGTTGTTTTAATTCCCCCTATCTACATTGTCTGAAACAACTGATGAGTTTTGTTCTGATTGCTTTTTATTATCTCGGATGCAAAAGTACACTTTATTCTTTAACAAACAAAATTTTCATCAATAAATATCGTAAAAAAAACGCAAATAACGCTTCTGTAACCGCAGAAAGTACCTTCCAATGCCACAAATCAAAGATTGAATACAATGACACAGAGATCACCATCCGAAGATAACAACCATGAAGAATCGGAGATGCAACGGGCAAACAACTGAACAGCGAACAAGCTGATAACATGCTATAAAACATAGAATTGTCATGATTTTAATGGCAATACGACTGATTTGAGTTAAATAAGTTTGCCGATATACATATCTTTACTATCTTTGCACTACTATACATATTATATACAACATGAAACGATTTCTATTAGCATTTGTGACAACAATCCTTGTTTCCACAAACATTCAAGCACAGTCGTCCGACCATGCCGTCTACAAGAACTCATTGTGGCAGAACTGGTATGTGCAAGCCGGACTCGACATGGCATTGCAGAATCCTAACGGTTATCCTTTTTTCAAGGAAGTATTTCCCAACGGAAAGACCTTCGGTATTGATGTGGCAGCAGGCAAATGGTTCACGCCTGAGATTGGACTGCGCATGAAACTCAACTGGGAGAACAGCATCGGGATGTTCCGAAACAATCACGCCAACTGGCTTGCACCGATGAACGAACCGGGAGTGAACCTACACAGAGGCGGATACATCTATTTCGTGGGTGACATACAACTTGACATCCACAACCTGATATGGGGATACAAGGCAGACAGACTATGGAACCTCCAGATATTTCCAAGGGCTGGTGTCGGCTACAACTTCGGTTCAAAGAAAGGCACGCCGATAGTTGCCATCGGATTGGGAAACACATTCAGAATCAATGAGAAGTACAAGGTTTACTTCGACATTGCCTATCATGGAGTATCAAGCGGATTTATCCCCGTGCCCACAGACACCGGCAATGAGTTCAATGCCTTCATGGACATCAACGTAGGATTGCAAATCAACCTTGGAACAAGCACGTTCAGAAAAGCGAACAAGTAGCGGAAGAACACAGTTTCACCAACAAAAACAGGACATATTATGAAGAAATATATATTGACAATGCTGTTCATGGCTACATTTACGCTCAACATGACAGCGCAGGACAACGCCAGCGACAACCAGCAGGACGTAGTGGTATGCAATTCATTTTGGAACGGATGGTTTGTGGAAGCCGGTCTTGACATGACTCTCCACAATCCGTACGGACACAACTTCAGTAAGGTCATACCCAAAGGCACGAGCTTCGGACTGAACGCAGGAGTGGGTAAATGGTTCTCGCCCGACATAGGTCTGCGCGGACGCATCAATTGGGAAAACGGCTTTCCTTTGTTTGAGAACAAGAAACTGGAATGGGTGGCACCAGCAGGAGCCAACGGCATCAACATGGACGAAGGAGGCTGTCTGCTTTTGTATCTCGACGTACTTCTGGACATGAAGAATCTGCTTTGCGGCTACGATGCAGACAAAAAATGGACGTTGCTCCTCATGCCACGCATGGGTATAGCAAGCAATCTGGCATCAAACTCCGGGTCGCCGTTCGTGGGTGCCGGAGTGGGTTGCACCCGCACCATCAACAAGCACCTCAGCCTATATGGAGATTTCGCTGTTCATATCGTCACAAGCGAATACTATGGAGATGTAGGTCCGACAGGAATGTCTGTACAGTCTGGCGGCAACAGCTTCTTCATTCTAAACGTAGGTGTGCAATGGAAACTGGGCAAATAGCAACCAGTTTCCACTGCACACATCAAGGACAAAACTCCCCTACTCTATTGTAGCAGACTTTTACTCCACTGTTACTGACTTAGCCAAGTTTCGTGGTTGGTCGACGTTAAGTCCTTTGGCAACGGCTATGTGGTAAGCAAGCAGTTGGAGTGGTATCACGCTCAACAAAGGAGTCAGGCATTCAAGAGTCTTCGGTATTTCAATCACACTGTCTGCCATCGACTTGACATCCTCGTCACCTTCAGTCACGATGGCAAGAATCTTGCCCTTTCGTGAAATCACCTCCTGCATATTGGAGATTATCTTCTGATAGAGTTTGTCGTGAGTGGCAATGAATATGACCGGCAGTTCTTCGTCCACCAAGGCTATCGGTCCATGCTTCATCTCTGCAGCAGGATAACCCTCAGCATGAATATAACTGATTTCCTTCAGTTTGAGAGCGCCTTCGAGTGCCACTGGATAATTATAGCCTCGTCCAAGGTAAAGGCAGTTGTGGACATTGACGAACGACTGCGAGAGTTTCTTTATCATATCATCCTGCTCCAGCACCTTCTGTATTTTATCGGGAATACATATCAGTTCGGCTATTGTCTGTTCATACTCATCCTGCGTCACTGTGTCCTTAATCATGCCAAGGGCAAGTGCAATCATGGTGAGAACAACAACCTGGCCAGTGAAAGCCTTTGTGGATGCAACTCCAATCTCCGGGCCTACATGGATGTATGTTCCTGAATCTGATGCACGGGCAATTGAACTGCCGACACCGTTCACTATTCCATATACAAACGCTCCAGCTTCCTTTGCCTTCTTCACAGCGGCAAGGGTGTCAGCCGTCTCGCCCGACTGTGATATGGCAATGACGATATCGTCACAGTCAATCACTGCATCGCTGTAACGGAACTCGCTGGCATAGGCAATCTCCACAGGTATGCTGCAGAAATGCTCGATGAGTTGCTTGCCTATCAATCCGGCATGCCATGACGTGCCACATGACACAATCACTATGCGGTGGGCACGAAGCAGACGGCGGCGGTTCTGTGTGACTCCGGTAAGAATCACATTATAGACAGTGTAAGGACTGTTGTTCTCCTGTTCCTTGCCCATAGAGAATGGCAGAGGACTAAAACCATTTGATCCCGGAATACCATTTGTGCCGAAAGTACCGAGAGTATCTATTGTAGCTATATCAGCTGCACCGCCAACGATTCGTCCACGCATACAATCGCGCAAGACGTTCGGTTGGTCGAAGATCTCCTTAAGCATGAAATGAGGATAGCCTTCGTGGTCGAGCATCGACAGATCCACATTCACTTCCTTCACCTCTGCTGCAGTCTCAGCACCGTTGAGGTCATACACCTTCAGGTCTTTGCCGAGTTCTATGACTGCAACCTCCTCATCATTGAGGTACACAATATGATTGGTGTATTCGGCAATAGGCGAAGCATCGGAACCGAGGAAAAATTCTGTCGGCATATCGCCTTGACTGCCGTCGGAGTTACCGTAGCCAAGACCAATAGCCAACGGCGATGACTTGCGGGCAGCAACAACCATATTGGGATTGTCGCGGTCGATTACTGCGATGGCATACGCGCCATAGACCATAGTCAGAGCAACGCGTACTGCCGAGGGAAGACTGAGATTGTTCTCTTCCTTCACATATTCAATCAAATTGACAAGTACTTCCGTATCGGTCTCCGACTTGAATGTGCAATCACGCTTCTTCAGTTGTTCACGTATAGTCACATAGTTCTCGATGATTCCGTTATGCACAAGGGTTATCTTACCGCTCTGCGATGTGTGGGGATGGGCATTGACTTCCGAAGGTGCGCCATGGGTAGCCCAACGGGTATGGGCAATGCCAAGAGTCGACTGCAGTGCCAAAGACTTTGACGAAGCGAATGATGCTGAATCCGTCATGCCCTCACGTGAGGCAACTACAGACTCGAGAACAGAGACTTTTCCCTTCGCTTTGTATACGTGCATATTACCCTCCGGGTCAATCAAAGCACAACCAGAGCTGTCGTATCCACGATATTCCAAACGATGAAGGCCTTTTATCAATATTGGGAAAGCCTTACGCTTTCCTATGTATCCTACTATTCCACACATAATTAATGTATAAGTTTTATATCCAATTAAACCGTCGTAAGACGGCACGACCAATCCACTGGTCATTCTGAAACACAAAGGTAACAATTATTTTTCAGTTGATATTGCTTGTTCCCGATATTTTTCAGAGATATGCCTGTGTATTATTTGCACACGCAAGAATCATGCGGTTGCAGAAGGTTACTTATCCTATAACAATTAGAATCAGTCATCAATTTCATCCGGCAGTACTTCTGTATTGCCCTGTATATAATTGGTGTCAAACAAAAGAGGGCGTACAACAACTGGAGGTGTTTCATCCAAGTAGACGTATATATGCGAGTTTATACGCTGATATTTTTTCGCCAGTTCAAGCAGTTGGGCGAACTTCTCTTCACGTCCGGGCGCAAACTTGTTCTGGTTGCGCTGTTTACGGTTATATTTCGCCCAGTTCACGAGGTAACGTTCTTCCGGATAATATTTTGAGGGCCTCCGTTTGTTTATTCGCAGAAAGTCCATGTACTGATGCCACATCTGCATCCAACGTTCGTCGAGTGTCATAGTCCGTAAAAATAAATGTGGCACATCTGAGAACTTCTCAAACATGCCACAATAGTAAACAGGGTTAATTAAGAGTTCTCATCACTTTTCTTAGAACCCTTATGGTGACGGTAATGCTTTGACTCAGAAGAATTTTCCTTTCCATAGCCGTAGCCATAACCATAACCATAGCCATAGCCGTAACCATACTTCTTTCCGTAGCCATAGCCATAACCATAGCGGTAAGAGTTTCTGCGCTTTGTAAGGTCAACACCATTGAGTGCGATACAAAGCTGGTCGAACTTCTTATTGTGCTTCAGTTCATTGATGAATTCGAGTGAAGCCTTTGGAGTTACTTCCACACGACAAACATATACACACAAGTCTGCAACGCGGCTGATGATGTCAGAATCGGTTACGATCGCAATCGGTGCTGAGTCAATCAGGACATAGTCATAATGTTCCTTGAGTTCGTCAATAGCATTCTGGAGTGTGTCGCGTGCCACAAGTTCCGTTGGGTTAGGAGGAACAAGTCCACCAGGTATGATGTCGAGGTTCGGACTCAAGTGAGAGTGCTGGACAAGACTCTTGAGAGGATAGCCAGTTGGGTCTGCCAAGTAACTTGAGATACCGTCAGTACGTGTACTGAGGTTGAACACTTTATTAAGACCCGGTTTGCGGATATCCAAACCAACAACAACTATCTTCTTTCCAAGATAAGCGAGGGACACTGCAAGGTTACCTGCGATGAACGACTTACCTTCACCCGGTTGTGAAGAAGTGAACTGTATGACTTTCTGTCCGGGCTTGAGCATGAACAGCACATTTGTACGCAAGCCACGGAAAGCCTCTTCCATAAGGTCGTTCTTGTTTTCACGCACCACAATTGCGCCTTCGATTCTTTCAGATTTAGCCAGAGGCAATTCTGCGATAACCGGTACATCTGTAATTTTCTTCACATCATCCTTGCCTTCAATCTTGTATCGGAGCTGTTCGAACAGCCAGATGATTCCAAATGGAATAGCGAGACCGATGACAAGTGCAATGAGATAGATGATGCTCTTTCTTGGTGACACAGGTGCACTCGATGCGCGCGGCACCTCAATCACACGTCCGTTGTTGGCAGTTGCTGCCAAATTGATGATGTTTTCCTCACGCTTCTGGAGGAGCATCATATAGAGTTCAGACTTGATTTCCTGCAAACGGCTGATCTTTGTCAAATCCTTCTCCTGCTCCGGAGCCTGTGCTATGGAGCCTTTATACTCTCCTTCGTGGGAAGCGAGGTCGCGCTGCTGTGTGCGGAGTCCACGCAGCGTACTCTCAACACTTGTCTTTACTGTGATATAAAGTGCATCTATCTCGGCTGTGAGCTGTACGACTGCCGGGTGATCGGCGCTTGAAGACTGCATGAGACGCTTGCGCTCAAGCACTGCCTTGTTGTACTGCGACACTGCTTCGGTGAAGTCTTTGTCCTTCAGACCCACGTTTACTGGGAATACTTGGTATTTGTTTGCAGGGTTGCAGACATAGTCTTGCATATACTCGGCAAGAGTTACCTGTGTGGAAATCTCATTGCTCTTCTGCTCATATCCGGTCTTCTGTTCAATCGCCACCTTGGCATCGTTTTGGATGTCAACCAATCCTGTACGCTGCTTGTACTCGGCAAGTTCATCTTCAGTAGTTCCCAATTCCTGGTTGATTACATCGATACGCTGGTCGATGAAGTCCGCTGTGCGACGTGCCACCTCATTCTTGTCATTGTTGGCATCATTGTTGTAATTGGCAACCAACTGGTTGAGGAAATCAACACCTCGTTGTGGCTCGACATCGGTGAACGACAGAAGGGCAATGGTTGTGAGTTTCGACGAAGCCTCGACATTGAGGCTTTTCACGTATGCAGAAGCCACTGCATCGGATGAATAGATATAGGAAACGAGTTTTATCGGATTCTTCTTTATCTTCACCTTCAGCGAGTCGTTCTTTTCAATGCGTATGCTGCCCATATCGAGTTTGATGGTAGCAGGAAGGGCATTGAACTTCTGGTGTCTCGTGTATTTCTCTCTCTCCTTATCATAATATACAGCCTCAACCTCCAGTTGTCCGTTCTTTGAGTACTCCATATTAAGAGTGATACCTCTCATCAGTTCCTCATCCTCCTTGGGGGTGAACGAAATCAAAAGCGGGTTGTCATACTTGTAGAGCGGCGTGTTGGCAGAGAATGTATGCTTCCAGTATGTCTGTACGTTCAATCCAAGATTGTCGACAACCTTGCGCACCAGTGTGTGTGTCTTCAGAATCTCAAGCTCATTGTCGAAATTCTGACTGGTTGTCAATGCACCCATATCCATCAGTTCTGTAAGTGCTGACAGCTGCTGGTTACGGCTTCTTTGGCGATTGTCGTTGTCACGTATCAACACTGAGCCATTGATTTCATACACCTTCGGTTCGAACCTCAAATATACGAATGCTCCCAGCAGGCAAACGAATACGCTAAGCAATATCCAATGCCAATAGAGCGAAACCATGTACACAACTTTGCTGAGATTGATGCTGCTGGATTCTTCCTGTTGCTCCTGATTGTTCTGAGCAGGACTTATATTGTCTGTTGAACTCATTTCTGTCTTGTTTATTGCAGTTGGTTGTATAGACTGATTCTATTTATCTATGCTGCGGTTACTAATTGATGATGTTTACTATCAAGCTGGCAATTGATATGAGGATTGAGGTTGCCGAGAACCACAATGTTGTCTCCGAACCGATACCGGAGTTCTTTGCCTTTGTCTTGTTTGGTGTCACAACAACGATGTCGTTCTGTTGCAACTGATAATAAGGAGAGAAGACAACCTGGGCATCATTGAGATTGAGGGTATGATACTCCTTATGTCCTGCTGCATCCTCACGGATAAGCTTCACGTTGTCGCGCACACCATAGATGGTCATGTCGCCTGCAAGCGCCAGTGCCTCGAAGATGTTCACCTTCTCCTTTGATATGGTGAACTGTCCGGGACGGTTGACTTCACCTACCACTGATATTGCGAAGTTCGGCATGCGGACTGTGACTACAGGGGTTTCATTGGTGATGTATGCTGACAAACGATCGCGAATCATGTTTTCGCACTCGTTCTTTGTAAGTCCTACGACACTCAACTTTCCAAGTACGGGAAAGTCGATTGTTCCGTCGTTGCTCACCAGATACTGCATCAGCGATGCCTGAGTGGTGGCATTGGTAGTGAGAGTGGAACTTGCAGCAGTCTGAGTGATTAAGTTGAATGGTGCTGCAACCTTTGGATCTACTGTGTTCACTGTGATTGAAAGAATGTCCTTCGGCTTTATTTTTGCATCATAAAGCGTTGATGACTGACTGCTGGTATCTAGATACTCAGCATCAATTACGTACGGCACACCCTTGTAGGAGTTACAAGATGCCAAAAGCACTACGGCACATACAGCAAGTAGATGGCTTACCTTCTTCATTCTTTGTCTTATCCTTTTAGTTGTTTCTTCAATTAATCCGTGTACGACAATGCCTTTTCATCATTTGCCCAACAGGCGTTGCATGAACGATTTCTTCTGTTGCTTGCCTTCCTCGTGACCTTCTTCGTAAAATCTCATCAAGTCGGCATACGAGAGATGTGACTTCACCATCTGGTAGATGGTCCCCCAGTCGGGCAGTCCTCCGAGGTTCCGGTCGTCGATAAACAAGTCCACCTTCAGTTTCCTTGAGAAGTGGTTGTTCTTCTCCACCTCTTCCTCTGGGTAGTCCTTGTTGACTGCATAGAATGTCAAACCACGTTCCTTGCACCAGTCTATGGCTTCATCGAGCAGAGCCCCTTCCCTCACACTCCACAGAATCAGTTTGTGTCCTTCCTCCTGAAGTTTCTTCAGAGTTTCTATGGCGAAAGGAATCTCCGGACCTATCTCTGGATAACGATGTTTGCAAATTGTTCCGTCGAAATCTACAGCTATTGTCATATACAGTTTACAATATCACGTTTTATGTACTCACGGGGAAACATTTGATGTTGCCCCACCATATTTTCCCCTTTCACTTCCCCAGTATACTGGAGAAAGCATGAACCTGCACTTTCAGCCAAACCATACAAGCATGGATAATGACTCTTCACAGATTCGAGTGTGCAAATTTATATATTATTCCCGATATGACAAAGCAAAAGCAAGAGAAAACATAAAATAAAGTTAATCACGCCCCCAATATGCGCCCGTTTTGCATGTAGACAGTGCTTCTGAAGAGCAAAAGCTCTTACACACGCTCGACAAATCAAAATCCGCCCAAACAGATGGCAACAAACGATACGGCAGGAATAAAAAACATAAAAACATTTTGTCACATTAAAAATATAGTCTACTTTTGCATAACGAAAACGCAAATGTCATGCAAATACTATTAACAGGAGGTGCCGGCTACATTGGCTCGCACACTATCATTGAACTAAACAAAGCTGGTCACAGCGTTATTGTAGTTGACAACCTCGTCAACTCAAAGGAAGAAGCCCTGAACAGAGTGGCACAGATCATCGGCAAGGAAGTACCCTTCTACAAAGCCGACGTGCGCGACCATGAAGCGATGGACAAGATATTCAAGGAAAACAAGATTGATGCCGTCATCCACTTTGCCGGACTGAAGGCAGTGGGTGAATCAGTAGCCAAACCACTTGAGTATTACGAAAACAACATGAACGCAACATTCGTGTTGCTTGATGTGATGCGCAAAAACGGTTGCAAAAACTTCATCTTCTCTTCATCTGCCACGGTGTATGGCGACCCTGCCATCATTCCAATCACAGAAGAATGTCCGAAGGGCCACTGCACCAATCCTTATGGTCAGACCAAGTCAATGCTTGAGCAGGTGCTTATCGACGTGCAGAAAGCCGACCCGGAATGGAACGTAGTGTTGCTGCGCTACTTCAACCCAATCGGTGCGCACAAGAGCGGACTGATTGGCGAGAATCCTAATGGCATTCCAAACAACCTGATGCCTTACATCACCCAAACCGCCATCGGCATCCGCAAGGAATTGGGCGTGTTCGGCAACGACTACGACACACCCGACGGAACAGGTGTTCGCGACTACATCCATGTTGTAGACCTGGCAGCAGGACATGTTGCAGCCCTCAAGGCAATCGACAGAAAATGCGGACTTGCCATCTACAACCTCGGTACGGGACATGGCTACAGTGTGCTCGATGTGGTACACGCATTCGAGAAAGCCAACGGACTCAAGGTACCTTATTCCATCAAGCCACGCCGTCCTGGCGACATTGCGACTTGCTACTGCAATCCTGCCAAAGCGAAGAAAGAGTTGGGATGGGAAGCACAGTACGACATCGAGGACATGTGCCGCGATTCATGGAATTTCCAAAAGAACAATCCTAAGGGATACGAGAAATAAATCCGGTGTTGATTCACCGGTTTTGTACTAACTTTGCCCGAGGAAGAGTTGCTGCGAAGCAATTCTTCCTCTTTTTTGGGCATAACAATGACTAAAATCAAGCGATACGATGAATGAAATCAATCGGGTGCAATGCATGAAATAACAGGATGCAATGCATGATATGGTCCAATGCAATGCATGATATGGTCCAATACGATGCATGACAAGAGCCAATGCGATGCATGACAAAAACTGACACAAAGGATGGCATGAACTGACACGAAAGATTGTATGTGCGAAGACCATTAGTCGCATACCCTGTACCCTAGAGTCCGTACAGCCGTACCCTAACACCAGGACTCCAGTACCGAAACGCCAGGACTCCAGTACTGATTTATCAACACAGAAAGGAGGACTGGAAGGAAACAAGTACAAACACACAGGACAAGGTGTACACAAGAACAAAGGCTGGTTCCAAATCAATGATTCAGAACCAGCCGTGAACTATTGTCAGAGGCGGGACAATTCTTCGTACAACCGCCACACAGGCAAACCCATGACATTAAAATAACTTCCCTCAATACGGCTTACGCCAATATAACCAATCCATTCTTGTATGCCGTATGCCCCAGCCTTGTCGAACGGTTGGTATTTGTCGACGTAATGAGTGATGTCGTCAACTGACAATGTGGAGAACGTGACCTTACTCGTGGAAGCGAAGCAACGGTAAATGCCGCCATTCACATTGGTTGTGAGAGTGACACCGGTTATCACCTCATGCGTTTTTCCCGATAAGCGGCACAGCATATCAATTGCCTCCTGACGGTCTTTGGGCTTTCCAAAGACCTCACCATCAAAATAGACTACGGTGTCGGCAGTGATAAGCAGTTCGCCATCCTGCAGTGTCGGCCGGTAAGCCTCTGCTTTCTTGCTGGAAATATATTTGGGGATATCCTCGCCTTTCAAGTCTGACGGCCATGACTCATCAATGCCCTTGATGACTCTTACCTCGAAAGGGATTTCAAGTCCCGCAAGCAATTCGCGCCGGCGTGGGGAATTGCTTGCAAGAACAACTTTGTATTTGTCAGTCGGAAACATACTTTGATTCATCTATCAACTTACCATCCAAATGCCTCGGAGTTGTGCATCCACAATCCGTGAGCTTTCAATACCTGCTCAATCACGTCGCGTCCACATCCCTCGCCACCATTTCTCTGCGAAATGTATTTGGATATTGACTTTATCTCAGGCACTGCGTCAGCAGGACAAACAGGCAAGCCACAGCGTTGCATTACCTCAAAATCGGGAATGTCGTCGCCCATGTACATCACCTCGGAATCCTTCAGGTTATACTTCCTGCACAACTCGTCGTACACCTTTATTTTTTTGGCAACTCCCTGATGGATTTCAGTCAGCCCGAGACGTTCATAACGTTTGTAGACTGCCTCGGTAGTGGCACCTGTTATTATAGCAATGAGAAGACCATGCTTCACTGCATGTTGCATGGCATAGCCGTCTTTGATGTTCACTGTACGCATGGGTTCTCCCGAAGGATGCAACGAAATGGTTTCCTTGCTGAGAACACCGTCAACATCAAAGAATATGGCCCGTATTGACGAAAGGTCGTAGTTAATCATCAGCGATACTTTTTGACATGAGTTGATAAACGGATTGGAGTCTCGGATTGTCGGCAAGCATCATCAAGTGCTTGTTCACCACGTTCCAATCGTGTCGGGATGCAGGTCCGGTCTGGGCATCTTTTGGAGAAACCGTATGAACCTTCTTTGCCACCTCGTCGAGCAGAGGATACATTGCCGAGAAAGGAATGCCATGCTTGTTGAGTATCTCTTCGCTCAATGCATAGCAATGATTCACGAAGTTGCTGCAGAACACAGCGGCAAGATGCAAGTATAAACGGTCGGCAGAAATGAGTTCGCTGACAGAACCAGATATGGACAAAGCAAGTTGCCTTAGGCGTTCAAGGTCGTCGGCATCGGTTGCCTCAATAAATATAGGTATGGACGAGAAGTCTACAATCCGCTGCTTTGAGAAACTCTGCATAGGATAGACCACACCCCTACGCCTAACCGGAATGACATCCATCGGGATGCTACCTGCTGTATGCACGAACAACGAGTCTTCCCTACCCTTTACGGCTTGCTCTGCAACATCTGCCAAAGCCGAGTCAATGACACTGATTATGTAGATGTCAGCATCGTCAGACAAAGCCGCAAAGTCGCTTATGGGAGTTGCCCCCACCCTACTTGCCAATGCTATTGCCGAATCTTCAGTACGGCTATACACCTGCACAATGGCATGACCTGCCTCATGCAAAGCAACAGCCATACTTGTGGCAAGATTACCGGCACCAACAAACGCTATTCTCATTTTCTGACATTTGCCCAACTGAGCTTTGCCTCATCTTGGAGTTTCCGTTCCATTGCAGGGTGACCAATGCCAATCACACACTCCACTTCGAGTCCTTCAGGCAGACCCACTGCCTTCTTCACAATTTCGGAAGCAGGAGTTCCTTCAGCATTCTTGCGGGCACGGATGTGACACCAGCAACTGCCCAATCCAAGGTCTGTTGCCTGATACTGCATAGTTACGGCTGCGATAGCTGAATCCTCAATCCACACGTCCGATGCAGCAGGGTCGTAGGCTACGACAATAGCTGCAGCGACACCCTTCACAAACTCACTTCCACTTTCTCTGCATTCGGAAATGATCGAAAGTATTGATGGATCGTCAACCACAACAAACTGCCATCCACGCAAGCCATGCCCTGTAGGGGCCATCAATCCGGCACGAAGAATGGCATGCAGTTCATCCTCTGTCACCTTCTCATCAGTAAACTTACGGATGCTTCTGCGCTTTTGAACCAAATCTTTAAAGTCCATATATCTTGAATTTGTTTATCCTGGAATAAATATCAATGTCTCATTGTTGTATCTCTGGCAACCGGTGGGCTTTATCTCAGACGGTCGAGAGACCTTACCAACGCCTCGTCCTTACGGATGCCATGAATGGCAAGGCAATTGAGTATTACGGACAACACCGGGAATATTCCTGCCACACACAAATGGAATGACGCACCATCAATCACAGCTGAAGCAACTCCAGTGTAGTGCCATGCAAGGAAGGCAAAATACAACACATATCCCACCAACAATATCGTGGAGAATATGGTGAGGCGCAACTGGCGCATGCGGAAGCGGAAAAGCAGGATGCTCACGAATGTCAGAACAATGACGATGAGGAGCAAGATGCCAAGTGCCATTGGCGCAAAGTCGTGGAAATCGGCAGACGCCATTGCCTTCGATGTGATCTCGGGAGAGAACATCCAGTTGTTGAATGAAACAACGGCTGTTGCACCGTCCAATATTTGTCCTAATGGAAGACAAAGCCCCAGTATGCTGAGAACAGCAACAAGGGCTAAGTAAACTGTTTGAATACGCTGTATCATCAGAAGCAGTTTCTATAAATTACACGTAAATACAATTCTTCGGCTATTGTGGGATCCATAGCTTTGCACTCCTTTATTCCTTCGACATTCTAATCCTCAGCCTTCAGTCAGAGAGTGCTCAATGATCCTGCATAAAGGGAGTTGGACGGTTCGTACTAAAAGGATGAATGCCCACAAAGACCATCACAAGAACCTGCTTAGAAATTCTCCTGAACAGGTCTTGATGGATTGCGGTAACAAATCCTGTCCTCAATGAACTCTTGAGTAGCGATGAGTGTTGGCTTAGGCAAACGCTCATAGTGCTTTGAAACCGTAATTTGTTCGTCATTGTGGAATTCCTCCTGCAACTCATCTGTTGCAGTACCGAACTCTTCGAGTTTTCTTCTGAGTTCTTCCTTCATTTCAGCTGCAATCTGGTTTGCACGCTTTCCGATGATGGCAACACTTTCATAAATGTTTCCAGTCTCGGTTGACAAATCCATCAAGTTACGTGTTACCGTAGATGTAGGGGCGTTTGTTTTCTTAAAATCCATAATCTGCTATATCTATTTATCTGTCTATTAATCGATGTTATTTATTTCTCTGTACAATCACTGACTTCCGTCTGTATGACCGCTACTGTCTTAATGCATAACCGCTAACATGTGTCTGCACAATCATTGCGTCACAGACTTACCTTCACGCTGCATTCCTTGAAGATGTCATCAGCTTCCTTTGTGTATTTGCTTTCAGGAAACTCGTTCTTGAAACCATAATACTCGTCGATAGTCTGACGGAAGCGCTCTTCGGACTTCACCTCCACACTATTCTTTGCCAGCATATATCTGGACTTGAGCACAAGCATAAGGAAATCTTCACGATGTTTGGTGTATGGATAGAGTTTCAAGGCATTCTCTGCTGTGATGATGCACGCATCATAGTTGTTGCCGCCATAAAGGCAGTTGCCTGTGTAGTTGCCCAAATTATAGTAGAGCTTACAGATGTCGTATTCTTTCTGAGCCAACCTTTCCTGCAGCTGCAAGATAAGATCAGTGGCGTCCTCACGATATACGGAATAAGGATAGAAGTCCAAAAACTCGTTCAGACGGTTGAGTGCCGCATATGTAGGGGTTTGGTCGAGACGCGAATCGGGCGACTGCATGTATGCCGCCTTGCCTGCATAGAATCGTGCAAGTTCGGTGTAAGTTCCTTTCGGATAGCTCTTGTAATAACGTTCAAAATATTGGCCTGCAGTGTCGTAGTACTTCATATTGTAGTAGCACATAGCAAGCATGTAAAGCGATTCCTCTCCTTTGTCAGTTGCCTTCATCAGCAATATCATGTTTTCGAGCAACTGATAGCACCTTACGTATTGTCCTGCAGCAAAATATTCCTTAGCGGCTTCATACCTGTAATCATAGTCGTCAATCTTCAGCACACTATTGTAATTGCTGCATGATGCGAACAACAATGTGAATCCAAGTAGAGCCGTTATTATGTATTTATTCATACTATCTCAATTACGGGTGCAAAGTTACAACAAATCGCACACCCTTGCAAATTTTTTTTGTTTGTTAGCACTATTCTTGCCCATTTGTAATGAACACACATAAACTCACGAGTGACAAACAGTTGGCGAAGCATTGAAAACAACAACTGGCTGATTGTTTCAAATCATCAGCCGCACGTCATACTGCAAGGTAATAATAAAGCATACAACCGACACACACTATCAGTATTGCGATGCACGATACAAGCTTGAACACTGTACCTGCAATCAATGACAACATGGAATACATACCTACCTTCAAAGAATTGCTTAACCTGAAGGTGTTGGCAAACTCACAAACAAACGCACCGAGGAATGGACCGACGACCAGTCCCCATGGGGCATAGAACATACCGACAAACATGCCGACGGTAGCCCCGACAGACGCTTGTTTGCAGCCTCCTGCCCACTTGGCAAGCCACGCAGGGGCCATGTAATCAGCAATTGTGATGAAGATGACAAACAATCCGGTCAATATTGTCAGCACTATCATCAATGGAGTGGGACACGCAATGCAACACAGCAACATGGCAATGAAGTTCAGTGGAGGACCTGGGAGCATGGGAATGACCGAACCCACTATCCCAATCAGGTTCAGTATGGTTGAAATGACAAATAGAATATCTTGAATACTGATGTCCATACTTTTATGTTGTTTGAATTAAGCACTTCTGTTGCATCTGTCGATGCCAGCCTTATGAATGAGAGAGGACGAGCACAGATAACACGAATCATTACACATATAACACGAATCCTTACAATGTACAGATTGGTGTCTTTCCTGCAAATCGGGGAATCAGTCTCGAGCAAGATGGGAAATGCATCAATTGTTCAAATGGTCCATATAGCCAGATACCAGACTGTTTTTCTTGAATGAAGCAGGTGCCTGCATATAGATTTCGTCTATTTGAGGAGTCGTAGTAGGGAATCCATAGTATTGCTTTGCTTCATAGCACAGACGCAAGAACCATATAATGCCCAACGGATTGTCATAGTTGTCTTTAATGAATTGTGTCTCAAGCCGGTCGACTTCCCCTTCGAGTCTTGAAGCCTCTTCACCCAGTTCCATCATTATTTCCTCCTGGTCGAAACCGTCAAGATACATCTTACTCTCACGGTTTGGCAAGTCATCATAGATGATTTTCAACGAGTCGCGTTTGGAAAGGAATGCATAGAGTTTGTCGTTGAGTGGTGTTCCTTCAATCTTGACCGTATTGTTGGCAATACTGATTGTAACGACACCGGGTTCAAGCACCATAGGGAAATCGTCCTCACCCAAATAAAGGCGCACCATCATGACAGAGTCAAGAATACCCGACATGTCGAACTTGCCATGAAGTATCTCACAAGAGTCTATTGATTTGAAATCGACCCCTTTGTCATAAGAGCCAGACTCATACTGTTTCAAATAGGCGACGGTACCATCCTGTATAAACTGAGATGTTGTCCCCTCTACCATATACTTTTCTGCACATGAAGAGAGTAACGCAAGAACCGATACCGTGGTTATTAATGCAACAATCAGTCGTTTCATGTTCTTTTGAAGCCTTTATCAATACAAAATTACTACTTAGATTTAACACTACAAAGGCATTTGCGAATAATTAACCCTAATTAATCCTTGTCTAGATACCACCAAAGTGTGTTTCCGTAATACCGTCTCAGCAATCCGTCCTTCACACTTTGCGTTGTGTCCGTTGCCTGCAAAACCCTGTATCCACGGTATTCCGACAACATCAACGTATCTGCAAACGACTGCAGGGAATCACGTCCGATGGACTTTGCCTGAAGCAGCATTGCCTCTCTGTAAGCCTTTGGCAGATTCATCACATTTGCCGGATCACTAAGATTATAATACACCTTTACCGACTTGTAGAAGCCTTTCATGTCTTTTGAAAGCAACTTGCTGCACAAGACGTATTCAGGCAGCAATGGGTTGTGGCGAGTCGATTCGTGCTTGCGCAACAGATCAAGGTAACTGTCAAGTGACTTCACAGCATCATTAGCCCAGGCACCCAGACTTTCCTGTATGTCTTTGCTTGTAAACCTGTGCAGACGTGTTACAGTGTCATCTAGCATCAGCAGGGACTTCTCGCCATAAGGCTGCGGATAGTCGAACAGCTTTTCACCCAACTGTCCTTCCTTTGCAAGGGCATACATGCGGAGTTCATTGAGACGACAAGAAACCGGGATGGACTTCTGAGCCACCTCGCTCGCTGCCTTATACTCACCGTCGAGGATGAGCCGTTCTGCCTTGAGCTCATACATATAGACATCTGTGGCAGGTGCATTGATTCCGCACACGAACATCATAAGGAACAGTGTGAGCATGTTTGGCCAAAGATACCTCGACATAGTATAATCCCCATCCACAATACTTTCTCCCAGAATCTTTGTCTTTACCCTCAGAAGGAGGGCATACAATACGATGAACAGAGGGAGAATCCACTGCCAGCTGCCGAACGTAAAGTCTTCGATTGTCTGTTGTCCAAGGCTTGTAAGCATCATGAGCAGCACAAACGATGGCATGTAGGTGACTGCATACCACCCACCGGATAGATGAGCGACCCTCTCCACAAGGTATTGCACACACATCAGTGAGAACGTGATTATCACCGCACCGAAAAAGCGAGAATAATGGGTCTGGCCATTCGAGAACACGTATTGTGCCTCTGCCAGCACGTCGTTTTGCAGACAATAAAGATAGCAGAAACAAAACAAGGCGAACAAAAGACCGCACGACAGTTTGATTCTGTCCGTTATATTCTGTGGTATGGGATTATTGTAGTTCATTTCTTCTTCAATACAATTGCACTACGGGCTGGCAGATAGAGTTGCAGCCATCCTTTATGTTGCTTGGCATAGAGTATGTCCGACGTTGTGAAATGTTCGATTGAGTCATCATTGAGGTTGTTGCCTCCGAATGCGCTCGAATCGGTGTTCAGCACGATTTCATACGATCCTTCCTTGACAAGGAATCCATAGTCGGTGAACGACTTTGCAGGATTGAAGTTGAACACGAACAGCAGGTTGCCTCTCAAGAAAGCCAGCACCTGGTCACCGTCGTTATGCCAAATCTCCTGCACAACTGTCTTCTGGAAGTTCTTTGCGTCACCAATCAAATGTATCATAGCCTTGTCGAAGTCACCCAGATAATGGTAGCACAGTTCATGGTTATCTACGAGGTTCCATTGTCTGCGTGCATACTTATAGCTCCATCCGTTGCCTTCACGCGGGAAGTCGATCCACTCAGGATGTCCGAACTCATTGCCCATAAAGTTCAGATAACCGCCATTGATGGTGGAAGCAGTAAGCAGACGTATCATCTTGTGGAGGGCAATGCCACGGTTCACAGTCATGTTCTCGTCACCTTTCTTGAAGTGCCAATACATGTCGGAATCAATCAAGCGGAAGATGATGGTCTTGTCCCCTACCAATGCCTGGTCGTGGCTCTCTGCGTAACTGATGGTCTTCTCGTCCGCACGTCTGTTGGTGGTTTCCCAGAACATTGATGATGGCTTCCAGTCCTCATCCTTCTGTTCCTTGATGGTCTTTATCCAATAGTCGGGAATGTTCATTGCCATACGGTAGTCGAAACCATAGCCGCCGTCACTGAACGGAGCTGCCAGTCCAGGCATGCCGCTCACTTCCTCTGCAATGGTTATTGCCTTTGGATGGATTTCATGGATAAGCAGATTGGCAAGGGTGAGATATGCTATTGCCTCGTCATCTTCATGTCCGTTGTAGTAATCGCCATATCCGCCGAAGGCTTCGCCAAGTCCATGGCTGTAATAGAGCATGCTTGTCACGCCATCGAATCGGTAGCCGTCGAAATGGAACTCATCAAGCCAATACTTGCAGTTGCTCAACAGATAGTGTATCACTTCGTTCTTTCCATAGTCAAAGCACAGACTGTCCCATGCCGGATGTTCGCGACGTCCGCCATGCATAAAGTACTGGCAAGGGTCGCCAGCAAAGTTGCCGAGTCCCTCCATCTCGTTCTTCACTGCATGTGAATGGACTATATCCATTATGACAGCCAGCCCGTTCTTGTGGGCCTCATCAATAAGCGCCTTCAGTTCCTCGGGTGTACCAAAGCGACTTGACGGTGCAAAGAAGTTGCTGACGTGGTATCCGAAACTGCCATAGTAAGGATGTTCTGCCACTGCCATTATCTGGATGCAGTTGTAGCCGTCAGCAATGACTCTCGGAAGTATCTTATCCTTGAATTCAGTGTATGTACCCACTTTCTCTGCATCTTGTGCCATTCCTATATGACATTCATATATAAGGAGTGGAGCCGTATTGGGTTTGAATTTCCTTACCTTCCACTTGTATTCATGCTCGGGACACCACACCTGGGCGGAGAAAATCTTTGTCTTCTCGTCCTGCACCACACGGTTCCCCCATGCAGGTATGCGCTCACCTTCGCCTCCGTCCCAATAGACATGAAGCTTGTACAAGTCGCCATGTTTCATGGCTGACTCCGGCAGGTTTATTTCCCAGTTGCCATTTCGCTTGCGCTTCAGCTTGTACTTAGTCTGCTCCTTCCATCCGTTGAAGTCTCCCACAAGGAATATCTGTGTGGCATTGGGTGCCCACTCACGGAATGTCCATCCTTTCTCGGTCTTGTGCAAGCCGAAGTACAGATACCCGGAAGCAAAGTCGGAGAGAGTCTGCTTGCCATTGTTTGTCAGTTCCTTCAACTTGTTCAATGCATGCTGATGCCGACCAACAATCGCGCCCTCGTATGGTTCAAGCCATGAATCATTCTTGACGAGTCCTATTTTCTCGGTATTCTTTTCTTTTTTCGTTGCCATAACTGTAATGATTGTGGATTTTGATTATTGTATCTGTAACTAAGCCTTTACTTTGAATATCACCTTCTTTATCGCCTGCTGTTCGGAGATGCATGGTGCATGACCGTCTTGCGGGAAAAATATGGCAAACATACCTGGTGTAGCCGTCACATACTGCTGTGCAAGCCCGTCGTAGAAAGTGATATCTTTCTCTGCATTATATGTCTGCTCAGGCAGTTCTGTGCGTGGTGTATATCCGTAGGTTTCCTCACAATTCAATGGTATCTGTATGTCAATCATCTTGTCGTGGGTTTCTAGTCGAGCCTCCTCTTTGGTTTTTCCTTTTGCCGTATTGAAGTTCACGAAGAGGTCGCTACCTTTTATCAGTTCCTTGCCTTCTTCTTTGGCATTGAGGTCATTTGACTTGATGTAATTCACCACATCCTGAAACAAAGGATTGAGAGCCACATACTTTTCCAGATTGTTCAATGAATCGATTATCATATCTCTCCTTATTATATATTATACGATTAGTTTGCTGTTTCCACAACTCCACGTTTGTAGTATCCCTTGCGGATGGTCTTGCCATTACTGTCCTTCTCGACAAAAGCACCGTCGCGCAGGTCATTGACGTATGTACCTTCAAAGCGCACACCGTCCTTGTCTTCTTCCACACATTTGCCGTTCTTCTGTCCGTTAACGAAATGGCCCTTGAACTTTGAGCCGTCTTTCATTCTGATGATGCCCTCGCCGTTCATCTCGCCATTCGCCCACTCGCCGTCATACGTGTCACCGTTCTTGTTTGTGTATGTTCCCCTGCCGTTCTGCTTGTCTTCAGCCCAATAGCCCACATACACTGAACCGTCTGCACAGGAGTAAGTACCGAAGCCGTCCATCAGTCCATTCTTGAAGGATCCCACATACCGGCTGCCGTCGATATAAGTAAAAATGCCCTGACCATGACGTTTGCCCTTGACATATTCGCCCTCATACCTGTCACCGTTGTTGAACGTATATATACCTTTGCCGTCCATCATGTCTTCGTTCCACTGGCCTTTGTAGGTATCGCCGTTGGCATAGTTGTATGACCCGAAGCCACTGCGCATATCACCCTTGATGTCACCATAGTAGGTTGCACCGTCGCCCCAGTCGAAGAGTCCTTTGCCTTCCTTGTGGTCATCCACCCATGTGCCTTTGTAGGACGCACCGTTTGCCCAAGTGTAAGTGCCTTCACCCTCACGCTTGTCTTGATGCCAGCTGCCTACATAAACGTCTCCGTTGAAATAGTACATTGTACCTTTACCTTCCTGATAGTCAGTGTACCAAAGACCATCGTATTTGTTTCCGTTTGCCCATGTATATACTCCCAGGCCATGTTGGTGGTCATTCACCCACTGTCCTTCATATTTCTCTCCGTCAGTGAATGAATACACGCCGTCACCTTCGCGCTTACCCTTCAGATAATCACCTTCATAAGTATCGCCCGTGGGGAATGTTGTTTTGCCATGTCCGTTAGGCTTGCCGTTAAACATATCTCCGCTGTATGTCGAGCCGTCCTTGAATGTGTAAGTACCTTTTTCCGTCGTCTTCTGTGCATACGACACTGAAGCACAACAAGCAAAAGCCAGCACAACTACAGCACCTCTATATATATTCATTATTCTCTTCGTTAGTTAGGATTACAAAAGTATGAATAAAAAACGACACGAGCAAACCGATTAAGAATTATTAATTATTTTATTTCCTATCAAAGTCCGTCCAACAAGAAAGCATAAAGAACAGAATAAATCGAATAGAGCATTCGTCAATGCAGAGATTGAGAGGGTATGTTTTTTACGACAACAGGCAATTGACCTTGTCCATGACAGCTGATAACTGACAGAAATGTCAAGTTTATGACGTAAAAAACCAAGACAATAAAAACCCACTGATTACTCAGCAGGCTTTGTGGAGCTGGAGGGAATTGAACCCTCGTCCAAACAAGGAGACCATAAGCTTTCTACATGCTTAGTGCAATTTTGGTTTTCGTGATGAGGCCTGACTTGCACCACCGTACCACACCCTTATCCTCTAAAGCTTCATTGCTGCCATGAGGCGAACAGCAACTATCCTCGAATTTACTGCACCGCGAACCCAAACGTCTCAAGGAGTGGACTTCTGGAGCGATGTCTCGTCTCAATGTCTAACATCGAGATAAAGTTAATCTACTATACTTCGATTAAGCTGCGAGAGCAAAGCTATTGTTGCCAATTAAATTTGCGAAAGGTGAGATTAAAGAGCCACCCAACAAAGCTCTGCATGCTTACCTACCACCTCGGCTTGCTGTCAAATCCATATCAACCCCAGGTTCTTGGTTCCGCAAAGTTAGAACTTTTATTTGAAATGCCAATGCATCACGCATAACTTTAACATTTTTCATGTCTAAATTCACTGAAAACCTGCTCTCAGAATCGGAAACGCACCTGCACGTCTGCCATGTCATAGTTGTGCTCAGCAAGTTTGCGGTTGTTGGCATGGATGTAAGCAGCTGTCAGATAGAGATACTTGCTTAGCATCCAGTCAGCGCCAATCTCAAGCTGCGACTGTGCTGTACTCCATTCTGCCGACTCTCGATAGATGCTGTAACGTGCTTTCACGTGCACCTTTTCTTTTATTACGGGAGCTATCACCGATGCATATCCGCCATCGCTCTTGTTGCCTAAAGTCGAGAGGTTGCAGTCTTTTGTCTCGCCATCGTAGCTCTTGGCAAAGGCCTTTCCAGTGCTGTGGATATATTCGGAGCAGAAAGTCCAGTCATCCACTTTATATTCACCGCTTATGGCATATCTGTACTGCGAAAGACTGCGTGTGCCGTTGCATTCTTCGCCCGTCGTTTCGCTGGTCCAGTTGCCAGTGCGCGCCACTGATCCGTCCCATCCGAACACTCCAAGCCGCATGCCTTTCACTGGTGCTATCCATGCACCACCGACTATGGACTTGCGGCTGTCCACATCCTTAAGGTTAATGCCCTGACCGTTTACCACACTGACCACGTAGTGCAGAAGCGGAAGTCCGTCGCGGTTCTTCAGCACATCGCCCACCAGTTCCACGCCCTGGTCGCGTCCGTTGCTCGAAGCAATGCCACTGCGGTCGGTGCCGCCCACGAGACAGTCAATCACCTTTGAGTTGGCTGAGAACATGTTATCAACCGGTGAATACATTCTCTCATAGGTGAACGGCAAGATGAACTGCCCTACCCTCACCCGTGCATATGGATATTTCTGCCACTCCACAAAAAGGTCGAGCAGTCGCGGACTCGATCCGTAGGTGAGTCCACTGCCTGTTATCTGCATCTGCGTCTTCCAGTAGAAATCTTCAAGAATTCTGCCGTCGAGCGACACACGTGCCACTCGCAAGTCGAAGCTATTGTCGGCAGACTGTCCTTTTTGTGAGGTGTACTGGTATCTGGCAATGCCGAAGCCGCTGAGTCGGACATTGTTTATCCATAAGTTGCCTTTGTCTTGGGCAAATCCGTTCACGGCAGCAAGTGTCATGAGCAGTGTAAGCATCTTCTTCATAAGACCACAATCTGTTTTATGTCTATCGACCAATCTCTGTTTACCGAGCACAATCATCCGTTTCATGTTCATCAGTCGCAGCATGTTTACTGAGTACATCCATCAGTTCCGTCGGTTCAACCAATTCCATCAGTCCTTTTCCTGTTCATCAAGTGCTCCCGAATAAGAGGTTTTGATGAATTTCCTGCTAACGGGTGTCAAGTCTCCCGATTAGGGCAAATTATTTTCCTAGTCAGGAAAAACTTTTTTCCCAGTCAGAGAAATAATTTTTCCTGGTCAGAGAAATATTTCGGTCTTTCAGAGGGTTGGCCTGTACCATTCGTTGTGCATGCTCAATTTAATAAATCTTTGCACGCATTTCCTTTATCTGATCCGAAGAGATATAGTCGTCGTAGGTCATCAACTTGTCGATGATGCCTTTTGGTCCGAGTTCTATGATGCGGTTTGCCACTGTATTGATGAACTCATGGTCGTGGCTGGCAAAGAGTACATTGCCCTTGAAGAGTTTCAGGTTGTTGTTGAACGCCTGAATAGACTCGAGGTCGAGGTGATTGGTCGGTGTGTCGAGAATGAGACAGTTGGCATTCTTCAGTTGCATGCGTGCAATCATACAGCGCATCTTCTCTCCTCCCGACAGCACATTCACCTTCTTCAGCACTTCTTCGCCGGAAAAGAGCATTCTGCCGAGATAGCCCTTGAAAAACACGTCGTTGCCTTCACCGTATTGTCCGAGCCATTCCACAAGGTTCTTTTCTGACTTGAAGAACTCGGTATTGTCCACTGGCAGATAGGCTGTAGTGATGGTCACGCCCCATTTGTATGTACCTGACTGCGCCTCTCTGTTGCCGTTTATGATTTCAAACAAAGCTGTCATTGCCCTTGGATTGTGGCTGAGGAACACTATTTTCTGGCCTTTCTCCACATTGAACGACAGGTTGTCGAACAGCGTTGTGCCGTCTTCGTCCACTGCTTTCAGTCCTTCCACTTCCAGAATCTGGTTGCCCGGTTCGCGTTCCATCTGGAATATGATGCCAGGATACTTACGGGTTGAAGGCTGGATTTCCTCGATATTGAGTTTCTCAAGCATCTTCTTGCGGCTTGTGGTCTGCTTGCTCTTGGCTGCATTGGCTGAGAATCGACGGATGAATTCCTCCAGTTCCTTCTTCTTCTCCTCTGCCTTTGCCTTCTGGTTCTGAGCCTGGCGCAGAGCAAGTTGTGAACTCTCGTACCAGAATGAATAGTTTCCGGCAAAGAGGTTTATCTTGCCATAGTCGATGTCAACGGTATGTGTGGACACGGCATCGAGGAAGTGGCGGTCATGACTCACCACGAGCACTGTGTGTTCGAAGTTGGCGAGGTAATCCTCAAGCCATTCCACGGTGTCGAGGTCGAGGTCATTGGTAGGCTCATCGAGCAACAGGTTGTCGGGGTTACCATACAATGCCTGTGCCAGCATGACACGCACCTTTTCTTTTCCCGACAGTTCCGACATCTGACGCTGGTGCAAATCTTCCTTGATTCCCAGTCCGCTGAGCAGGATGGCAGCATCGCTCTCGGCATTCCATCCGTCGAGCTCCGCAAACTTCTCCTCCAGTTCGGCTGCCTTGATGCCGTCCTCTTCGGTGAAGTCCGCCTTGGCATAGAGGGCATCTTTCTGCTTCATGATGTCCCAAAGCACGGTGTGTCCCATCATGACAGTGTCCATCACACTGAATTCGTCGAACTTGTTGTGGTCCTGACTCAACACCGACAGACGCTCGCCCGGTCCCAGCGTGATTGTTCCGGTGGTAGCCTCCAATTCACCGGTAATGGCTTTCAGCAAGGTTGACTTGCCCGCACCGTTGGCTCCAATCACTCCATAGATGTTTCCGTTGGTGAACTTCAGGTTGACGTCCTTGTAAAGGACTCTCTTTCCAAACTGTATTGATAGATTCGAAACTGTTATCATTGCTGTATCTGTATTTGCTGATTAAATATTCAACGTAGAAAAACGGCTGCAAAGTTAATAAAATATTGCGAGTCCAGTGCCACTAACTGAAAATAAATCACTATATTTGTACCCGTAAACGAATTGGCGACGAAAGAAACAGTCGCATTTCAATTGAATTTGAGTAATAACTACAAACTTGAACAGAAGAATGAGAACATACACACTTGCCTCCGCATGGCTGGCGTCCATACTTATCCTGCTATCGTGCAGTGGAAACGCACCTGCTCCCATCGAGACTAACGAGGAGTCCGACACCGAGACCTTCGCAGTCATCTCAACCGACGATGCCCACCTCGGACGTGCCGAGAAGGAAATCAGCGAGATAGGACTGCTGCTGAAGGACAAGCACCTGCTTGTACACCTCCGCCTCGTGGCACAGACAGGCGAAGGCAACCAATACGATGTCACCCTCCGCACATGGAATGCCGACAGCACCGGCAAATGCATCAGGAGCCGTGCCATTGCCAAAGGCGGGGAAGTGAAAGACAGCGTGAAACACACACGGCAATTTGTGTTCGACAATGTGTCGCAAGCCAGGCTCAATGCCGACCTCTACACGCTGCGCCCAAGCAAGAATCCACAGTTCACCTATGTCTCCGACAAGAACTGGCGCGAACATCTCTACATCTATCTTGTGCGCACGTCCGACTTCACTGAAGCAGTGAAATACACCATCAATTCGCCTCGCTACAAGGCACTCAAGCAGTTCATCGACGAGTACGAAGGCACAGAAGATGAGTGCGAAGGCACAGAAACAGAAGATAAATGTAAAAGTGCAGAAGACAAGAATGATGGCACAAAAGACAAGCCAGGAGAAACCAAAGCAGATTCAACAACACACAAACACAACACATTATGAAGTCAATAATTGATTTGTCGCTCAGTGTGGCCATGAGGGCACACGGAGGAAAGAAAGACATCGACGGCGAGGCATATATCCTCCATCCACTTGCCGTGGGACTCATGGGCAGCACCGATGAGGAACGCAGCACCGGATTCCTGCACGACGTGATTGAAAACACCAATTTCATCATCGAAGACCTTAAGGCAGCAGGCATTCCCGACGGAATAATCAAAGCCGTCAAACTACTCACGCACAATCCCAACGTGCCCTACCTCGATTACATACAGAACATCATCGACTCCCACAATCCCGTGGCACTCAAAGTGAGACACAACGACCTCATTTATCATCTCAACAAGGACAAGGCACACCCCGAGAAACTCGAGATGCACACCAAGGCACTCGAGATGGTGAAAGAAGCGCTGAAAGACATGTACCATGTCAAGAAGTTTGATGCCAGTTCACTCGCCAGCACCAACCACAAGGTGGCAATCTTCGCAGCCGGCTGCTTCTGGGGAGTGCAGCACTACTTCAAGAAAACACCCGGAGTCATCAACTGCTACGTGGGCTACACTGGAGGCACCGAGGAATTCCCCACATACGACGAAGTCCGCGAGCACCACACCGGACACAAGGAAGCAGTGCTGGTGGAATACGACCCTTCAGTCGTGAGCTACACAGCCCTTTGCAAACTGTTCTTCGAAATCCACGACCCCGAGCAAACCGACGGACAAGGACCCGACAAAGGACAGCAATACCGCAGCGCAGCCTACTACAGCAACAAGGAAGAATACGAAACCATCCAGACCCTGAGCGACGTCCTCCGCACAAAGTCCTACGTAGTCGTCAATACGCTCGTCCTGCCAGTGAGAGACTTCTGGATTGCCGAGAACTACCATCAGGATTACTACGAAAACACAGGAGGATCACCCTACTGCCACTTCCGCACGAAGAAATTCTGAGACTTGAGGCAAGACAGCATAAAGCCACATTGCACCGCATAAAGGAAGTACATTCTCATGAGAGCGAGAAAAATGTCTGAGCATAAGCACATGCTGCATATAAGCGCAAGCAACGAAAGCTTGTGGGCTACAAAACAAGTACGTTACAAACATCTGCGAGCTTGCGCTCGAGTGTCAACGTCTACGCTCTCGGAGAGAGCTGACTCCTACTTAGCGAACTTGCGTTCGAACGAGCAAACATCTGCGAGCGAAAGCTTGTGGGCTGCAAAACAAGAGTCCTGAAGCAAATGCAAGCCGAAGAACGCTGCATGCGCTTTTTGGGGGGTTAGGGGGGACATTCTGGCCAGATACGTACTCCCCTCCCTGAAGGGGGAGTAGTATAGTGTATCTGGGGCAGGACGGAAGTTCACCCTGCGAAAAATTTTCGAAGGCTTGTTTTGAACATTTGCTGTTGCGTCGTGGTCTGTCATGACGCCTGGGGTTTTATGAGGTTTCAAACTTGGGTTGCGGGTCATGGATGCGCACCTATCCATTCCATTCCCGCGTGCAAAGTTACAACATCAGAAGGCGAAATGCAAATCCATTCAATTCCATTCAATGTCTGTTCAATTCCGTTCAATATCCGTTTTGCCCATCCCATCCGAATTTACCAACAGTCAAACCCTTTTGTTCCCTGGAAATCCACCTTGAGAACGGCATTTACGACCATGAATGTATAAAAGATGTTATAGTCGCGTAGATTTTACGCATTTCATTTGGTCAGTCAAAATAAAGGCAGTACCTTTGCGTAAAAATAACGCATATATATCATTTCAACATGGAGAATAAAGAATACATTTACAAGTATCCGCATCCGAGCGTAACCACGGACTGCGTGATTTTCGGGTTCGACGGCAACAAGTTGAAGGTGCTGCTCGTTGAACGAGGAGTTGAACCATTCAAAGGCAAATGGGCTCTCCCCGGAGGCTTCCTCAAAATGGACGAGTCGGCAGAAGAAGGAGCACTTCGCGAACTGAAAGAGGAGACCGGATTGACGGGAGCATACATCCGCCAGTTCCATGCCTTCACAGTACCCGATCGCGACCCGCGCGAGCGAGTGATAACCATTGCCTATTATGCGTTGGTACGTCTGCAGGACGTGCAAGGCGGCGACGATGCAGCCAGGGCACAGTGGTTCTCGCTCGACGAAATGCCGGCACTGGCATTCGATCACGACCAGATACTGCGCAAGGCAGAAAGGGCATTGCGCAAGCAGATTCACTTCGAACCGATAGGCTTCGAACTGCTGCCGGAGAAGTTCACGATGAAGGCATTGCAACAACTCTACGAGGCAATACTGAACGTGAGGTTCGACCGTCGCAACTTCTACAACAAAATGCTGCATCTCGGACTGCTGAGACAACTCGACGAGACCATCAAGGAAACAGGGAAGAAGGATGCACTGCTCTACACGTTCAACCTCCAGATGTACGAAGAGATGAAGCAAAAAGGATTCAGACTGGAATTTTGAACGACAGACAACCGGCGACACCAGCAGCCACAAAAATCATCAATATAGGACAATAATTAACCACATACATCAACAATCTAAAAAACCAAACATTATGAATCCGTTTACAAAGAAACAAAAAAACGAAGAGGAGAAAGAAATCGTGATAGTCCACCACCTGATAGTACTCGACGAGAGCGGTTCGATGTCACATGTCACAGCACAAACCATCTCCGGATGCAACGAAACACTCGGCACCATCCGTCAGATGCAGGAGGACAACAAAGAGAACCTGCACCACTTTGTCTCCATCTATGCCTTCGACTCCGACCTGCACCACAGCCGGTACATCATAGAAGACAAAGCCATAGAGAAGGTGAAGGACGTGACCGACAAAGACTACCAGCCATGCGGAACCACACCGCTTTATGATGCAGTGGGACTCACACTCACCAATCTCAGCGCCAGATTGTCGGAAGGAAAATCGATGGGATACGTCACAATCATCACCGACGGATACGAGAACAGTTCCGAAGAATACACCCTCCTGAAAGTGAAGGCAATCATTGAGGAACTGAAGAAAAACAATGTGATATTCTCTTTCATCGGAGCCAACATCGATGCAGCAGAATACGGCATCAACTTTGGCATCGGCAACACCATGCAATTCACAGCCGACGAAGCAGGCATGAAAGAGATGTGGGAAAACGAACGCCGGAGCAAACTGCGATCAAGCCGCAAGATGCGTTTCTATACCGAAGAGAGCCACTTCAGCCGCCAGACAATAGAAGACTTCGGTGCAAGCGAAAATGCAGGAGTGTTCTATAAAGAATTCAGCCCCACACAGGCATCTGTGCCCGACATGATAACATCACTGAAACCCGACGAAGTATTCGTGTTCGGAAGCAACAGTCAAGGCATACACAATGGCGGCGCTGCCGGCTACGCCTACGAACACTTCGGTGCAGTGATAGGTCAGGCAGAAGGCATGCAAGGACAATCGTATGCCATACCGACTGTCGGCGTTTCTCATTCAGAAATAGAGCAAGCCGTAATGAGATTCATCGACTATGCCCGCCAGCATCCCGAAAAGACCTTCCTCGTAACAAAGATCGGTTGCGGACATGCAGGACTGCAAGTGAACCGAATCGCACCCCTCTTCTACCAGGCTGCCGGCTGCAAGAACATCCGACTTCCAAAAGCCTTCATTCTCTATC
>CAVHYP010000004.1:0-33187 GCA_963640465.1 Bacteroidaceae bacterium | reverse complement strand
TTCTCTATCTGAACGGCGAAGACCTCTGTAATATATAGAACAGGACATAACAACACAAGAAAAAGCAACCAATATGAACAGCAATAGACCAAACATAACCAACATGTTGTTGAGCGAAGCCATCGGCGACATAGCCGGAATGCCTTACGAGTTTGCAGGGCGCACAAAGGACTACAACAAAGTCAAACTGCTTCGCCCGGACAACGACTACACTGACGACACAGTATGCACCTTTGCCTGCGCCGAAGCACTGTTGCACCACTCCAACATGGCAAATGTCCTGTGGAGCAGAGGACGCGCAGATTTCCACCGCGGCTTTGGCGGCAGATATGCCCACTGGCTCATGTCGCCGGTAGTCAGACCGTCATACCATTCGTTCGGCAACGGCAGTGCCATGCGCTGCTCTGCCGCAGGATTCATGGCAAGAAGCAAAGAAGAATGTATCGACCTCGCAACACAGACAGCCCTCCCTACCCACGACCATCCCGAAGGCATCAAGGGAGCAGGAGCCACAGCACTGGCAATCCATTATGCCATGCAGGGCGAGAGCAAGGACTTCATCCGCAAGCATGTGCTCGACGAATACTATCCCGACTGGAGCACAAAGACCTACGAAAGCATAAAACCAAGATACAGGTTCGACGAGACCTGCCAACAGACAGTACCTGCAGCACTTATCTGCTTCCTGGAATGCAACGACTACTCCGACTGTCTGAAACTTGCCATCGCTCTTGGCGGCGACTCCGACACACTGGCAGCCATTGCAGGACCTATGGCGTATGCCTTCTACCGGGAGATGCCAACCGAACTTATCGAGAATGCCAAGAAAAAACTGCCCCGATGGATGATCGACATCAACGAGGAGTTCGACAACTATTGCAACAACCATTAAAACCAACCAATATGGAAACAAGCAACGTAGAACGATTCATTGAGATACAAAATGAAGGCAACAACTATGAAACTGCATTGAACGAAATCAAGAACGGCAGGAAGTTGTCGCACTGGATATGGTTTATCTTCCCTCAGATAAAAGGATTGGGACACAGCTACATGTCGAAGACATATGCCATAAACTCACTCTCAGAAGCAAAGGCTTACTGGGAGAACCCCACCCTGCACGACAGGCTGAAGGAAATAACAGAAGCACTGCTGACCCACAAAGACGATTCCGCAGACAACATCTTCGGCAGCCTCGATGCCCGGAAAGTGAAATCATGCATGACACTGTTCGACCTCGTGTCGCCACACGACATCTTCGGAGAAGTCCTCAACACCTTCTACAACGGGAAAAGGTGCAAAGCCACCCTTGGCAAGTTGAAGAAAGAAGAACCTGCACATCATCAGCAGAACACAGAAAGATGCAAAGACGCCCTCGGCAAGCAGGCGAAGGAAGAGTCAGAACACACCAACCAGAATACAGAAGCCCCGGAATCAGAATATTCATACAACGGGATTGTACGCACAAGATTCACTCCGGGCAAACTCTCTTCACTCAAACCCGACGAAGTATTCGTCTTCGGAAGCAACCTGAACGGTTGGCATGGAGGCGGTGCCGCCCGTACTGCCATGAACCACTATGGAGCGATATGAGGTCAGGGAGTAGGACTGCAGGGACAGAGCTATGCCATCCCCACCATGCAAGGTGGTGTGGACACCATCAAGCCTTATGTAGACGAGTTCATCACGTTTGCCCTGAAAAATCCACAGCTATTCTTCTATGTCACAAGAATAGGCTGCGGCATTGCCGGCTTCAAGGACGAGGACATCGCTCCCCTATTTTGGGATGCACAATTCATCGACAATATCTGCCTCCCAAAGAGTTTTGCTGAGATCATCAAACCCACACTTTCAAAGGAGTAGACTTTCTCCGAAACCATAGACGATAGCGCTCGAGTGCCAGCTCGCCCTGTTTGCTCCTTCGAACGTAAGTTCGCTAAGTAGGAGTCAGCTCTCTCCGAGAGCGTAGACGATAGCGCTCGAACGCAAGCTCTCCCTGTCTGCCATACGTTTGTTTTACAGCGCACAAGCCCGCGCTCGCTTTAACGCCCTCGGAGAGGGCTAGCTCCTATTTCAGCTCGCCCTGTCTGCCATGCGCTAATTTCCGCGCTCGCTTGAACGTCCCCGGAGAGGGCTAGCTCCTAGTGCTTTTACGCTTTCCGAGTGCTTGTACTCCTATTCTAGACAGTCGTATCGCCTATTAGTCTTCGATGGGATAATAGACAATTGTTCTTGTGGACACATCTGTTCCATTATCAGATATTCGTATTTTTTTCCTATAGTTCCCATACTCATCATAATCAGAATATTTTATTGTATTAACGGTCTCATTGTGAATTTCTTCACCATCATAAAGGCCTATTCCCTCTTCTACGCATATTGCTGTTTTAGGACAATTGTTCGCATCGTAGTTTGAATACAACTCGTAAAAGGTTATGCCCTGATACGTACCGAATCCTATCTCGGCAATTTTTCCATTACGCATCGTTATCGGTCTATCTCCATGTCCTTGACTATGAATATACAATCCGTCGCTGGTATGCTCTATTTGCGTCTCGCCCCATAAGTCCACATATTTTATCAGAATGCCATTTTCGTCAAAGTACATTCTGTTATCCCCTTCTTTGATCATCTTCACCTTTCCGTGCAACATAAAAGCTGCCAAATCATTGGATGTAAAGTTCTTGAACTCCTCCAACTTGGCTTCTGTGTCATCAAATTTAGCAACAGTGTCTGCTTCCGTTATATCACTACCACAACTATCGGCCGTAGTTGAGTCGGAAAACTCTACGTATGGTGTTTTTGAGGGACCGTATATCTTATAGCCAAGGAAGCCTCCAACTGCCAAGATGATAACCGCCAATACAATGATGATTATCTTTCCATAGTTTGTTGAACATCCTTTTTCCTCCACTATTGGAGTATTATGTTGAGGCTCAGGCGCTACATCATGTAGCCTTTCTACAGCACTAGTTTCTTTTGGATTGCATCCGCAATGCGGACACTTCACAGCTCTGTCTGAGACAGGTTTGCCACAATGAGGGCAAGTTGTCAATGCCATATCTACTGACTAATGTTTATTTGTTTGAAAGCATCGATTTCCAATATCTCTTGTTGATTCGTCTCCACGTTCTGTGAAAGCTCGGCCAATATCTGTGCAATGCTCTGCCAATGCCACAACAATTCAATATGACCATAAACACTATCAAGGCGAAATACAAGAAGCCAAGCAGACCCGTTACTATGGTGATAATTGTATCATCCCAAGTGGTGCGAAGAATATACCCGCCAAGTAGCGCCACTACAATATACAACAATATGAATGGCAAGCCTTTGATGAATGTATACAAGGAGGCATATAACTGACACTTGAATATCAAGTTGAACAGATAGAAGATATTGTTGATTACGGCATACTCTTCTTTTTCTGCATTGTTCTTGCAGGTGAGATGCCATGGACCAAACAACCATCCTAAGAACGGGTGAGCTTCATCGAAAGTCTTTCTCTCTGGATGACGATTCAAAGGCCAAGGTGTCTTGAAAAACCAAGATGTGGAAGAAAATGGTGAATATTGTCTTGTTTCGTTGAAGTCATCTGTCGAATCACTTATAACACCCTGTTCTTGGGTGTCTTGTTTCTGTTGTGAATTTTCTGTTGATGACTCACAATTGTCATTGGGGCATCCACACTTGGGACATGACGGAATGTTTGCCTCATAGGTAGCACCGCAGTCAGTGCAAGTTACTTGTTTCATATTCATTGTATATTAAAAGGTTGAAATACTATTTAGTTAACATCGTGACAAAATAAAAGCGCGAACAAAAACTTAGTCTATGCTTTGAAGGTATCGCCAAACATCTGCACTCATAAACAAGTATATTAGCCCATGCTATGCGTAAGCACCAACTGTCTATTTTCGGATGCTTCTTCTGAATTTGGCGATTCACGGATTGTCAAAATCAAAGCACACAGTTACGCCTTTTCAATATGTATGTCTCTCCCACATCAAGCCCGAGGGACTTTTCAGCAGAGGATAGACGCTGCAAAAGTAAGCAATGGTTTTGAAAGTTCCAAACTTTCAAACAAATTTCTTGATAAATCAGATGTAATTTGATGTTCATTGTGCAAGGATTATCAACAATGTCGAAACTGATGCAAAACGAACAAAAGTCCTTCTCATATTCACACAACAAGTCCGATGTCGTCATTCACATAACAAGTCCGATGTCGTGGTGACACCGGACTTGCTTTATTTGGTATAAGCCAATAACGCTGAAGGCTAATGCTCAAGCACCCTCAACTCTATGGTCTGGCTTTAGGAATCTTATATCTCAAGCATTCGCAATCTTATGCCTTGACATTCGCAATCTTATGTCTTGACATTCGCAATCTTATGTCTTGACATTCGCAATCTCATGCCTTGACATTCAGAATCCTCACGATCTGGCATTCTTTATTATATCAAGACATTCCTTGCATTTGTCGGTGACATACTGCCAGTCTTCTGCTGCTACCTTGTCTTTCGGGAAGAGTTTGCTGCCCATACCCACGCAGTAGACTCCAGCCTTGAACCATGCTGTGAGGTTCTCTTCTGTTGGAGCCACACCGCCTGTCACCATGATCTTCGACCATGGCATTGGTGCTTTCATGCCTTTCACAAAGGCTGGTCCGTAGACATCACCGGGAAACACTTTCGTAAGGTCGCAACCCATCTCCTGTGCCTTGCCCACTTCACTCACGCTGCCACATCCCGGACAATAAGGAACGAGGCGGCGATTGCATACAGGGGCTATGTCGGCATTGAACAAAGGACCTACAACAAAGCAAGCGCCCAACTGGATGTAGAGAGCTGCGGTAGGCGCATCAACCACGCTTCCCACTCCCATTGCAAGTTCCGGACATTCCTTGGCTGCATACTTCACACACTCGGCAAACACCTCGTGAGCAAAATCACCACGGTTGGTGAACTCAAAGGCACGGACTCCTCCGTCATAGCATGCCTTGATTACTTTCTTTGCTACTTCTGCATCCTTGTGGTAGAACACCGGCACCATGCCGGTCTCCCCTATCTTTGCCATTACGGCAAGCTTATCGAATTTAGCCATTTTCTTATATCTTATTTGTTAAGACAATCTCTTTTCATTTGCCAAGACAAACCTTTTTAACGCTGGACACGACCATTGGCATTTCCACCTGCAAGCGACTCCACTTCATCGATAGAGACGTGATTGAAGTCTCCAGGGATTGTATGCTTCAGGGCACTGGCTGCCACTGCAAACTCGAGTGCTTCGCCCTGTGTCGGTTTGGTGAGCAGACCATGAATCAAACCGCCGGAGAATGAGTCACCACCTCCCACGCGGTCGATGATTGGCTCGATATCATAGTGCTTTGACTGATAGAATTCCTTGCCGTCGTAGATAAGTGCTTTCCATCCGTTGTGGCTAGCGCTTATGCTCTCGCGCAGGGTACTGACCACATACTTGAAACCGAATTCCTTTGCCATTGCCTTGAATATGCCTTCGTAGCCTGCCGCATCGGTCTTTCCTCCCTCGACATCGGCATCGGGTTTGAAGCCCAGGCAGAGTTCTGCATCTTCCTCATTGCCTATGCACACGTCAACATACTGCATCAGCGGACGCATGATGGAAATGGCTTTCTCGCTTGTCCACAGTTTCTTGCGAAAGTTGAGGTCACAGCTCACTGTCACTCCGTGTTTCTTGGCTGCGATACAAGCCTGGCGCAGACACTCTGCACTTGCATCGCTGATGGCTGGAGTGATGCCGCTCCAATGGAACCAATCGGCACCCTCGAATATCTTGTCGAAATCGAAGTCCTCGGGCTTTGCCTCTGCTATGGAAGAATGGGCACGGTCGTAAATCACTTTTGAAGGACGCATGGAAGCTCCTGTCTCTGCATAGTAGAGACCCACACGGTCGCCGCCACGAGCAATGAAATCAGTGTTTACACCAAAACGCCGCAATCCGTTTACTGCAATCTGCCCAATCTCGTGCTTTGGCAGTTTGCTTACGAAATATGAATCGTGACCATAGTTGGCGCAGCTGACTGCTACGTTTGCCTCACCACCGCCTGGTATGATGCAAAACTTGTCAGCCTGTACGAATCGGAAGTTCCCCTCCGGACTCAGGCGAAGCATGATTTCGCCCATTGTAATTATCTTTGCCATAATAAATTGTTTAGTTCGAGTCTGAATGTCTCGGGTTATTGTTGGTTTTTATTTTATCAATATCTTTTTTGACGTCTGTCCGTTGCGCACTATATATATGCCGGGGCGCAACACTGATTCGTCGGCATCGACCTCCATTCCCGTGATGTCGTACACCTCGGTGGTACTGCCGTCTGTCTCCGCCAGAATATCTTCGATGCCGGTAGTATTTGCTTTCGGCATGTAGTTGAACGACACGTAACCGGTGGTTGAGTCATAGGCGATGTCGTACACTGGCTTGTGCATAAGCAGACTGCCATCGGTATTTGCATTCCACAGGCTTGCAGCAGGATTGCTGTTGTCTGTCAGACTGTCAATCAGAGTCGTACCATAACGCATAGGATAGGTTTCGTAGTAGTCCCACCCAAAGCGTCTGCCGACTGGTGCCATGCGCTCGTGGTCGTTGTCCATTGTTCCGCCGTCGGTGGTTTCCCACGAACCGGTGGTGTTGACTATGTTGTTCTCAAAATAATCTTCATCGTAATCCACATGGGTGATGAACAGTCCGCTGGACGACAGTCCAGCATCCCATTTGCCCACTCCAACGTTGTGCAGTGTGTAGTATTCGTTCTTGTTGTTGTCATTGTAGATGACATATGCCTTTGCCTCGTCGAGCAATGGTCTGAAGTCAGTCACACTGTCGTTCTCCTGCAGTTCGGTGTAGTCGAGCCAACCTGCGAAATGGCGTTCCCATGGTGTCCAGGGTGCGGGACAAGAGCCGTTGATTCCATTGTAGGAGCCGTAGTCCATCAAGTCCCACGTATCCATGCCACGGTTGTCGTCTTCGCCTGTGTCGTACATGTCCGGAAGTCCCATGCAGTGGGAGAACTCATGACAGAACACTCCAAGTCCCATTTTCCTTGAACCGCTGCCGCCATACAGTTCGTTGCCACAGGCATAGACATTGATTTCCACACCGTCGTACTTCATTGTGCCCGAACCGTCATTATAGTATTTCTTCTGATAATCAAGGTGGGACATGTGGGGCCAAAGTGTTCCGCCGCTTCCTCCAGTGGCAGAACCGTAACCGGCATACATCACAAACACTTCTTCAATCTCTCCGTCTTTGTCCCAGTCATACTTCGTCCAGTCGATGTCGTAAGATGAGTTTGCGAGTTTCACTGCCTCGCAGATAAACTCGCCTGCATGTTGTATGCCGTACAATTCGCTCGACTTTCCGAGTCGGCTTCCACCATAGTAAGTGGACTTCTTGCTCACCGTCACCGGACCATACACATCGAACGTGAGGTCGAATACTCCGGTACTCATGTCATAGAAATAGTCGTGCACACTCCCGGGACAGAAGTCACCGCCGAAGCCGTTCTGATTGAGCATATTGGTGTAGTAAGTGGTAGCTTCGCTTGAGTTGGAAGAGAATGTCTTGTCTGGAAACTCCACCAGAATCACTATGCCCTTCTTGCTACCACGGTAGATTTCGCGATTGGGCGAAATGTCCGTTTCCTCCTGCGCTGCCATGCTGACGCCTCTTGTTGCGCGTCGGGCCATGCGTACCTGCTGTATTTGCTTTCGTTGCTGTGAATGCACAGTCTTGCGCCGTGCTATTTCTGCTAAAAGGGAATCTTTGTCAACATACACGTAGGATCCGTCAGACTGTCCGTCCACCACCCTACCGTCGTCCGTCATCAGATAATGTGCCCATTCGTCGCCCACCAGCATCACCTTTGCCTTCGAGCCGTCAGCCATAGTCACCTCACGCCACACCTTTTCGGGCGGTATTGCCATGACCGTGCCGACAAACATCACCGATATCGCAATTATCAAAATCCGCTTCATATAAAGTCTTTTCATTTCTTGCCTCAAGCAATTGACCGCAAAGGTACTACAAATTGGCTGAATCACAAAACAAAATGAGCAATTTCCACACCAGCCATATCGTCCACCGTCCAAATGTTACACACCAGTCTCTGCGTCAGAACAGGATTTCATGGATGGAATGGCGTCCTACGAACCGACTGCGGTCCACATCGCCACGAATTCCGTTCACACGTCCCTTGGCAGTGAATTGCCACATGGCAAAATCCTTGCCGTCGCTAAGGCTCGGTTCACCCGACGTGTACTGGGCAATCATGAAAATGTAAGACTTGAAATGTGAATAGCCTGCAAAGTATTTGTCGTAGAAATTGCGCCCGGTATAAATCATCGGACGTTTTCCGTATTCCTTAGTCACCAGATGCAGAAATTCCTGCAACCGCTTGTGTAATGTGGCTACGGGCACCCCACCTGTCACCTCCACGTCGATGAGCGGCAAGAGGTCCTGCTTCCTGCGGTCCACCGTGCGACGGAAGTTCAAGAACTGCGATTCGGCATCCACATTGGGACGGAAGAAATGGTAACTGCCCACCTTCAGTCCGTGTCTCCGTGCCTCTGTCAGGTTGTATTCGTAGGTATCGTCCACCATGTAGTTCGATTCTGTTGCCTTGAGATATACATACCCCACCTTGTTGTCGGTGGCAACCGACTTCCAGTCGATGCGTCCCTGGTAGTGGCTCACGTCGATGCCATACTGATGGTTGCCACTGATATAAGTGACCGACAGTCTGTTGGTGAGTTTCGGCTGACTGGGATGACTGTCTGGCACTGCCTTATACAAGTTGGCAGCCTTGTCGGGATGCACGAATCCGTATTCCTGGTCCTCATGTGCCTTTTTCTTCTTGTCACGACCCTCGGCGCAGGGACAGGCAAGAGCCACACAGAGGATCAACAGGATCAGACGCACTGTATGTGTACGAAACGTGTTCATCTAAGCCATCTTACTCTTCTTCACCGGGTCGCAAGTCAATCCCACACCCAGTTTCTTGAATATCTTCTTGTCCACCTCGCTGAGCATAACAGTACAGTGAGCCTGGCATCCCCTCAGTTCGGGAAGTTTCTCCAGGGCCTTTCTGCAGTCGTCATTGTGACTGCTCAACACCGACAATGCCACAAGCACTTCATCGGTATGCAGACGTGGGTTGTTTCCTCCCAGATATTCGGTCTTGGTTTTTTGTATCGGTTCAATCAGATCCTGCGGAATCAGTTTCACCGAATGGTCGATGCCAGCAAGATACTTCGTGGCATTCAGTATGAGTGCGGCACTCGGACCAAGCAAGGCACTTTCTTCAGAAGTGACGATGGTCCCGTCTGTCAGTTCGATGGCAGCGCAAGCCTTGCCGAGCGACTGTTCCTTGCGTTCCTTTGCCGCAACCGTAGTCTTCCGGTAAGCACTGTTGATATTGGCTTGTTTGAACAGCAGGGCAATCTTGCTTACCTCGCTGTCGTTGCCCTCTCCGGCTGCAAGTCGGTTGAGCGCAGTATAGTAGCGTCGTATGATTTCGTTCTTCGATGCCTCCTGGCAAACCTCGTCGTCGCTGATGCAGAACCCAACCATGTTCACGCCCATATCCGTAGGCGACTTATACGGATTCTCTCCGTAGATGCTCTCGAACAAGGCATTCAGAACTGGGAAAATCTCAATGTCGCGGTTGTAGTTGATTGCAATCTTGCCATAAGCCTCGTAGTGGAACGGGTCAATCATGTTGATGTCGTTCAAGTCTGCAGTGGCAGCCTCATAGGCAATGTTCACAGGATGTTTCAACGGCAAGCTCCAAACTGGAAAGGTCTCGAACTTGGCATAACCAGCACTGATTCCACGTTTCTGCTCGTGATAGAGCTGGCTGAGGCACACTGCCATCTTGCCGCTGCCCGGTCCAGGTGCAGTCACAATCACAAGCGGACGTGTGGTTTCCACATAATCGTTCTTGCCGAATCCCTCGTCGGAGTCAATCAGTGCCACATTCGACGGATAGCCCTCGATGGTGTAGTGGTAGTAAGCCTTGATGCCCATGCGCGTCAACTTCTCCCTGTACACGTCAGCCGAACTTTGTCCGTTATAATGCGTGATTACCACACTGCTCACAAGGAAACCGCGGTCCTGGAACTCAGTGCGCAGACGGAGCACGTCCATGTCGTAGGTGATGCCAAGGTCGGCACGCACCTTCTGCTTCTCGATGTCCACCGCACTGATGACGATGACAATCTCCGCACTGTCGCTCAACTGGCTCAACATCTTCAGTTTGCTGTCTGGCAGGAAACCCGGCAACACGCGGCTTGCATGAAAGTCGTCAAACAATTTGCCGCCCAGTTCCAGATACAGTTTATTGCCAAACTTGGCAATACGTTCCTTTATGTGTTCAGATTGAATCTTCAAATACTTGTCGTTGTCGAATCCGTATTTCATTTTGTCTATGTTTTGTTTTTGAGAGTCTTTATAATACGAGACACAAAGGTACGAAGATTTTTTCATCTGACATTGAGCAACCACAGATTATCCGTCATTTTTCATCACGTCAACCCGTAAAGCCGCAATAATGATTTCCCTCACACCTTATATAATATATAGAATACATCCGGACTGCAGGAGTAAGCTTTCTCCCAAAGCTCAGACGATGGAGCTCTGGCATTAGCTCGCATTGCACTATATATAGTATGTACACATATCACAATTCCACGCACGCTCTGATCGCAATCAACGACATTTTTTAGTCGTCGAGAAGGCTCTGATCGCAATCAACGGCATTTTTTTAGTCGTCGGGAAGGCTCTGATCGCAATCAACGACATTTTTTAGTCGTCGGGAAGGCTCCGATCGCAATCAACGGTATTTTTTTAGTCGTCGGGAAGGCTCTGATCGCAATCAATGGCATTTTTTCAGTCGTCGGGAAGGCTCTGCATGCAAACAATACCTATTTTTCAATGCGAATGAAGGTTTTGCATGCAAACAATACCCACTTTTCAATGCGAATGAAGGTTTTGCATGCACGCAATACCTATTTTTCAATGCGAATGAAGGTTTTGCATGACTGGTATCTGTCGGCATTGTTTGGGATTGTTACTAAAATAAAGCGGATGATTGCTGCAGCAGAGCCTGGTTCAGTCAATTAGTCCGCTCCAAATCTCCCATGAGGCAATGGCTTGCAGGACGAGCATCTCATAGCCGTTCTTGGTGACAGCACCACTGATACGTCCCATCCGCAGGAACCTGGTTTCCTCGGGATTATACACAAGGTCGTAGAGCAAGTGTTCTGGGGTGAGACATTCATAGGGAATGGCTGCGCACTCGTCGACATTGGGAAAAGTGCCTAGCGGAGTGCAGTTGACGATTACTTTGTATTTCGCCATCAGCTCGGGAGTGAGTTCATCGTAGGTGACCCTACCCTCACCCTTGGTGCGTGAGACGGACAGAGTATTGAGTCCCAATTTGTGGAGGCCATAGGTTATGGCAAGCGATGCGCCTCCGGTGCCAAGCACAAGGGCATCAGTGTGGCGGGGCTGAAGCAGGGGCTTGATGGAGTTCATGAATCCGATGACATCGGTGTTGAATCCCTTCAGCGTGTGGCTGCTGTGGTCAATCCTCACCACATTCACTGCACCTATGCTACGGGCTTCCTCGCTCAGCGAATCCATCATCTTCAAGACATCCTGCTTGTAGGGAATGGTGACATTGAGCCCTACCAAATCCTTGTCTTTCACTACATCGAGAAAATCCTGAGCTTCAGGTATCTCGTAGTTGGAGTAGACGGCATCGATGCCTTCTGCTGCAAATTTCTCTGTGAAGAACTTCCTGGAGAATGAATGTCCAAGTGTCTTCCCTATCAATCCGTATTTCTTCATTTTCTGCCAGTGTACATGCAGCACATGCCAAACGCAAGGTACTTGTAGGTCACATTGCGGAAACCTGCCTCGCTGAAGTGGCGTGCCATTTGTGTTCCCTGCTCGATTGCCACCATTGTGGCAGGCAGGTATTTATATGCTTTCTTGTCGTGGGAAAACAAGCGACCCACCATCGGCATGAGGTAGCGATTGTAGACGGCAAACACTTGTTTCATGGGGAATGTGCGCGGAGCACAGAGGTCGATGACCACCAGGCAACCGTCCTTGGCAAGCACACGATACATCTCCTTCAGACAGGTGTCGATGTGGGCGAAGTTGCGCAGGGCAAAAGCAGACATGACAACATCGAACTCCTCATCGCTGAACGACAGGTCGGAACAGTCTTCATGGCTGAACCTGATTTTGTCGGCCAGTCCGGCATCTGCCACTTTCTTGCGTCCCACGTTCATCATCTGCTCGGAGATGTCGCAACCAAGAATTTCGTTGGGATGAAGTGACTTGTATGCCTGCAGGGCAAGGTCGCCGGTACCGGTTGCCACATCGAGCACACGCGAGATATGTGAAGGATGGATGGTGCGGATGGTCTTGATGGCTGTCTTGCGCCACAACTTGTCAATTCCCAACGAGAGCACATGATTGAATGCATCATAAGTAGAGGCGATATTGTCGAACATCGCCTCCACCTGTTTTCTCTTTGATGTACCGGAACTGTATGGTTTTATCGCTTCGACAGCCATTCAGTCACGTTGTTTTCGATTCTTGATGCAATGTCGTCGGACTCTGCCTTGCAGAACTTCTCGCCAGTGATGTGCTCGTAGAGTTCAATGTAGCGGTCGCTGATGGAAGCAGCAAACTCGTCAGTGATTTCAGGCATAACCTGTCCGGGCTGGTTCATGAAGTTGTGGTCGATGAGCCACTGGCGCACAAACTCCTTGGACAGCTGGCGCTGTGGTTCTCCCTTGGCAAACTTCTCCTCGTAGCCTTCTGCATAGAAGTAGCGTGAAGAGTCGGGGGTGTGGACTTCGTCGATGAGATATACTTTACCGTCGCGCTTACCGAACTCATATTTTGTGTCGACAAGGATAAGTCCCTTTTCGGCTGCAATATTTGTGCCGAGTTCAAAGAGCTTGTAAGTGTATTCTTCCATCACCTCATAGTCTTCCTTGCTCACGATGCCCTGTGCGATGATTTCTTCCTTTGAGATATTCTCGTCGTGTCCTTCGTCAGCCTTGGTTGTAGGAGTGATGATTGGATGTGGGAACTTCTGGTTTTCCTTCATTCCGTCGGGCAACTGCACGCCGCAGAGTGTGCGTTCGCCTTCTTTGTAGGCTCTCCATGCAGAACCGGTGAGATAACCGCGGATGATCATCTCAACACGGAAGCCCTCACACTTCAGTCCGACTGTAACCATTGGGTCGGGTGTAGCCAGTTTCCAGTTTGGGATTCCTGCCTGTGCAGATGCATCGAGGAACTTGGATGCAATCTGATTGAGGGTTTGGCCCTTGAACGGGATACCCTTTGGCAATACTACGTCGAAAGCACTGATACGGTCGGTAGCAACCATTACGATCAAGTCATCATTGATGTTGTAAACATCACGAACCTTTCCGTGGTAAACACTCTTCTGACCAGGAAAGTTAAAGTCTGTCTGTGTTAGCGTCTTCATTTTCTATATGTAAATTAATATGATTGAGTTCTCTTTGTGCATCACGCTGTGCCTCTCTCTGCGCATCGTATTCCTTATATGCATTCACGATGCGGGTGACGAGCTTATGGCGCACGATATCTTTTTCTTCCATCTGGATAAAACTTATGCCCTTCACACCCTCGAGCACGTCCATTGCCTCCATAAGTCCGGAACGGACGGAGCGTGGAAGGTCGATTTGTGTGGGGTCGCCGGTCACAATCATCTTGGTGTTGTGTCCCATACGGGTGAGGAACATCTTGATTTGCTGCGGAGTGGTGTTCTGCGCCTCATCGAGAATGACGACGGCATCGTTGAGGGTACGTCCTCTCATGAATGCTAGCGGTGCAATCTGAATGGTCTGCACATCCATGTATTCCTGCAGTTTCTGCGCTGGAATCATGTCCTGCAAGGCATCGTACAAGGGTTGCAGATATGGGTCAATCTTCTCTTTCATGTCGCCTGGAAGGAAACCGAGCTTCTCGCCTGCCTCCACTGCAGGGCGACTGAGAATGATGCGGCGTATTTCCTTGTTCTTCAATGCTCTCACAGCAAGTGCAATGCTTACGTATGTCTTTCCAGAACCGGCAGGACCAACGGCAAAAAGAAGATCGTTCGTCTGGTAGTCGTCCACCAGCCGTTTCTGGTTGTCGCTCCTCGGCACGATTGCCTTTCCGCTTATGCTGTAGCAGATGGCAGAACTGTCGCCCCCATCAGGACCGTTCTGCAGTCCGTCGCTTTTGACTATCCTTACGATGGCTTCCTCGGTGAGGGAATTGTACTTGGCACAGTACTCCCTCAGTTTATGGAAGTTCTCTTCAAACGAGCACATCTCCTCTTCATCGCCCAGCACCTTCATCACATTGCCGCGTGCCACAATGCGGAGCTTCGGGTAAAGTGCCTTTATTATCTGTATGTTGCAGTTGTTGATCCCATAGAAGGTCAACAAGTCGATATCGTCAAGAACTATATGTTTTTCTATCATTTTCCGTCTCAGATTACTTTAGCGCGCATCGATTCATTTTGATATTTCCTTTTCAAGCGTCTGCTTCAGTACCTTAAAATAATCAGTAGGTTCAACATCTTTCAACAATTCAGGCCAAACCAGCCTTACTTCCTCGGGGACCAACCAGCATGCACGACGCAAGTAGAGCAAGAATTCGTCGAATCGTTCCAACTTCAGACAACAGACAGCCAAATAGACATAGGCATGGATTTGACAAGGGTCTTTCTTTCCAGCCCTGACCACCTTTTCAAGGAAATAAGCCGCAGCCTTCAGTTGCCCCACATCATAGAACTCCAAACCTGCCCTCATAATCACAGTAAGGGATTGGTCCGACAGATCGATTGCCTCGTTGAATGCGTCGAAAGCATACGCAGAGCTTCCCATATGCAACAGGATGGCAGCTTTGAGCAAAATGGAATCCACCGACTTGCTGTCATATTCCAACGATTGGATTGTCATCCGCATTGCATCATCAAGCATGTCGCCTTCAAAATAGATGCTGGATATGAGCATTCTGACTCTTGCCTGCTCGTCTTTGTCCTCGACTTCATCTGCATATTGCTCTGCAATCTCAAGACACTTGTGCGCCTCTTCCTTCTTGTCCTGGTACACCAGACATTCGGCAAGGTCAACATTATGGAATTTGTCGCCTCCCAAATCCAGATACTTGCGCAAAGCCTTTTCTGCTTCTGCATAATTGTTCAAAAGCCGATAACTGAGACTTTTGGTAGCCCAGGCAGTGGCATCGTCGGGAGAAATTGCCAAAGCAAATTCGGCAGCATTCAGAGCATCTTCCGGATTGTCAAGCAAATTGTAGAGCGAAGCCAGATACGACCACCCGTCTTTCATGTACGGATTATTGTCAAGGAATTGGGTGAAAAGATTGACTTCCTCTGAAATCATATTCTCATCGTGGCAGACACTCGACACTTCCGTATCATAGTCGTCGCCAGTAAGCGGACCACATTTCTCCACGTAGACATCCACCCACTCGCGGATAAACGGACTCACATCGTCGCCCTCCTTTTTCAAGTCTGTGAATATATCCATGACATGAGTTAGGTCTTCCTTGAAACGGTTTTTGTCCTCTTCAACGGACAAGTCCAAAGTCTCCAGGTCGGCATCAATCCACAGTTTGAAATATTCATTCGCACGTTCAAAGTCGTTGTCGAGCGCAATGGCCAGTTCTGCTTCGAAGTAATACACGTCGAACTCTTCTTCCGGGTCAAGACCGACGAGCAGTTCTCTTGCTTCCTCGAAATGATCCATACAGATGAGTGCATTAATCTTCGCTATTCTCAGATAGGCGTTGTCCGGATGGATATCAAGACCTACCTCTGCCGTTTCCAACGCCTCCTGTATTCTTCCATTGCGGAAGTAATACTCGGAGATGTCCGAAAAACTCTCTGAATCCAAATAGCAGGTCTTGCCTTGCTTCTTTGAATCCTCGTAGGTCTTCAATATCTGCTCAAACTCCTTTGAATCTTCGTTCTCCATTCAATAATGTGTGATTATTTCTGCGTAGTTCTACAGCTGCATCCGCTTGATGCTGTCATTTGTATATGAGTGATGCAAATCTTGTCCTTGCTTGATGCAAATCTTGTCCTTGCTTGATGCAATTCTTGTCCTTGCTTGATGCAATTCTTGTTCCTGCGGTTCTAACCTTGTTTGCTTGATTTCGCCCAGTTGTCCTTCAGTCCCACTGTCTGGTTGAATACCAGATGATCGGGTGTTGAGTCTTTGTCGAGCGTGAAGTAACCGATGCGCTGGAACTGCAGATAATCGAGTGGTTTGAATTCCTTCAGATATGGTTCCACGTAACAGTCCTTTACTTTCAACGAATCGGGATTGATGAGTTCACGGAAATCCTTGCCGGTGGATTCTGCCTCGGCAGCTGGATTCTCAACCATGAAGAGACGGTCGTAGAGTCGTACCTCGGCTTTCTCGCAATGACCGCAACTTACCCAGTGGATGGTTTTTCCTTTGATCTTCATATTGGCATTTGCCTCTCCGGTCTTTGTCTCCGGTATGTAGTCGGCATAGATTTCCACGATATTTCCGTCTGCATCTTTCTTGCAGCAGTCGGTTTCCTTACACTTGATGATATAACTGTTCTTCAGGCGGACTTCCTTTCCCGGACCAAGACGGAAGAATTTCTTCGGTGCATCTTCCATGAAGTCATCACGCTCAATCCAAAGTTCGCGGCTGAATGTCACTTTATGTGTCTTCGACTGCTCGTCTTCGGGATTGTCGATGGCATCGAGGATTTCGGTCTTCCCCTCGGGATAGTTGGTTATTATAAGCTTCACTGGGTCGAGCACTGCTGCCACGCGTGTTGCTTTCTTGTTGAGGTCATCTCTCACTGCTGCCTCAAGCATTGCATAGTCGTTGAGTGCATCGTACTTGGTGTAGCCTATCATCTTCACGAAGTTGCGGATGGACTCGGGACTATAGCCACGGCGCCGCATTCCACAGATAGTCGGCATGCGCGGGTCGTCCCATCCGTTGACGATGCCTTCCTGTACCAGAGCCAGCAGTTTGCGCTTCGACATCATGGTGTAGGTCAGATTCAATCGGTTGAACTCAATCTGTCGCGGACGGTTGTCGTTGAGGTCTTTGTTTTCTTTCAGTTCGTCGATGAAATAGTCATACAGCGGACGGTGGGGAACAAACTCTAGTGTACAGATGCTGTGTGTCACTCCCTCGAAGAAATCGCTCTGTCCGTGTGCGAAATCATAGTTCGGATAGACGTGCCACTTGGTTCCGGTACGATGATGGGGCACATGCTTCACTCTGTAGATTATCGGGTCGCGGAACAGCATGTTGGTGTGTGCCATGTCAATCTTTGCACGCAGAACCATTGCTCCTTCTGCAATCTCTCCACGGTTCATCTTCTCGAAGAGATCGAGGTTTTCCTCAATCGGACGGTCACGGAACGGGCTGTTTGTTCCTGCCTGCGTGGGTGTTCCTTTCTGGGCAGCAATCTCGTCAGATGTCTGTTCGTCGATATATGCTTTGCCTTCCTTTATCAGACGTATGGCAAAGTCATACAGCTGCTGGAAATAATCGGATGCATAATACACGTTGCCCCACTTGAATCCGAGCCATTTGATGTCCTCCATTATGGAATCGACATACTCCACATCCTCTTTAGAAGGATTGGTGTCATCGAAACGCAGGTTGCAGATACCGCCGTACTTTTCAGCGATACCGAAATCCATGCATATTGCCTTTGCATGTCCTATATGCAAATATCCGTTCGGCTCAGGAGGGAAACGGGTTTGCAGTCTGCCACCGTTCTTTCCTTCTTCAAGGTCGTTCCTTACTAATTCCTCTACAAAACTTACGGATTCCGCTTTTGGTCCTTCCTTCTCTTCTATGTTCATTGTATTGTCTTTGATTTCAATGTTATTAAACACGCTACATTATTAGATGCAAAGATACGAAATTATCACCAATCTACAATATGACGCTGCAAAAAATCGATGAAAGTTGTGGTCCGAACATTTATTTCATCTACCTTTGCACAAAAGAGATTATACCAAAGCATATGAAAGCAATTTTCAGGACAAGCCCCAAGAGATTTTCATCATCGGCGATTATCGGCGCAGCACTGTGCGTCATGACAATCACAGCCAATGCCCAGACCAAAAATCAGCAGACCAGAATCGACAGCATCCACCAACAATATCAGGAAAGTGTGAGATGGGTGGAAGAAAGTCAGATGAACAACGAAACCAACAATTCCATGGCAATCGACATCAGAAAAGTGACTGCCGAAGGACGCACGCAAATCAAGAGATATGAATTCTACTATTCACCTGTCGGCAACAAGAACGAATGGAAACTTTACTTCGTGAGGCTTACGTACAACATCAACTCACAACGCTACAATGAAGAATTCCTTTTCGACAATCGGACCGAAATGTTGATTTATGCTTCCAAGAAGTTTGAGAGCAGCAACTATAAGGAAGGAGAGAAAGAGGAATATATGAGTTATTTCAACTCCAACGGCACACCATGCTACACGAAAGGTGTGGTGAGACGAATCAACGGAAAGACTTACACTCCACCAGAGATGGAAGAGGCAATTGCCAACGGTCAGAAGATGGAGGAAGCAAAACATGCAGGCAGAGACGTGAAGGAGATTTTCAAAAAACTCGTTGACTGAGACTGCAGAAGCGAGATAACAGAGTAGGGCCGAGCAATCAATGCAAAAATGACAATAACTCAAAGAACAAGACAGAACAATCAATGCGAGAGTGACAATAAGTCAAAGAACAAGAGTGACAATAAACCAAAGAACGAGAGATTCAATAGGCGCATCATCCGAAAAATGACGCGCCTATATTTATTTACTTATGTAGTTTTATTATACCGGTTCTGTTTCATACCGATACAATTCCGTTTTGGTCGTGGTACAAGCCCTTAATCAGCCCAGCCGATTAGCCGTTCATTGTTGCAAGGAACTCTTCGTTGTTGCTGGTGCGCTCGATGTGCTTGAGGATTGTGTCCATAGCCTCCACATTTGTCATATCGGCAATGTGGTTGCGGATTATCCACATGAAGCGGCGAGTCTGGTCGTCCTGCAGCAAGTCGTCACGACGTGTGCTTGATGCGATGAGGTTGACTGCCGGGAAGATGCGCTTGTTGGCAAGGGTGCGGTCGAGCTGGAGCTCCATGTTGCCGGTTCCCTTGAATTCCTCGAATATCACTTCGTCCATCTTTGAGCCGGTGTCAATCAGTGCAGTTGCAATGATAGTGAGCGATCCGCCTCCTTCTATGTTTCGTGCCGCACCGAAGAAACGCTTTGGTTTCTGAAGGGCATTGGCATCGACACCACCGGTCAGCACCTTGCCTGAGGCCGGACTTACGGTATTGTAGGCACGGGCAAGACGTGTGATGGAGTCGAGGAAAATCACGACATCGTGACCACATTCCACCATTCGCTTTGCTTTCTCCAGCACGATGTTGGCAATCCGCACGTGGTTGTCTGCAGGTGCATCGAATGTTGAGGCAATGACTTCGGCATTTACGGTGCGAGCCATGTCGGTCACTTCCTCCGGACGTTCGTCGATGAGAAGCATCATCAGATAAGCCTCCGGATGGTTGCGGGCAATGGAATTGGCAATATCTTTCATCAACAGAGTCTTACCTGTCTTTGGCTGTGCCACGATAAGCGCACGCTGTCCTTTTCCTATCGGAGAGAAGAGATCGACGATGCGTGATGACGATGTGTCGTTTCGTCCGCTGCAGAGTTTGAATTTCTCGTTAGGGAACAGCGGTGTGAGGTATTCGAACGGCACTCTGTCGCGCACGACTGAAGGGTCGCATCCGTTGATTTTGTTTATTCTCATCAGTGGGAAGAACTTCTCGTTCTCGCGAGGAGGACGTATGGTGCCTTCCACCACGTCACCGGTCTTCAGTCCGTAATGCTTCACCTGCGACGGATTGACGTAGATGTCGTCGGGAGAAGAGAGATAGTTGTAGTCGGAGCTGCGGAGAAAACCGAATTCACCCGAAAGGTCGAGTACTCCAGACACTTCTATGATGTCGTTGAAGTTGTACGGTTCCGGTGCCCCACCCTGTATTGCCGCATTGGCTGAAGCTGCAGACGCTTTGTCGTTTGTCTGGCCATAGGAAGAATCGGCTGCGCCTTGTCCGCCGCCAAACTTATCATAGAAATTGGTCTGCGAATCGCGTTGTACATTTCCTTCGCTCGGAATGTCTTCGATGATGATGAAATCGGACCCGTCGTCCGGATAGATTCCGCCGGCAGCGGCCTGTGCCCTGCCCTCCGACTGCGAACCAGTTTCTGACGCTCCGTTTTCCGAGCCCTGACTGAAAATGCCGTTTCCAGCCAACTGCGGTTTGCCGAAGTCAAGCAGAGATCTTTTAGGACGCGCTGATTCCAGTGCAGATTCTGGAGTCTGAGTATCCGCAGCCTGCTCTGTCTCGGGTTTTGATGCTTCTGGTTTTGAAGTCTCAGTCGCATCTGCAGCTTCCACTTCAGACTGTACCGGATTCTTGCGTGGGCGACCTCTCTTGCGCTTCGGAGCTTCCGCAACCGATTCTTCTGCCGCAGCCATCGGTTCATCAAGCGTTGCAGGTTCTGCCTTCACCGCATCGGATTCTGTATTTATTGCATCGAAAACAGATGGTTCTGCCTTGGCAGCCAGAGACTCTGTCTCGGGCAGCTGGTTCTTGCGTGGGCGTCCGCGCTTGCGGCCTGTAGTTGGCATCGCTGTATTTTCATTGTTGCTGGCGTTCTCCGCCGGGAGTTCGTTCAGCATTTCTTTTTCTTCAAACGAAAGGTCGTTGAACAAAGAGTCGTCGGACATCACTGTTGTCTGCTTGTCAATTTTCTTCGTCTTGTCCTGGCTTGCCGAATACACATGGTCGACAGTCTTTATCCTGCCGCGCTTGCGGGGTTTCTCTGCAGTTGCCTTCTGCGCAGCGGCGTTTGAAGCCTCATAGTCAAGTATTTCGTAAATCAAGTCGTTGCGATCTTTCTTATTACTGTTTATGCCGTATTCAGCGGCTATCGCCTGAATTTCCTCCAGGCTCTTTTCCTGTAAAGTTGCTTTACTGTTCATCAGTCTATATTTTGCTTTACGTCAGGGAGGTGAGGCTGGCAAGACTGTTTTGCTTCAAGGCAAAAGTTCATACACATTATAAATATAGGTGCAAAACTCAATCCATGCACTGCATCCACGCCCAGTGGCAACCTCTCTTCAATAAAAACCGTTTCTTGTTTGGAATTGATTTCGGGGTGTTGCCCCCAAATCCGCTGCAAATTTAGTACAAATAAATGTAACCGCAAAATTTTCCCCGTCTTTTTTTCTCATTCATGTCCAACAAAATCCTCCGCTGAGCCTATTTCTTGCCTCAGAGCCGCACCCGAACAGCCAAACCGGAAAATAAACAGAGGAAAAGATTGCCATGTAAAATAAATTGCGTACCTTTGCACCCGATTTTCGTACGCCCGTGCGTAGGTGCGTAGGGAGGTCAAACGTTTGTAAACAACATAATGTCTAACATGTCAAAAGAAAAAACATTTTTAATTTTATGACAGAAACAAAGAACATCCAACCGCTGGAAGATTTCGACTGGGAATCATTCGAGCATGGCAAGAAAGTGACTGACAAGGAAGCCGAAATCAAGGCTTACGAAAGCACACTGAACAACATCACCGACAACGAAGTAGTTGAAGGAACAGTTACAGCCATCAACGACCGTGAAGTTGTCGTAAACATCGGCTACAAGTCAGAGGGAATCATCTCACGCAATGAATTCCGCTACAACCCAGAACTCGCTATAGGCGACACAGTGGAAGTCTACATCGAGAACCAGGAAGACAAGAAAGGCCAGCTCAGTCTTTCACACAAAAAAGCACGCCAGGCTCGCTCATGGGATCGCGTAACAGCAGCCTATGACAGCGACGAAATCGTAAAGGGCTTCATCAAGTGCCGCACAAAGGGTGGTATGATTGTCGACGTACTCGGTACAGAAGCATTCCTCCCAGGCAGCCAGATCGACGTGAAGCCAATCCACGACTACGATACATTTGTAGGCAAGACAATGGAATTCAGAATCGTGAAGATCAACCAGGACTTCAAGAACGTTGTCGTTTCCCACAAAGCACTCATCGAAGCAGAAATCGAGCAGCAGAAAAAAGAAATCATCAGCAAGCTCGAGAAAGGACAGATCCTCGAAGGAGTTGTCAAGAACATCACATCATACGGAGTATTCATCGATCTTGGCGGTGTTGACGGACTCATCCACATCACCGACCTTTCATGGGGCCGCGTAAACGATCCGAAAGAAATCGTACAGCTCGACCAGAAGATCAACGTTGTCATCCTCTCGTTCGACGAAGAGAAGAAGCGCATCGCACTCGGTCTGAAGCAGCTCACTCCACACCCATGGGAGTCACTCGATGCCAACCTCAAGGTAGGCGACATCGTAAAGGGTAAAGTAGTCGTTATCGCCGACTACGGAGCATTCGTAGAAATCGCCCCAGGCGTAGAAGGACTCATCCACGTTTCAGAAATGAGCTGGAGCGCACACCTCCACAGCGCACAGGACTTCGTGAAAGTAGGCGACGAAATCGATGCAGTAATCCTCACACTCGACCGCGAAGAAAGAAAGATGTCACTCGGCATCAAGCAGCTCAAGCCAGACCCATGGGAGAACATCGAAGAGAAATACCCAGTAGGATCGAACCACAAGGCTAAAGTAAGCAACTTCACAAGCTTCGGCGTATTCGTAGAACTCGAAGAAGGAGTCGACGGACTCATCCACATCTCCGACCTCTCATGGACAAAGAAAATCAAGCACCCATCAGAGTTCACACAGGTTGGCGCAGAAATCGAAGTACAAGTACTCGACATCGACAAGGAAAACCGTCGCCTGAGCCTCGGCCACAAGCAGATTGAAGAAAATCCTTGGGACAAGTTCGAAGAAACATTCACCCCAGACTCAATCCACGAAGGAAAGATTACAGAAATCGTTGACAAGGGCGCAGTCATCAGCCTCGAAGGAGGCGTAGAAGGCTTCGCAACACCAAAGCACCTCGTCAAGGAAGACGGATCACAGGCACAGCTCGGCGAAACACTCGAGTTCAAAGTCATCGAGTTCAACAAAGATGCAAAGCGCATAATCCTTTCACACAGCCGCATCTTCGAAGACGTACAGCGCGCAGAAGCAAGAGCAAACAAGAAAGAAGCAAACGCAAAGAAGCCATCAAAGAAGAACGACACACCTGTCATTCAGAACAAGGCAGCCAGCACAACCCTTGGTGACATCGACGCACTTGCAGCACTCAAGGCAGAGATGACAAAGAAATAATCAGCAACGAGAAAACTCTTATATATATAATAAGGTGTACCGCCAGTCGATACACCTTATTTATTTACACAGAATGTCCGATTTTTCCCATCAAGAAAACCCAGATTTCCCCACGTTACGAAAGGAAAAATCCATTCAGTCAAAGAACAAAACCTAGCTATCGTTTTACCCCCGATTATTTCTCTGACTGGAAAAAATTTTTCTCTGACCAGAAAAAAAAATTTCTCTGACTGGAAAACAAAAAAGCCCCTACCGGAAGACAAATCCGAGTCAGCAAACCAGCACATCAAAACCACCGGAAGCCCCACAATCAAACAACAATACAAAAAAGTTGCCCGAATATTTGGTAAGTTCAAAAAGACTTCGTACATTTGCAATGAAAAGTGTAAATACGACTGCGTATGATGAGAAAGTTACTTATATTCATGACAGCAATGACAATGCTCGGAACAGCCCAATCCATCTGTGCACAAGACGAACAGAAAACACAGATAGAGATGGAGCAGCAAACTGTGACAATCACAGTGAGCGAATCGTGCGTCCACATCAAAAATGCCGAGAAGATGGTTTTGGAAATCTACAACCTTGCCGGAGTAAAAGTAAGCACACAGAGAATCGACAGTGCAGACAAGAAAATAGAACTCGAGAACCTTCCCAAAGGATGCTACATCATCAAAGTAGGCAAGACAGCAAGGAAAATCTGTCTGAAATAAACAGAACGGAAGGAGAACAAGAAAACTCATTTGTTGGAACCAAACAACCATACACAAAGAAACAGACTACAGGGTTCAACACGGCACAGCAAACAGCCATAGGTTTCTGAATATAGATGGGCAAGTACAACGAAGAAGATATACTCGAAAGACTACGCGAACCGAAAACGCAGCGCAAAGCGTTCGAGGATATCGTAAACCACTATAGTCAGCCCGTCTATTGGCAGATACGAAGGCTCGTGGTCGACCACGACGATGCCGACGACATCCTGCAAAACACTTTCATCAAGGCATGGACAAACATCGGATCATTCAGAGGAGAATGCAGACTGTCCACCTGGCTCTATAAAATAGCTTACAACGAAAGCCTCACATTCCTCAACCACCGGAGAAACATCGTTTCACTCGACAATGGCGAAACAACAATTGCCGATACACTGGAAAGCGACCCCTATTTCGACGGCGACGAAACACAACTCATGCTCCAGAAAGCCATCGACACACTGCCCGCAAAACAAAAAGCAGTGTTCAACATGAAATACTTCGATGAGATGAAATACGAAGACATCTCCACCGTCACAGGCACCAGCGTAGGAGCACTCAAAGCCACATTTCATTACGCAGTAAAAAAAATAGAAGATTATTTCAACAAACACGATTAAACCTTTTCAGCCATATAAAGTCAAACGAATGAAACCAAAGGGAATAATACGATGAACGAAGAGAAGAAAATATTGAAACAGTTCGGAAGGGAAAACCATTTCACCGTCCCCGATGGATATTTTGACACTCTCACATCACGTATAATGTCAAACATTCCAGACGAGGAGACAAAGATCATAAGCATCACTCCGAAACACAAGACCAACTGGATCAAGTGGACTGGACTCATTGCAGCCTGCATGGCAGGAGCCGTGATAGGCATATTCACACTTGAGCAGACCGAAAAGGAAAGCAACAACCAACCATACACCAGCAGCGCACAGGCAGTCAGCACACAAATCGGCAGCAACTATCAGGAAAACTACCAGGAAGAAATGCTCGACTACGCAATGGTTGACTACAACGATGTGTATAACTATCTTTCAGGCGGCGAATATTGAAACTACAAACGACGGATATTGAAATAGCAACAAATAATTTATGAGAAAACTCATACTCATAATCATCACACTGTGCATCAGCGCAACCACATTCTCACAGCAACAGGCAGGATGGGTACGCCATCAGGAAATGCGCACATTCTCGCCAGAGGAATTCAACCACCGGCTGGAAGAGTTCGTGAGAAACGAGGCAGAGCTGACACCACAGGAATGCAAAATATTCTTCCCACTGATGCACGAGATGCTCAACAAGCAGCGCGAAATCAATGGCAAGATACAATACACCATAGGACTGGGATTCAAAGCCAAGACAGAAGCCGACTACGAGAAAATCATAGCATGGGTCACCGACCTCGAAGTGGAAAGCAAAAAGATTGAACAGACCTACTACAAGAAGAAATTCCACTCCGTGCTGACATGGAAAAAGATACATAAAGTGAGGACAGCCCTCCACAAATTCAACATGGAGGCCCTCCGACGCTTCTACCCACAAGACAGAGGCTGGAGACGACCAAACGAAAACAACTAAACAACCGGACGCAAACAGCCAGACAACCGGACGCAAACGACCAAACAACCGGACGCAAACAGCTGAACATATAGGTAAAAATAAAAGATTGTTCATTAAGTAAGTATTTTATATTTTTCTAGCAAAGAAGATTTTGTCACAAGACAAAGCAAACTAGAAAAGGTGTTAGTAAGCAAGGTTATTTACTAAACACTGGTCTTGCCGAGAGGCATGACCAGTTTTTCCATTTCAGACCAATGACACAAAGGAGATTTCCAGCATTTCGCTATGCCATGTGAATAATTTGTTTTAACTTTGCATGATAAAAGCAACTATGATGAAAGTTCACAGCACATTCAAAGAAGACGAAATAAAAAAAGACTTGAGATACCTCCAGTTGCTGGCACAAAGCTATCCAAACATAGCAGACGCCAGCACCGAGATAATCAACCTGGAAGCAATACTCAACCTGCCAAAACCCACTGAGCATTTCATTTCCGACCCACACGGCGAAAGTGAAGCCTTCAACCATGTACTGAGAAACGCATCCGGATACATCAAGCGCAAGGTGGAAGAAATCTACGGGAACACACTCACACGCAAGCAGAAGAGAGAGCTGTGCACACTCATCTACTATCCGGAACGCAAACTGCAACTCATAAAGTCAGAGAAGAAATCACTGAAAGACTTCTACCCCACCACCCTACTCCAACTCATCAGAGTTTGCCGCGAAGTATCGAGCAAATACACACGTTCGAAAATCCGCAAATCACTGCCCGCACAGTTTGCCTACATCATAGAAGAACTGCTGCACGAATCACCGTCCGGACAAACCGACGAGAAGTATCACTACTACAACCAAATCATACAGACCATCATCGACACAGAAAGTGCCGACGCATTCATCACAGCACTGAGCAACCTCATACAGGTGCTAGCCATCGACAGGCTTCATCTGCTCGGCGACATCTTCGACCGTGGACCAGGCGCACACCTCATCATGGAAACGCTCTGCAACTACCACCACTACGACATTGTGTGGGGCAACCACGACATCAACTGGTTTGGAGCAGCAGCCGGCAACCGCGCCTGCATCTGCAACGTACTGCGCATGACATTGAGATACGGCAACCAGAGCACACTGGAAGACGGATACGGAATCAACCTCCTTCCGCTTGCCACCTTTGCCATCAACACCTATCACGATGACCCATGCGAGCGGTTCGGAATCACCCATCTGCAGGAGAACAAGGAAGATGAACTGACAGAACGGCTCATGACACTCATGCACAAAGCCATCTCCATCATACAGTTCAAGGAAGAAGCAAAGATCATCAACCGCCGTCCCGAGTTCGGAATGGCAGACCGCAACCTCCTCCATCTGATTGACAAAGGGAAAGGCACCATCACACTCGACGGCACAACCTACCCGCTCACCGACACGTTCCTCCCGACCATCAACCCCGAGCATCCCTACGAACTGAGCGCAGAAGAAGAACACGTGATGGACCGGATGGTACACTCGTTCACCACAAGCGACAAACTCCACAAACACATCAGCAACCTGCTCTCCCACGGAAGCATGTACTCTGTGGTCAACTCCAACCTCCTGTTCCATGCATCCATCCCGCTCAACAAGGACGGATCGCTGAAGGAAGTCGACATCAGAGGAAAGAAATACAAAGGCATCGACATGATGAAGCAGACAGAAAAGATTGTCAGAACCGCATTCAGCAACGATGCAAGGAAAGAAGACAAGCAATATGCCATCGACTACCTCTGGTATCTCTGGTGCGGAAAAAACAGTCCGCTGTTCGACAAAGACCGCATGACAACCTTCGAGCGCTACTTCATTGACGACCCATCCACCTACACCGAGAAGAAAGGCGAATACTACAAGTACGGCGACAGCGAAGCAGTGATGGACATGATTATGGACAACTTCGGAGTGAAAGGCCAGCACCGGCATATAATCAACGGACACGTGCCAGTGCGCACCATCAAAGGCGAGACACCAATCAAGGCAGGAGGCAAGCACCTCGTCATCGACGGCGGATTCTCAAGAGCCTACCAGCCAAAGACCGGAATAGCAGGCTACACCCTCACCTTCCACTCACGCGGACTGGAACTGGTGCAGCACCAGCCGTTCAAATCAGCCGAAGAAACCATTCGCAAGGGAGTGGACATCAAGAGCACACGCCAGATTGTGGAACTCAGCCAAAACAGAATGTATGTGAGAGACACCGACAAAGGAAAGGTGTTGATAAAGAAAGTAAACGATTTGAAGAAACTGCTCTTTGCCTACCGCAATGGCTGGATTAAAGAGCTCAACAAATAAGCACATGGAATATCAGGAAGCAGTAGACTACATCAACCAGACAACAGACCGGCTCCTTCAGAGAGTCGGAGGCCAACTCACCGCAGACAACATGACAGAGCTGACACTCGACGAGCATTGTCTGCTTGCCTACCGTTACCTGCGCGACGAGGTGATGGAAGGAGGATTCATCCAGCTGATTCAAAACGGATACGGCACCTATGTACTCCAAGGACCCTTCCCCATGTTGCTCAAGAAAGAATGGGGAATGATAGACTTCAGCAAGTTCCTCTACGAAGTCTACCACGAATACAAAGCTCACAAAGAAGAACTCGAAGCCGACAAGAGCGAAGAAGAATTCATGGCACAGTACGAGAAGTTCGACAAACTCAACAACTATGGCGACGAATACCTCGACGACTGGGAAGAAACAGTGACACCAGCCATTGCAGAGACATTCATGGAGAAGCAAAAGAACATAGAAAAGAGGCTAGAAGGAAAGCAATAGACAATTGCAGGAATAACTGAAATTGCAAGTAGAAAAGAAGCAAGGACAACAAGATGGCAAAGAACAAAGACATAAAGCAACCACATATAAACATCAAAAACCGCAGGGCATCATTCGACTACGAATTCATTGATGTCTACACAGCCGGCATTGTGCTCACCGGAACGGAAATCAAGTCCATCCGCATGGGCAAGGCAAGCCTTGTAGACAGCTACTGCTACTTTGCCGCAGGAGAATTGTGGGCAAAGAACACCTATGTCGCACTCTACCTGCAAGGGTCATACAACAACCACACCGAACGGAGAGAACGCAAACTGCTGCTCAACAAGAAAGAGCTGCGCTATCTCGAGGCAGAGTCAAAGAACCCCGGCTTCACCATTGTCCCTACCCGACTCTACATCAACAACAAGGGAATTGCAAAACTCGACATAGCACTGGCACGAGGCAAGAAAACATTCGACAAGCGACAGTCAATAAGAGAGAAAGAAGATAAGCGGGAAATGGACCGTGCAATGAAACACTGAAAACTATGGACAGAATACTTATACTGGACGGAGCAACCGGCACTGTCCTCCAGCAACGTGGATTCAGTGGCAATTTCGATATGCTCAACCTCACCCACCCCGAAGTCATAAAGCAAATGCACACCGAATATCTGCAGGCTGGAGCCGACATCATATCCACCAACACATTCTCCTCACAGAGGATTTCGCAGGCAGACTATGATGCAACCGACAAGATAAAAGAGTTGAATGCAGCAGGAGCACGGCTGGCACGTGAGGTAGCAGACGAATTCACGAAACAGGATCCATCCAAGCCACGTTATGTCGTGGGAAGTGTTGGTCCTACCAATCACACTTGCTCCATGAGCCCGGACGTAAGCGACCCAGCCAGACGCGACATCACGTTCGATGAACTGGTAAGCGCCTACACCGAGCAAATTACCGCCCTGATAGAGAACGGAGTCGACGGCATCCTTCTCGAAACCATCTTCGACACACTCAATGCCAAAGCAGGCATCTATGCAGCACAACAAGCGATGAAAACAACTGACAGGAATGTTAAACTCATGCTGTCCGTCACCGTTTCCGACAAGGCAGGACGCACCCTGTCGGGACAAACCATCGAGGCATTCCTTGCATCCGTTGCCCATGCCGACATATTCACAGTGGGGCTCAACTGTTCATTCGGAGCAGCCGAACTGAAACCATTCATACGTGAATTGTCAGCCAAAGCGCCTTACTTCATCAGTTGCCACCCCAACGCAGGACTCCCCAACGAAATGGGAGCCTACGACCAGACACCACAGGATTTCGTGGAACAGACAAAGGAATTCGCACGTGAAGGACTCGTAAACATCCTTGGCGGTTGCTGCGGAACTACACCTGCATACATCAAATTGCTGCACGACACACTCATCGAAGAAGGACTTATCGGCAACGTGCATGTCCCGTGCCAACCCGACACCACCTTCACTCTCTCCGGACTTGAAGTGCTCAAGGTCACACCTGAGGTACATTTCATGAATATCGGTGAACGGTGCAACGTAGCAGGTTCACGCAAATTCCTACGACTCATAAGCGAGCACAACTACGACGAAGCAATGCAGATTGCACGCCGCCAGGTGGAAGACGGTGCAATGGTGCTCGACATCAATATGGACGATGGGCTTCTCGATTCCAAGGCAGAGATGGTACATTTCGTCAACCTCCTCATGTCCGATCCCGATATCTCCAAAGTGCCGCTCATGATCGACTCGTCCACATGGGACGTCATCACAGCCGCACTCAAATGCGTGCAGGGCAAGTGCATAGTCAACTCATTGTCGCTAAAAGAAGGAGAGGCAGCCTTCCTTGCCAAAGCAAGTGAGGTAAAACGTCTCGGAGCAGCACTCGTCGTCATGGCTTTCGATGAAGAAGGACAAGCCACCACCTTCGACCGCAAGATACAGATTTGCCAAAGAGCATACAACCTTCTGATCGGAATCGGGTTCAATTCCTCCGACATCATCTTCGACCCCTGCGTACTCGCAGTGGGAACAGGCATTGAAGAACATGCCAACTACGGTCTCGACTTCATCCGTGCCACACGCTGGATAAGGCAAAATCTTCCCCACTCCCACATCAGCGGAGGAATAAGCAACCTGTCGTTCTCCTTCAGAGGCAACAACTACCTGCGCGAGGCAATCCATGCTGTGTTCCTCTACCACACCATCAGCGAGGGAATGGAGATGGCAATCGTCAATCCATCGGCGAAAGTCACCTATGCCGACATACCAAGCGACCTGGTAGAAGCAATCGACGATCTGTTGCTCAACCGACGCAAGGACGCCACAGAACGTCTCACCGACATTGCCCAGAACCTCACAACCACCAAAGAAGAGAGTGTTGTCGACAAGAAGGAGATTACACTTGAAGAGATGATCATGAAGGGAACAACCGAAGGGCTGGAACCAGCACTGATGGATGCACTCAAACAGTTGCACACCCCAGTGAAAGTGATTGAAGGGCCATTGATGGAAGCAATGAACAAGGTGGGAAAACTCTTCGGAGAAGGAAAGATGTTTCTTCCACAAGTGGTCAAGACCGCACGCACCATGAAGCAGGCAGTCACGATACTCCAACCCTACATCGAACAGGCAAACAACCAGCCGACAAAGACAGAAGAATGCCCTTGCTGCCATATCCCTACGCACAAACATTCTTCATCTGCCAATCATCAGGAATCGTCCCGCCACCCACATGTGTTGCTTGCAACCGTGAAAGGCGATGTGCACGACATCGGCAAGAACATCGTGTCTGTAGTCATGGGCTGCAATGGTTACGAGATAACCGACCTTGGAGTCATGGTGCCGGCAGAAACGATTGTGGAGCAAGCCAAAGCCACCCATGCAGACCTGATTGGACTGTCAGGGCTCATCACTCCTTCGCTTACCGAGATGACAAACACAGCCCATGCCCTGCGTGAGGCAGGAATATCCGTACCGCTCATGATTGGCGGAGCCACCACAAGCGATCTGCACACAGCACTCAAGATTGCAACAGAGTACAACGGGCCCGTCATCTGGTTGAAAGACGCATCACAAAACGTGGTTGAAGCACAGAAAGTGCTCGACCCCCGCACCAAAGACAAATACATTGCAGATCTGAAGTCACATCAGTCACAACTGCGCGATGAATACAACAGACAGAAGCCGCAATTACTTACCCTCGAAGAGGCACGGAAAAGAAAGCATAAGGTACTGTAAAGCAGAGCCAGTAGTCAACAAAATGTCTTAGGTTTTGTGTTTTATGTTTTGTGTTAGCCATGCGGCATGCCGGATGGGTGAGCTAAGATGAGCGCGGGAATAGGAGTCAGGTTTCTCCGAAACCGTAGACGATAACACTCGAGCGATAGCTCGCATTGTTTGCTCGTTCGAACGCAAGTTCGCTATGTAGGAGTCAGCTCTCTCCGAGAGCGTAGACGATAGCACTCGAGCGCAGCTCGTAATATTTTCAATCCACTAATTCCTTCGCTTGCTTTTACGCTCTCGGAGAGCTAGCTCCTAGCGCTTATTAACGTATCATGCGTTTTGCTTCTATCAAACCTTCCGCATGGCAAGACGAAACAATCAACCTCCGCTATCTATGCTTATGCAAAAACCTACGGACCTTGTTCATTGGGATGCCGAAGTTGAAATTATCCGAACCAATAAGTTTTGCAAAGTTCACTGCCACCAGCCGTCCTTTCTCGTCTATCACAGGGCTACCACTTGAACCCTGCACCGTAGGGATACTGTATAATAGACGCTCGCCGTCAGGCAACTGCGATACCTTGCCGCTCGTCATCTGTACCTGCACACCCTGCTTTGTCGTTGCCAGCGTAGGACCAGCATTATAGCCAATCATATACAGATTCTGGTCAATCTTCAGTTCCGCATCATCATCCTCACTAAAGAGGCTCTTGAGTTTGTCCATGGCACTTTCTTCCTTATTGCCGTCAGTGTCAAACACAAAAGTGCCCTCCGGAGTCTTCTTGTTCTTCAGCTGAATCAATGCCAAATCCGTATTGTCCTCAGTAGAAGCCCTCACAAGCACACAGGGGTTCTTGTCTATGAAGTCCTTGTCGGAAGTGATATAGGTATCGTTATAGGCAATACCCAAAAGGCAATTGGCCTTGATGTCCAGTTCCCGGATCGAAACATTGTCATCAAGAGCATCCCTTGTCTCGCTAAGCGACGCATATTCAGTCCGCAGCTCATCCTGCTGCGACACAATCTCCTGGTACGTGTCAGAATCAAAAATATAGTTGCCATAATAGTCATAATCATAGCACAACCTCTTGGAGTTCTCCAGCTCGTCGAAATCATTGCTTAGTTTTTCCATCTGCATGGAGTACAACAACTTGACCCTTGATATCAACAGGTTGTACCCGTCCTTCACATCACGAATATCAATTTGCGGTTGTGCCACATGCCTATTTGTCATTATCAGTCCACGATCATCGATAAAGAATCCTGTACCGGATATCACCTGTCGCTGTTCCTGAATCTCGTCCTCGTCAAACGTAATATTTTGGCGTATGGGTCATTTTGCGTGGTATTTTTGACATACTATGCTTCAATGGG